>JAHWHE010000045.1 GCA_019323495.1 Candidatus Woesearchaeota archaeon | reverse complement strand
GGCGAGATAAAAGAAAGGTTCGCACATGAGCTTAATTTCAAAGAAGAAGCAGAAAGAAGAAAGAAGCAATTGGAAGGTGAAAAGAAAGATATTATAGACGGAGCAAAGAAGGTGGGTTTGCAGCCTGACGCACAAGAAAAAATTGATACGCATCAGGAACAAATTGATACACTAGGGAAAATAAAAGAAGACAGACAAAATAAATTAGCAGATGCAGAAGAAGAAAGGAAAAGATTATCAGAAAAGATATATCGTACTGACGAAGAAATTAAACGGTTGACAGAACTCGACAGCACTATAGCTAGCTTAACAGAAAGCATACAAAGCATAGATAAGTCAATAGCATTTAATCAAGATGAAATCAAGAATATAAGAGATGATCAAAATAGTTATCTCACAGATCAAGAAAGAGGTATGATTGCAGAGCTAAATGATAAGATTGGCGCCCTTGGCAGATTTGATTCAGATAAGTTTGATCCTTCTATTGTAAACGAAATTCTTATTAGTGCTGGCGAGCAGATCAGGATGAAGGATTTCACCACATATACTGATATCAATGGCAATGAACATTCTGTTATAATAGATTATGAGACAGGCCAGATTCGAGATATTTATGAAACTAAAAAAGGCGAAATAATAGTTTATGGACAATTGAGCCAAAGCCATACAGAACAGTACGGCCAATTTGTGATGGAAGAGTTCCACGCGAAAAACGCAGTTCTTGCAGAGCAGTTGGAAAAGGAAATACATGAAAAAGAAATGCAGCTTCTGATGATGGATGCTCCTGGCTTGGATTTAGAACTTAGAATAGCCCAAAGAGATCTAGAACAAGAATTGAAAAGACTAGGTGAAAGGAAACAAACATACGAAAGAAAGATGGAGGTCTGGAACAAAGCGCAGGTTGCAGAAGAAGCATTAGTTAAAACTCAAGAATCATTTAGGAATTATGCAGAAGTCATGATGAGGTACTGTGGAATCAGTATTACAAGCTTTGCAATACTTGACATTACTGGTGCCGCTGTTGAATGCCCTTCAAGAGAGGACGCCAGGGCGCAGGAAGAAAAATACAGAACAGAGATAGCAACTCTTGAAGAAAGACTAGCAACTGCGCAGGCTGCAGTGAAAGCTGAAGGCATAATTACAGTTGCAGGACGTTACGATAAGGAAGGAAAAATTATTTACGAGCCATCCTTTAAAAATGATCTAGATAGAATTTCAGAACTGGAAGCAAAAGTTGCAGATGCACAAACGAGAAGAGCAGCAGTTACAGTATCTCCTGAAGATAAGGAAAGAATAGACAGGCTAAAAGCAGAAATCAGGGTCAAGAGATTAAAGCTCGCATATATAGATGCGACAAATCCTGATAGGATTAGGGCTAGTCCGTATATTAATGAAAAATTCGCGCAAATCGAGGCTCTTCAAAAGCAAAGAGAACTTTTAAGAGACAGATTGGTGATTTTAGGCCCTCTTACAGAAGCTCTTAAAACTGGTTTGGATCCGAAAAAGGACGGAATAAACCAAGCAGAATATGATAAAATTCAAGCTGGAACATCAGACAAGGTTGTCAAAGTAGGCGACAGGTATTATCTTCTTGATGCAAATGGGGAAAAGACAAGTATTGAAGTAGCGCTAAAGGAAAAACCAGAAGCTGTTGGCACACAATATGAAATAGAACCTGTTGACAGCGCATATCAGGACATGGAAGATGTAGGAAGTGAATTCCAGGAAGTATATTCAGAGTTTGAAAAGAATGCCCAAGAAATTGGGCAGCTAGAAACCGACATTACAAGATACAAAGAGAGACAGATCCAAGATGCAATCGACGATCTCACAAGGATCGGCGCATTAAGCGATGAAGCAAAAACACAGATTCAAACCGCTCTTGGAACTTATAGGTCTGAGGAAAATCTTAGAAACAGCATCAGTGCAACAGAATCAGAAGTTACAGCTCTGGAAGAAGAACTGAACAAGATGATCCTACAGGCTTCGCAAGAATTCGCCAATATCAGGGGCGATGAATTAAGAATAACGCAATTGACAGAAGAAAGAAAGAAGATAAATCTTGATGCTTTGGCAAAATCATTCACAGAAGCCATGGATAAGCGTTCTGCTGCATACGCAGCCCTTACTAATTGCGAACAGAAAACTCCTGGACAATGCGGTAAAGAAAGAACGAGCTATGAAGAGGCCAGTACACAAGTAGATACTACCGATGCGAATTGGCGAAAGAAGCAACAAGAAGCAGAAAGATTAGACCTGCAGATAGCTAATTACCAGAAAAAAGTGCAGGAAACAGGTCCTGTTGCAGATGCGTATAAAAAGAAATCAGAAGAATTAGCAGCTGCGAGAACAAGACTGGCAGAACAGAGAACATTACTAGCTAATATAAATGGAATAAAAAGTAGCGACTTGTTCGGCACAAATGAAGTTGCCATAGAAAAAGATGGCAAAAAAACTTTGTTATCACAACTCGAAGCAAGAAACGATATTCTTTTGCAAAGGCAAGCGTACGTTCAGGAACTAAACCAATTGTACGCCTCAGGCGCCATAAGTTTAGAGACATATTCAAGCAGAATTTCAGATTATGATAGGGAATTCAGATTTGATGAAGCTGCAGGAGAATTCAAGTTGCCTGAGCAGGACTATGGAGAGCTCGTGAAAGCGCAGCAGGCACTGCAAAAGAAAATTGCAGAAGATGATGCGCGCGTCGAAGCTGAGAAAAATAAAGCAGTTATAGACAGAACTTTTAGAGAAACAACAGTTGCTCTAAAATCAGATGCAGAAACAAGAAGAACATATAATCCTGCCACCAAAAAATATGAACCTGTAATTAAATTTAAGAGAGGAAGGGAAGCAGAGCTCAAGCAGAAATACGCAAGGATTCTCGCAAGACTCGAGAATGACATAAGCTTCAAGCAGGCGACAGGAGATGATAAGAAAAAACTCGAAGCATTAAGATCGCAGATTATAACTCTCATTGCAAATACTAATGACATTTTGGCTGAGACAGGAGGGGGCAGTGTTGCTTCCAAAGCAGACATCGAAAGGCAGAGCGCTTACGCTGTTAGACAAGCTGAGCTTGACAGTATAATGGCCCAGATGAGTGCAATGGAAATTGCGCACAGGATCGCGCAACAGGACTTGAAGAAAATCAGGGCATACAAGACTGAAGAAAGAAAAGCAAAGGAAGCTCAGGTTGCAAACTATAAGCAAAGATTAGATTCGTTAGAACAGGATTTCCGCAAAAAAACAAGAGCATTGGCAATGCAGATGCTGAGGGACAGACTAGAATTTGAGACAGAGTTTGCAGCTGCAGCATACCTTACAGAGCAATACGAACAGCATTCAAGAACACAAGTTACTTCGAGCCAGGAATGGACAGCTGCTTTAGAAGAAGTAATGAAAGAATGGGGTCTGCAAGAATTCAAGGATGAATTCGTTAAAGGAAGAATACAAAATGTTTTCATACTTCTCAACAGGATAAAAACAAAGCCCGAATCAGTAACTAGAGAAGAAATAACGACTGCTTTGGATGCTTTAGTAGAAATCAAAAATCTGAACGGAATCACAGACGGCATCATGGTAGTAGAATATGCATCTCAATTAGAGCAGGCTTTGATCGCACTTGGTGAAACGCCTGGCACATCTTCTGATATCCGTGATGAGATAAGCGATACAACAAGGGCTCTTGAGAGTCTAAAGGAAAGAATAAGAGAAGAGCGTTTCGGAGAAGACATCGATTCAATAATAGAAAGAGAGATGAGTGCATCTGGATTCAATATAGATTCAGAATACAGGGAAAAACACAACGGCCAGGACAGAGAATACAGGAAAAAAGCCCTTGAACGGATACTTGCAGTGGAGAGCCAGAGGGGCCAGCTGATAGAAGATGCTGCCCTGAGAGAGACAATGGCTCTCTATGGAGACACTGCAACCAAGCCCGCAGAGTACAGTGACGATACTAAAGACTATATTAGTGGCAGAATAACAGATTTAACGGAAGAATTAAAGGATCTAGAGACAAGGCTTTCAAATCTTAATAATAGAGATCCTAATGGAAAAGACCCTGTTTACCAAGACAGGATACTTGAACTTCAAAGGATACAGGCAAGAGAGATTGCTAAGTTCGAGTTCTATGCAGATAATCTTGCAAAAGTTGATGCGATTACTGCTGCCAACCTTCACAATGATATTATGGAAAGTGTTGCACAGTTTGAGGAAGATATTGCAGAGAGCAGAAAGTATGGAAAGCCATATCAGGTTGAAAGATACAGGATATTGAAAGAACAGTTCGACAGGATCGCGCGCAGGGTAAAAGCGTACGAATTGCAGCACAAAAAATTATGCGAAGATAGCTTTGAAAGATGCTTGGCCAAGGCACAGGCTCAAGAAGTCGAAAGATATCAGAGAATCCTGCAGTATGGCTGGCCAGTAGAGGACATTAACGAACACAACACATTTTCTACAGCAACAAGCCACAATCCTATGACATTCAGGAAATATAGGGTTGCCCAAGAAGCGATCGCGTATTATGAAGAAACATTGCAGCAAATGTCCAACAGCTTAATACAAGCGACAAATAAAGCAGCAGCTGCAGATGCAGAAGGAGATATCAAGGCAGATCATTTGACAGGACAGCTTGAGGCATTCCACGCAGTGCTTCAGAATCAGGAATGGATGGCAGACTACAATAAAGAGAAATATGTCAGAATCAACATGAATAATTTCAATGATCTGAAAGACTTCCTTTACAAACAAGGCCTTGTGCGCCTTTGGAAAGAAGCAGGCAGCGCATTAAATAGAGGATTCGCAGAGCAGGATTACTTATACAGCCTGGAAAAGAGCAAGATGAGAAGCCTCAGGCAGGCTGTCGGGCAATTGATAGAGGCAAGGAAGAAAGAGCAGGCAACTTACAAAGCAAGAATCTCTGAACTAGAAAAAGCCATTGCAGACCTTGAAAAAGCTGAAATCCCTGACTATCAAAAAGAAAACAGGCTCGCAGTTCTTAGAAGAGCCCTTGCAGCGATCAAGGAGGAGATGGGAACAGAGGTAGATAAAAAATCAGTCGCAAGATTAGAAAGAACGGATAAGACAGCATATGAAAGACTGCAGTCGTTTGGACTGATTGCAGCATCTGGTTATTTCAAGCCAGAAAGATTGCAGGCAGTCAAGCTAGATGATTTCAAATTCAAGACTCTTGAATACTACCAAGGCCACTGGCTGGACGAGATATTGAACTTGGGATTGGTCCTTGAACTCATTGTCATTGTACTTACAGGCGGTCTTGCAATGGCAGCTGGCGGCGCTGCAAGAGCAGCTATATTGGCAGGCGGCAGAACATTATTCAGAAGAGCCGCTGCAAGAGTCGTAGGTTTAGCAGTAGAATCATTAGTATTCACAACTCTGCACAAAGGATGGCAGATTGCAAAGGCAGATCCGTCAGTAGGGGCTACGCCTGAAGAATTTTTTGCGACTTTTGGCAAAGACGTGTTGCATAATATGTTCATCATGGGCTCATTAAAAGTCTTGGGCACCTATTCGCACTCTTTTGTGGGAAGAATGGGAACCTTGGGAAAAATGGCTCCATGGATTGGTTCGCGCGCAGGTGGAGTAATAGGAACTTATGCTGGACAGACAATCGCATTTACTGCAGAGGTTGCGTTCTTTGTAGGCGTTGAACAAGCAACAGAAGTTGCAATACACGGCAAAGAATTTAGTTGGGATAATGTCGGAAGAAGTTTTGTGAGCAATGGTGTCTTCATATTAGGTATGAAAGGTGCGGGCATGTTCCATGCAAGAATGTTAAGAGGCAAAGTCACCACAGTCACAAAAGAACAAACCCTACGACAGACTCTCGAACAAAAAGTAACAGAAACCAGAAGCGCAGTTGGGGAAAGAACTACGACTGCAAAAACGAGCAACACAAAAACAACAAGGCAGATCATGGACTTAAGGACAGAGATAAGAAATATTCTTGAAAAAGGTGGAAGACCCGTAGATCAAAAAATAATAGAAACCATTCTGAAAGAAGGCACTGTTTCAAAAGCACGATTAGAACGGTTGATTCGTGAAGTGCTTCCTACTTATGAAATGCAAAAGTATACCGATGCGGAAGTTGGCAGAATAAATAGAAATATGAAAGAAATTTCCAGCTTGGAAAAAGTACTGCAATCAGCAGGCGACAGAACAGTAAATATCGACAGGAGAGCTGAACTGGAAAAAGTGCTTAGCAGGGATGGAAAGCTAAAAATAACTGCAGAAATAAGAGAAGATATATTCAAGAAAGGGGAAATTACTAAAGCAGAACTGGAAAGATTGACAGGCATCGAATATACAGATGCAGAAGTTAGAACTATTAATAGACAGATCAAAGACATACCTAAATTAATTGAGGCGCAAAAAGCGGCGCAAAAAGAGCTAGACCGCTTTGATTCTAAAAGGCTTAATGAACTGCAATCCCAGTTAGAAAAAGCAAAAACGCCTGAGCAAAGAGCGCTTATTGAAGCGGAAATGGGTATGATAGAAAAGAGAAGGGCTGCGCAGAAATTAGAAAACAAATACACGCAGGATAAAGCAAGGCCTAATACAAGAGAATCATTAGAGATTGCAAGAGCGCAAAGAGCAGAGATGGAAGCTTCTCTGGAATATTTGAGGCAGGAATTCAGAAATAAAAGATTGAGCGGAGAAGAATTTGAAACCAGAAGGAACTTGCTGCAGGCGCAGCTTGAAAGCGCAGACAAATTGATCAGAAAATACGAGCAGGCGAATACACTTACAAATCCTAGGAACATAAAAGACGGCGAATACCTTGAAGGCGCGACAGATGACGCGATTGCATCGCAGAAGAAAGTAATAGAAAGCATGGAAAGGGAACTGGCAGAGATGGAGAAATCAGATGCAAAAATGCCAGAAGGCGCAGATGCGGATATTGCAGCGCAAAAAGCTTCTGTCATGAAAGAGAAGATAGAAGGCTTGAAGCGCATGGTAAAACAGAACGAAGCAGTTAACGCAGAAAGAAAGCTACACAAGACTTACAATGAACTGATGGATCTCCAAGTAAAAGAATTGGAACTAATGAAGCAGGGCAAGAGATTGTCTCCAGAAGAAATCCAGCGAAAAACAGAGCTGGAGAAACAGAGAATAGAATTAGAAGAGACAGTCAAAGAAAAGATGGATCCAAATTATGCTGAAAACGCGGAAAAACATGCTCGGGAAATTTTAGCAATGGAAAAAGATCTTCTTGAAATGCAGAAAAGCTATCTTGATAACATCAAAGGAGAAATAGGCGAAAGTTATTATGACATGCTAATGGATAATATAGGTGCGCAAGAAACCATGATTCGGGTTGCTGAAGCCACTGCTGAAAGCTACAAGAGAATAAATGACATATTCAGGCCAGACCAGTTGAAAGACTTGACTGTCAAGGACAAATCAGATCTATTTACAGATCCGAAAGATCCTGCAAAACAAAAGAATAGAATGACAGAATATGACGAAGCTTCAGAAGTACAGAAAAAAGTTTATGATAAACTTGCAGAAGAGCTAGCAAGAAAAGAAGGCATAGACATTGTTGAAGCAAGGAACAGGATCAAGCAGCAGATCACAGAATTCAATCAAGAGATGACCAATCTTGAAAAAACAATGGGCATAGAAGCTCTTGAAGCGAAACAGGCAATAGCTCTAATGGAAGTTCACAGCAGCCAGAATATTCTATTGCAGGCAGCAACAGGCGTAGGCAAAACAGCAGTCCTTACGCCTGGATTCATCCTGTACGAACTTAGTCGGGGCGCAGGAAAAATTACTGTTTGGCAGCCTAATGCTCCAACGAGAGAAAGAGGTTATGAAGCTACTAGGGAATGGGTTGAAGGAAAAGAGATACGGCTTGAAAATGGCGAGCTTGTGATGGATAAAAAAACAGGCAAGCCTATGAGAGAAGGAAAGAGATATGCAGAAGGCAAGGAAGGCGATGTTGTTGATCTTGCAAAACTGATAGAAGAAGGCGGATTGACGCTTGAAACAATGAATAAGGTGCTCAACTCAAGAGTGCTGTATCTTGATTACATCACAGGACAGAACCTGAAGATGAAGATGGAGACCGGTACGCCATTAGAGCGAGATGTTGCGCGAAGAATCCTTGAAAGAATACAAAAAGAATCAACTAACTTGTTTGACGAAGCACATCTAGTGAACAAGGCTAATGATTTATTGATCACAATGGAAACAATCAGGCAAGGCAAGACACCAGAAGGAGTAAGAAGAGTAGCAGCAATTGAAGCATTGAAAGATGTCATGGAAGAATTCGTTATATATGATGAAACAGCAGGAAGATTCACTCTTAGGGAGTTCAGCAGGGATGGAAAAACAAGATTGTTCAAGGAATCTGGAGAGCAATTCAAAGAAGAATTAAACAGAATTAACGAAATAAAGAACGAGATTGAAAAATTAAAACAAGAAGGCAAGGACTTCAGTGAAAGACAAAGAGAACTAGACACATTGGAAAAGGGAAGAAGATCAAGAGAAGCTTCAGAAGGATTCTCTGCAGAAGCAGAAAGGATGTTTAAAGAAGCCATGGAACAGAAACTAGGAATCAAGATTAAAAAAGGTTCAATCGAAATGGAAGTTCTGAATAAACTGCGAGATGTTATGACTTGGACAGAAGACGCCAACTATAAAGTATATACAGAGGCAAAAGAAGCACAAACAATACTTGAATCCCAAAACAGGAAAGTCAGCCAAAATGCCATGGAACAGATAATAGAAAGTCATACCAAAAATGGCAAAGTCACATTAGAAGAATTAAGAGAATTGACAGGCAATGAATACACAGAAGCAGAATTAAACCAGATTAATACTAAACTTGAAGCGAAAACAAGAAGGCCTGTTCCTGTTATTGATAGGGTTGTAGCTCCTGAACTGAGCTTTGGAGACGCTACATTAGAAACACTATTGCATAGCTTGACATTGAAAAAAGGAGCTGCTGAATTGCTGGATTTGGAAGTGACAACAAAGAGTAAAAAAATCACATTGGCTGAAATAACCAAGAAAATAGAAGGAAAGAAGATATTCATGACAGCTACAGAGCAATTAGAGATGCAGTCATTGGAAGCCAATTTCGGCAAAGGAATCACTAAAGTTTCAGAATTGGGAATAGCCAGATATGTCGAGCCGCAAATGCTTGATCAGCTGCTCAGGGATCTAACGCCTGAGAGAGCAGAGCTGATTAAGAGAGCGTACGAAGGAAATTCTGACCTTGAAGGAAGAATAACACAAGTTGATAATCTAAGAGATGTTGCGATGGATATCGAAGGCGTTGAAATAGTAGGTAGGGGCGCAGAAAACAGTGCAAGGGTCAGGCAATACTTAGATGAGTTCCTTCCAGAGCAAGCGAGACGGGCTGCGAGAGGAGAGCCATTCACAGAAAGGTTATACATAAGAGACACAAGCAAATCAGGAGGACAATATTATGAATACAAATATAACAAAGAAACTGGCCAATACGATGTGAGAACTGTTGGTAGTTCTGAAGTCGAGATGGCATTCATGGATCACCCTACAGAAAAAGTCAAGATTGTTACTAATGAGAGGGAAGCTCTCGACATAAAGACAGAAAGATCATTATTGCAAAACAAGATGAGGGGCAGTTCACAAGCAGAGATAGCAGCAGAGATCGCAAGAAGAGAAGCATTAGATCCTTCACATCCAGATGCATTCAAGAAAGGCAGAGTAACATTCAAAGCGGTTGTCGATGGACGAATGACAATAGAATCTCTAGAACAATTGCTTGGCAGGAAGAGGGCAGAATGGGACAACTTCGAAGTTGCGTCTGTAGGCGAAGACGCGCCAAGAACAGTCAGAGAACTCGTCAGGGAAACCATGCTTGAAGGCTTAGTAAAGATTAAGGAAGGCAATCTGCAGAATGACATGAAGATTGTAGATGTTCTTGGAATGGATGTAATAAGAGATGCAAAAGCAACTGCTTCACCGCATGAAAGAGTAATATTGGAAAGATTGGAAGAACTATTCAATAATCACATAGAAGGCAAAGGACAATATGCAACAGATACAAAATCGAGCTTCGGCAAATCAACCAATTCATTGGCAAACAAGCTTGAGAGCAATTCAAACTTCTTCAAGGAACAGCTTGCAAGAAGTGTAGAAGCAAGATCTGTATTATACGATAGTAACGGAAGAGGCAGACTAAAGATAGAATTAGATAAGTTCTTTGACATAGATGCGAGAACAGGCGAACCGTACAGATTGAAGTCTGAAGTTGTGATAGACGGAAAGACAATCAAGACAAGCGAATTGTTCTCAAAAGACTTCCTTAACTTGAATGCAAAAACTCAGAGAAGCATGCTAGATATGTCAGATTATTCAAAAAGAACAATAGAATTAGGAAAAGCAGGCGAAGCTAGGCCGCTGCCTGAAGCCAAAAACTTCAGGGAACTGCAAGAATTCATAGAAGTAATGAGAGATGCAAAAAGCTATAATGAATTTTCAGTAGGGGCTCCGCCAGAAGTTGTCCTAAAAACAGCAGCACCAAAAGTAGAAGCAAAAGTAACTAAAGCAAAAGACGGAACAATCGAATTCAACGGAGAAGAAATCTCAAGAGAAACAATAACACCAGAAAGAGCCGTAGAAGTCGGCGACATATTCAGAAACAATATTGCAGCTATCAGAAATAACCAAGCAAGGCTTGATGAAATAGAAGACCGATTAGGGCAGATTGAGACAGATATGCCTAACTATGATGCAGAAAGCCAGGTTGAAATGAAATATGAAGTATTCGCATTACAGATGGAAAAACTAGGTTTGGTAAGAGACAACTCGTTGTTGTTGCAGGAGAACAGCAACATAAGAGACCTGTTGCCAGAAACACAAAGAGAAAATCTGGTTGCAGAAGAAAGATTCCTTGATCTTGATACTGCAGGAGTTGATAAAGAACTGCAAAGACTGGCTCTTGAAGACATTGCAGAAATGGAAGCAAGAGAAGCAGCGCTTGCAGGAGAAGTAAATACTTTGATAGAAGATTATAACCTGCTTGTCAAGAATTATGAAACAAATCCAGATTACAACTCAGGACAAGCTAAGAACGATCTCGATGCTCTAATGAATAGGATGGGTCCTGTTGCAGAAAGAGTCAATATGCTTTCTGAATCGCCTGACAGGGCAACCCTTGTATTCAATATGCAGGACATGATGACCCAGACAGGAAAACTAGACCAGGTAATAGCGCAAGAGAAACAAAGAATATTAGCGCCGCCAGCTATACCTGCTGCACCTCCAGTTGCAGCACTTCCAGCAGCTGTTCCAGAGATAGTCGCAGGTCTTGAAGAAAGGGCTATTGAAAGAACAGTAGAAACGCTTGCTCCTGAAATTACAGCAGAAGCTCCTATGATGGGTGCGAGAGTCAATTCCTTGATTAATAATTATAATGAGATTGTCAAGAGCTTTGAAGAAGGAAGGATAGATGCAGAACAGGTTGGAAGAGATATTGAAAGATTAAAAGCAGACATTGCGACATTTAGAACAGAAATTGAAGAAATGCCAAAAACAAATGTTATTAGGTTCGCTTTCGACGAAGTAGATCAACAGATAAACAAACTAGAACCTGCTGTTGCAGAGATTGAAGAAGAAATTGCTGCAATCGAAGAAGAAATCGCCCCACCCGCTGTTGAAGAAGTTGCACCTCCAGCAATAGGAGAAGCTCCTGCAGTACCGCCTGCGCCCGCAGTGACGCCAGAGCAGGTTGCCGCTCTAGAGGCAAGGGTCTCTATGGCAGAGAGCCGTTCACGGACAACCGATTTAAGATTAAGGGATGCATTAAAGACAGAGACAGAAACCAAGCAGCTAAATTCGTTCCTGACAGCATTATCACAATACAAGACAACAGGAGATTCTGCACCGTTGCAGGAGTTGATGAAGACCTCAGCTGAAAGGTTTACAGAAAGGACCCAGACTTTCGAGCCAGAGAGGCAAACAAGGCTATTAAAAGCTGTACTTGAAGCCATAAGGACAGGCGATTTCCGAACAGGTATTGATTTGATCAATACCGAAGCAAAAGTTACCCTGACAGATGAGGATATAAAAGAACTGATGGAAATGCCGTACAGCCGAATCGAAAGCATATGGAACCAGATCTACAGGAACCTTATTGCTGACAGGCAAGGTCAGTATCAGTACATAGCTACAGCTGTCAAGAAAAACCTAGCAGACCATAGTTCTGCATTAAGAAGAGGAGAATTCGCAGAAAATCCTTTGGCAGACATCTTCTCGCCTATATTGAATTTTGCTTATCTCACAGGACAGGGTT
>JAHWHE010000044.1 GCA_019323495.1 Candidatus Woesearchaeota archaeon | reverse complement strand
CAATGACCTGCGGAGCAATAGGGCCTGCTTCTGAAGAGGAAATCGACAAGATCACAGGCGAATTGAAGTGCCTGTAGAAATTCCGACAGCAAGAGCATTAACTTTTTATAGTCCTAAATATTCTCTTATAAAGGGGGAACTATGTCAAGAAAGAAGAAAAAGAAGAAGAATGCAGAGAGACAAGCAGGAACCCTGCCTAATGCAGCCCAAGCTTCTGAAGAATTAATAGGAGATGACATTCCAGAAGAACAGATAGAGCTGATAACATTGCCTGGCCAGAAAGCAGAGGAAGTTCTAGTAGTTGACAGGAGCCATCTGTTCGGACCACAGCACGATCATTATTTTGAAGGGTTTCTGAGTGCAGAAGCAGCAAACAAAGGTTTTCTTAATACTATTTATGATCCTAACCGCACGCAATTCGCAATACGGCAGGTTGTTGAAAACAATCCTAACAGGAAGCAGATTATCCCTTACTGCGTTTTCACTTACTCTGAGCACGGGCGTCCGTATATTTTCCTGATGAAGCGGCTGACAGGAAGCACAGAGCAGAGACTTCACAATCTTTATTCGATCGGCATAGGCGGGCACATCAATCCAGAAGATGCAGAGGATGAGAAGACACAAAGACTTCTGCGAGAAAATGCGCGCTTTTGGAGGCTGCCTCTTAATTCTGGGGTAAGCCCTGAACAATTTGCGTCACCGTTATGGACAGGTATGAAGAGAGAGTTCGACGAAGAAGTCACTTACCCTAGAGACAGACTGCCAAAAGTAATTGGCTACATAAATGACGACAGCAACAGCGTGGGAAAAGTGCATTTCGGAGTTGTGTTCCTGATAAAAGGGGGCAGGCCTGACATTGAAACAAATGAGCCAGATCAATTAGAAGGAAGACTAGTTCCTCTTGATGCGATGGTGGCTGAGAAAGGCATAGTGGCTGGTCTAGAGAGCTGGAGCAAGATTCTCTATCCTCATGTTTACATGATCCTTGCGCCTGAGCAGACGAAAAGGCTTTGTGATGCATTGCATGATTTGAAAATTCCAGGACTGGAAGATGAACACATTGTTCAGATTGTCAATGCGCAGGCTACTACCTCTGCAGAATTAACTAGTATTCTTAGAGATTATGGGTTAACTGTAGATGTCGATGCTGCAAAAGCCATAAGTGAAACAGTTTCAAGATTTCCTCAAAATAGTTATTCTTGATTTTAATTATTTTCCAAGCAGAAATTGAACCGCGAAAATACTGAGAAGGATGACTGCAATCGCAATGAATTTCCTCAATTGTAGTTTCTCTCTATCAACTATGAATGCCCAGCTTATCACCATGACTGGCAGGAGTGTCATTATCAAAGTGGTGTATACTACTCCATGAATCTTGTAGCTCGAATAAACAAGCACAAAGCTGATAAGCACGAAAACATTGAATATCGCCATCTTGGTTATTGTTTTGAATGAGAGTCTAGTGAATTGCGGCCTTACAATAACCCATAAGATGAATGCAACAATAGCTACCCTAAGAAAATATGCGCTGAACGGCATGAAGCTTCTCAACAGCAATTTAATGAACAATGCTTCTATAGCAACCAGGCCTAACGACAGCAATAGGTATTCGTCGCCCTTGCTGAAAATCAAATGGTGTTTTCTTATGTGAGAGAATATTAATGCGCCGCCCGCTGCAATCGCAGGGATTATGATCAGAAGATTTCTCTCATCAACAAAAAATACTACTGACAAAAGCGTAGTCAACAATGGGGAAATCATGATGACGCTTTCTGCATCAACCAAGGTGTCCTCGCTGAGGCCGTGATAGAAAAACAGGTTGTATGCTGCAGCTATCACCCCAACCAAAACAAGCAGCAAGATGCTTGTCACTGTGAACATGCTTGCTTTTACATCGAACATGATAGGAGAAACAAAAAGCATGATGAAGAACAATTGGATCATGCCGAAAGAAGCGAACAGCCTATAGTCTATCTTCTCAGAAAGAAGCTTTTTGCTTAAAATCAATGAAATAGCTCCACTAATTGCTGCTACAAGCGGGATAATCATGTATTCTACCTCTTTTTTAATTTATACTTCCTGTGTGCCGTATCTCTGCCATACAATAAAGCCTGACTTTTTAATCTTTCGGATTCTGTGCATGGGAATCTCTACAACTCCCTTGTTTTCGCCTCTTTCCACCTTTATGTAGTCGTCGCCGATCTCAAGGATTTCATTGTACGGAACTTCTTTTTCATTCTTATTCCTGTCAAGATAAATCAGCGAGTATTCTTCAGGTTTCATCCTTTCATCCCATTTTATCTTGTTCAGATAGTCTTTTATGAAGATCATTTTTTGCAGTATAACCTCTCTGCATTGAAATACAGTATTTTTTGGAACAAGGTCTTGTCCAATGGAAGGGCTTTCAAAGCCTCTAGCCCTGCCTGGAAAATGCCCCATGGCTCATCAGATGCAAACATGATCCTGTTCAGTCCTTTTGGACATATCTCCTTGCATTCCTTTATCAGATACCAAGGCGCGTAACCGATTGTATGCGACGTGTCTGTGTAAAAGTCATAGCCTTGATTAAGCCAATTAATGAATCTCGGGACAAACATCAAATGACCTGCATTGCTCCCGCCCATGTGAAGGAAGTGAATTTTCAGGCCGTCAAGTTTTTCACCCAGGAAGTCCACAAAAGGATCGTATTTGTTTATGCTACTGTTTCCCAGGCCTGTGTGCGTCTGTATGATGAGGTTGTTCTCTTTTGCAAACGACAGGATTTCTTTCATGCTTTGGGCGAACTTCTCAGGCCATGTCTTTGGGTCGGGTGTGATTGTATTTCCCCATGTCAAGGGATTCATCTTTATCACTTTTAATTTATCATTGTTGTAAAAATCAGAAAGCGCCTGCGATGTCAGAGATGGTTGAGCAGGGTTCACCCACAAACCGCCAAATAGGTTGGGTATAGTTTCTACTGCATGCAATACCAATGGATTGAACTTGGTAAAAGATTCTTCTGGCTTTGCAGTATAGTGCGGGACACAGATTGCTTTTTCAATGTGATGCAGTTTCATGAAATTGTGTATGTCTTCGCTATTATGCAATTCCCTGTCCTGAAAGATCTCGAAATTGCTGCCTGCCTTGTTTTCCTGCGTTCCAAACGTGCCTATGTGCAGGTGTGCATCAAAAATAAACCTATCCCACTCGATTTTTAACTTCATGTTTAATAGAAATTGTTTTTAAATTTATAAGGATTTTGATTTTTACACATTCTTTATCTTCTTTCCATAGATATAGATGTGCTGCCAGAGCAGCCCTTTCTTCCTTATGACCTGCACTTCAAAGCCGTTCTTTCTAAACACAGTCCTTATACTGTCATCGCTTGTAAGCCATGGAATGTTTGGGATTACCTTGAAGAAACGGTCGTATTCCAGAAAGCACAGTTTATCTTCCTTGTCCATCTTCTTGTTCAGCTGCTGGAGAAGGTTGCTTATCCTTTCTGTGTAACCAAGGCTGCCTACAGCAACAACCGCATCTACATTAGGAATATTAGGATGAAGATTGTTTGGATCAGAATGATGGAGAACTGTGACGTGGGAATAATTTTTCATTCTTTTACTTGCGATTTTTATGTTTTTCACAGAGATGTCTGTTGCAATAACCTTTCCTTTGCTTCCTACCTCTTTTGCAAGAAGCCTTGTAAGCGTGCCTACTGTGCATCCTAATTCAAGCACTGTCCTTCCTCTGATATTCCCAAGAAGAGCAATTATCCTTTTCCTCAGCATTTTTGGAAGGATGAGATTTTCGAACCATAGTGCAAAATATGCAAGCAAATCATTCACTTTCTCGATCGCTTTTGGATTATAGTAAAGCTCGAGCAAGAGATATACAGGTATTCCCAACAGCACGAAACTGAACGCAAGCCTTAGCAATGAGAATGCGCCTTCTGTCATGAACATCCAGTAAAATATAAGACCTATCATGATGGCTGCAACAAAGTATGGCCCTATTTTTCCCAGCGGAACTTTATAGTGTCTTGGAAGATAGGGCTGCCTGTATCTGAGCACAGGGACGCTGATCATGACCATTGCGTACATGAAAAGCACGAGGGGAAGAAGTATCTTCAGCAGCATCTCGTAGCTTCCTGCGCCAATAACAACGAGAATGATTGTCAAACAGGTTTGGAACAAAATCGCTTTGTGCGGTGTGCTGTATTTTGGATGTATTGCTGCGAATTGTTTCAGGAATAATTTGTCTTTTGCCATTGCCAGTATCAGTCTTGGCTCGCTGACAATCCAAGCAGCAACGCTTCCTATGATTGCCATGTATGTGATCAATGTGAAGATGTACGCTCCCTTGCTTCCAAAGTTTATCATCGCAAGGTCTGTCAATGGTGCTGCGCTCTGGCCAAAAGCCTGCCAGTTTATGACTCCTAATGATGTGATGACACTTAACAGGCAGATTGCTGCAATAATGACTGTTCCCCAGATCAATGCCTTTGGCATCACTTTTGCTCCGTCTTTTGTTTCTTCTGCAAGGAATGTTGCAGTTTCCCAACCAAAGAATGTCTCGCTGATAAGGAATATAGTCACAAAGATGCTCGTTGCAGGGAATACAAAGAATGGTGTGAAATTAGAAACATCCATCCTGAATAATCCAGGGATTGCCAGGCCAAGGATTGCTAACAGGGTTATGAATGCGAATGCAACCAGCATGACTGCGCTCGTCTTCATGCCCCTGAAAGCAATATAGTTAAAGATAACTATGAAAACCAAACAGATTGGTATTGTAACTAAAGGCGCGTTCACCGGAAGGAGATATTGTATTGCGCCGACAATCAGCATTGCAATAGTAACATTGCCTGCGATGAATGTTGTCCATCCAATGATGAACGAGAAAAATCTTCCATAAGCGTGCTTGCAGAATTCATAGACACCGCCTGCTTTTGGAAACATCGATGTCAGCTCGCCGAAGCACATGCTGATGTAGATGCACAATAATGCCAAAGCTGTCCATGAAAGAATGCTCGCGGGTCCGCTCACTCTCGCGCCCACTGCTGGCAGGAAGAATATGCCAGTGCCCATGATAGAATTGATTGTAATCAATAGTATAGCTCTGAACGAGAGTACTTTCTTTAATTCTGCCATGCCTTCCTAGATTGAATGTTTGTATATAAAGAATTGTTAGTATTTAAAAGAAGTAATAAGCTTTATAAAATCGTTTTATACTCTGCTCCCTATGCAAAGGCAACGGACAATTGCGAGCAAATTTGATCTTTACGGGAGATGCTTCTACAGCGGAAACACTGTCAAGGCTACATTCTTCCCTGCTGGCGCAGATTCTGGCATAGTATTCAATACGACTTTCGGGGAAGTGAAAGCTTCTTTGGACAATGCTGTTCCTTGCAGACGTTCTATCTTATTGAGAGAAGGAAAAGCAGCAATCATAAATGTGGAACATGTTCTTGCAACTTTGTTTGCTTATGACATAGACAATGCATACATCATGGTGAGAAGAGTGCCTCCTTTCAATGGCAGTCCTCTTGGCCAATACATATCATTCAATACTTGTCTTACAAGCACAGAAGTTTTTCCTAATACAGGGGAAGAAGAGTTAACACTTTGTTCCTTGTTAGAAGATATGGGTTCTGTTGTTCTTGACAAAGAAAGAAGATTGGCAACTGTTGAGCGGCCATTTGTCACTGAAAAGCTGTCTTTTCATCCTTTTGTGAAGAGCTTGATGATGCATGCCACAACTGTATATCCTCCTGTAGGAGAGCAAGTCTTTGAAACAGAAATAAATGGAGAAAGTTACAAAAAGGAACTTGCAGGCGCAAGACGGTACGCAGAACATCTAAAGTATTTTAAATTCATGCCTGACTGGATGGCACACAGGATTGGTTCGTTTCTTACAAACTTTGTGAACCCTACTTATGGTTTAGGACACGGTTTTAACAAGAGGAATGTGTTCTTGCCAACAAAAACAATAGAGGAATGGTACAGTCAGGAGAAATGCCCGGCAGAGATCGCGCGCCACACGATTGTTGACAGGCTAGGGGCAATCGCCCTGCTTGACAGAAGACTGGAAGGGGTTAGGTGCGTGATGAAGTTCAGCAACCATGTGAATGATATTAATGTGCTGAGAGAACTGCAGAAAGAATTGGTGAATGCTAAAATTAAAGAGAAACATTTATAAGTCATAGTTTCTCGTTCTACTAAATACACAATCGGGGGTGTTTATATGAAGAAATTATTGTTTGTATTGCTTGTAGTTTCTTTGCTTGTGCTTAGTGCGTGCGGCGGAGAAAAAGCAGTAAAAGAAACAGGCCAAGTGACAGAAGAAAAAAAAGGAGAAACTCCTATGAGCTTGGTCACTGACATGGCAAAAGCGTTCATGCTGAATGTGCCTTACAAGTGCGAATATAACATCGAAGGAGTGAATTCTGTCTCTTACATCAAAGGCGAGACAAGGATTAGGACTACGACAACAACGCCTCAAGGCAGCAATGAAGCCTTGGTAAGAGACGACATGATGTACAATTGGAATCCTGACACAAAAGAAGGGTTCAAACTGAAATTCGACAAGGAAATAAAAGAAGGCATGCCTGAAGGCACAAAACCTGTGGGCGCTGCTGCATTGAAAGAGCAGGCAGTGAATGTAAAATGCGACCCTGCTAAGTTCAGTGACGAGATGTTTGAGGTTCCGACAGATGTAGAGTTCCAGGACATGACAGAGCTGATGAAGCAGGCACAGGAACTGGCGAAACAATTCGAAGACATGAAATAACGATAAGGCTAACTTTTTTATACTTTTTCTTTTTTACTTATAATATGAGACCGATATTGAGCTCGAACGAACTGAGGAAGATTTCAAAGGCAGTAATGAAAGGACTCTCGACGTTTGATGCTTCTATTGATTTAGGCCTGAGCAAAACAAAAGTCAAGCTAGGAAAGGACGGCTTTTACCTTGAAGGAAAGCTTGTGAAGCTGCCGAAGATCAGGGAAAAAGACAATAGCTGCTATGTTCTTATTGGTAAAGAGCTGCAGAAAGCGCAGTTCCTTTCAGAAGAGACCGGGTTTTTGTATAAGCTAGAACCAACGAGCTACAGGCCAATATTGAAGGTAAGCGGGACCTCGATGCATAAGAAACCCTTCCTTGACAGGTTACATAAAGACCAGTTGAAAGGAAGGATACTCGACTCTGGTACGGGCCTTGGATATAGTGCGATTCTCGCTGCAAAATCTGCAAAACAAGTCATAACGGTCGAGATCGACCAAAATGTTATTGAGATGGCAAAGCTCAATCCTTATTCTCAGGACTTGTTCAGCAAGAAAAATATCAAGCTGGTTCTAGGGGACATCGTGGAAGAGATTTTAAAGTTCAAGGATGAAGAGTTCAATTTCATCGTATTTGATGCAGGAACTGCAAAAGCGTCCGGGCATTTTTTTTCCCTTGACAATTACAAGCAGGCGTACAGGGTTCTGAAAACAGGCGGAAGATTATATCATTATTTACCTAGGCCGCAGATAACAAAGGGCAGGGATTTTGCAGCAGAAGTGATAAAGAGAATAGAGAAGGCAGGCTTTTCAAGAATAGAAAGAAACATAGAAGATTCCTATGTTATTGCTGATAAATAAATTATAAGAGAAAGATTTATAAGGGAAAATAGCTCTGCGATTATAAGGGGGTGTTCATATGAAGAAAATATTATTTGCATTGTTGATTGTTTCACTGCTAGTGCTTAGTGCATGCGCAGGAGAAAAAGT
>JAHWHE010000043.1 GCA_019323495.1 Candidatus Woesearchaeota archaeon | reverse complement strand
TCTTGACTAAAGCTATAACTTCGTCGCTCAATTAACCCGGGATGAATTTGTTCTTATCGTTCATGTTGAAGAACAGATAATCAGTTGAAAGCTCAAGATGCTTTACCCTCTTGTTGTAGGTGCTGGCTATTATGTCTGCAATATAATTTCCATTGAAGAATGCGCTTTCTCCTGCATCTACAAGATCTGTCGTAGGCATTTTGCCTTCTTTTATCTGCCTGTCAATGAATTCGTTCAATGCAACAAGCCTTGCAATATTATTCTCAATTGTTGTTGATCTTTCTGCCCGTTTTCCTTTTGATTCTAGGAAATCGTAAAGCTCTTTTACATTAGGAGAAGTCATGTCTATCTTGTTCCTTGCGAATATGTCAGTTGCTTTCTTCTTGACCTGCTCTTCTTTTAGTATTTCTTCAAGTTCAGAAACTTCAACTGTTTTCAGCACTTCTACAGGCTTTATCTCGGCTGGCGCAAGTCTCGATGGAGCTTCTCTTCCCAACAAGCCTGAGAAGACTGTCAGCATCTGGTCAAGCCTCTTTTTCATTGCTTCTTTGAAGTATGCAGCCATGTCTCCATCATATTCATCAAGAATCTTGTTCAAGGTCTGTTTTGCGAGCTCTGATTTGTAATCTTTCTTATATTCAACAGATCTTAATCCTTTTTCTAGAATTGCTCTTTGCTCTTCGATTGGTATCTGCTTGAAACTGTCTTCAATAATCGCATCTATCTGCGCATCGCTGACCTGTGCGAGCATGTCCAGTGATTCTCCCAGAAATTTCTTGTCTTTGACAATTACTTCTCCGTCAATGACCGCGATCATGTCATCGTAAGCTTTATTGATTATTCCTCCCCATTGAGGGCTTGTTAAAACGTGCTCTATCTGCGCGATGTCCATACTGTCTGGGAAGCCTTTGAATCCTCCCTGCGCCCTGCTGATGAAGCTTGCGCCATGATCTATCAATACAATTTCTCCTGTTTCTTCATTGTACATCATGTTCCAGGCTGTCCTGTCATAATTGAACGTTAAGAGGTCCATCAAGAACGATCTTTGTATCTTTGCATATGCTTCTTTCGACAGGTCAATTTCTTTTCCATTTATGAAGAACGATTCTGCTTCTTTTGGACCAGAATCGAATGACTTGAATCCTTCAAGGAATCCAATCGCCTGCCTGATCTCTCCTTTGTATCTTACTAGTGTTTCATCTGCAACAGGGTTTCCAACCAACTTGTTGAATCTCTGGGACAAGAATTCTCCTACATTTGTATGCATTGGTCCGGATTTCAACAATATCTTTTCCCCTGTCAGTCTATTCTCCAATGTCTGCAGAGGATGCGTTCCGATGCCTGAATAATCGAAACCTCCTGCAATTGCCCACACAGGCTGGCCGTCAGCAGCAATCTCATCCAGATTGTACTGCTTTGCCATCTCTCCCTGTGCAGCTTGTTCAGGGGTAACTTTGCTGACATCTTTTATTGGAGTTTTTCTTGGAGTGACTTCTGGAGTTAGAGGCGTAGCTTTTTCTGCATCATCTACTCCTGTTTCTGGAATGTCAAAGAGCATTCTCTCTTCTAATTCATCCCTTCTATTTGCAATGCTTCTTTCTAATGCTTCAATCTTGGAGAGCACCGCACCTTCCATGATGTCAGGATACAATCCTTTCAATGCTGTCAATTGCCTCTGCATGCCTTCGAGATCATTAACTAGTTTCTGTTGCGCTTCGATAGGCATGTCCATTATCATCTGGAAATCTGTTTCGACATTAGTGATTTCTCTTTCTAGATCTGAAATCTTGCTTCTTATCAGAATCTGTCTCTGCTGTTTCTTGGCAAGATTATGCACTATAAGATCTGTGATGAAACTTATAAGCACTACAGTAGGGTTGTCGTGTATCTTTAATTGAGGGTTCACAAAGACATCTTTAACATAGCTGTCTCTTCCCACAACTAATGCATTAACAAAGGAATCTTCCATATTTTCATGAGAATCTACACTTCCTGCAACAGATGTTACGCCGGTAGCAGGAGCGAACTGGCCTGTCCAGAAATAGCTTTTCGCCTCGATATTTATACCTTCTCTTTCTGCATAGTACTGCGTCAGGGCTTCTAGATACGGAGGATATGTATAGCAGCAGGTGTCCACGAACACAACTTTGCCTTTTGCGATTGCGCCGCTAGATTCTAGCTTTGGCTTGAGCATGCCTTCCCACAGATCTTTCAGGATCTGCGCTCGTTTATATTTAGGAGTATCTTCAAGCAATAAGCCTGCTTCGAAATCTTCAACATCTTCCATAATTCTGGTCTTCAGCTCTTTGATGAAAAGATCGTAACCTTCTTTTGTTTTTGTTGGATCCTTTCCAGTAGTATCTTTAACATGTTTCTCTATTTCTTTAAGGAAGTCCTTGAATACTGTATTATATAATGCCAAGCCTCCCATTGAAGGCCTGCTAATCAACATACTGTCTACATTGTCAGCTTTCTCTGGATGAAGTTCAAGCAAGAATCTCAGCATGATGTCTGCATCTCTTGGAAGACCTATGTAAACTGCATCAGGATGTGTTTTAACTAGTTCTTCTGCAACTTTTGCGCCGTTCCTTAAACTTGTCAGTTTGGATTCTCTTGACGTAGGATCATAGTACAGATCTAAAAGATAATCTGTGGATGGGAACATTTCAGGGTCTACTGAATCTTTGTATAGTTTAAGTATGGCTGTTCTTTTTATCTCGACCAGCATCCTGATTTCTTCTCTTGATAATTCTGCATACGGTTCAAGCAGTTTAGAGACTTCGACATATGCTTTGTGGAGCTCTGCAGGGTCACCAGACCTGTCTACGATTTCTGCATATCTCTTTAATTCGTCAAGCAATGCCTTGTCAACTGGCTTGAATGTCGGTGCTTTTACCAGCTCTGGTTCAAGGATGTCCACTATAGTCATTGCCTGATCATTTCTTTGTTCTGGCAATTGTTCCAGAATCTTTTCCTTGAAATCTATTATAGAGTCAAGGTCTGCTGCATTTCTGATCTTTTCTTCAAGACCTTCGCTCATGCCTTCTGAGAACAATATCAGCCTGTCTCCCATTTCCAAGGATGCTGCGCCTGTTCCGAACTGGAAGCCTTCCTTGTATTGGCCCATCACCATAGAACCTATCTTTTCGACTGGCTGCAATCTTCTTACTGTTCCGTCTGCTTTCAATACAAAGATTGGCCTGCCGACTGTGCTGTACTCTATGTTATTGGTGACTAGATCTATTTCTACATATTGTGCGGTTTCCTCTGCAAACTTGCCTTCTGTAACTTGAGTGAAAATCCTGTTTACGAGCGTCAATCTTCCGCCAAGCGATAATTCCTTGAAGCCAGGATAGAATTCTTCCAAGTAGTCAAAGACTTGTTGTTTTAATCTCTTGATGATTGCAGCTTCATAGCCAGTTCCTCTTGCATCTCCTACTTCAATCAAGACTTTTTCTGGCTTACCTTCCTTGTTCCTGTAAATCTTCATTCTGTTGCTATCGCCGCCAAGCTTGCCCCAGATCTCCTGTCCAAGGTCATTGACTAATTCATAATTATTCAGTTGAGAATTGTGGGTTTCAATACTGATTCTATCTCCAACTTGTACAGCTGTTTCTTCTAGATCGGATTGGCTGTACGCTTCCTGTTCAAGAAGTTTTTCGATTGAAAGTCCATCTTTTTTAATGAAATCAATCAGTTGCTCCCTTACTTTTTCTGCAAAGTCGAGGGATTCTTTATGATCTTTCATATCATTGATTAATTCTGATTGCTCCTCTAAGGCTTCTTCAAGCTCGTCCTGTGAATCGCCTTCTCCTTTTAATCCTGCAATTCTTTTCTCTATGCTTGCCAATTCATCGCGCATCAAGACAAGTTGAGGATCTTTTATTTGAGGCAAATAATAATTCCTAATTATTTCCTGGCTCCTTGCTGCTGTTTTTGGCTGCTCTAGCAATACCCTGAAAAGCGTTGATAGTCTCTGTTTTGAG
Organism: Candidatus Woesearchaeota archaeon; assembly: GCA_019323495.1. GTDB lineage: Archaea > Nanobdellota > Nanobdellia > Woesearchaeales > WJKV01 > WJKV01. The sequence continues at coordinate 5,485 of JAHWHE010000043.1, read as the reverse complement.
TCTGCTCTTATATCCTCTAATATCAATTCAAGATTGTTGTTAAGGTTATGTACTTCTGCCAGGTATCCGCCATATTCTGCTTCTGCTCTTAGCAAGAGTATGTCCTGCATCAATTGTCCTTGTTCGAACAAGCGCAAGGATTCGTCTGTGAATTTTTTGTATTCTTCAGCTCTTTCGTTGAATTCATTCACTTTGCGATAGAAATCAATCTTGCCGTCGAAGCCCATAAATGCTGGTTTTGTCTGGATGTCCTGGTAGAGCTTAGTGAATAATCTTTTTTCTGGAGGTATATTCAATTCGTCTCCCAACAGAACTCCTACTGCTAATTCATCAGTTAGAGTTGATATCAGCCTGACAAGATCCTGCTCCTTGATTATGCTGCTGGCTTCTGCAGGAAGCTCCTGTGCAGTAAGCTTGGCTATTTCAGAATTAACACTTTCTAATGGAAGATCTTTTTCAAAGACAGCTGAAAGGATGGTCAATCTTGCGAGATCTTCAGCAGACGCCCTTGGATGCTGTTTTTTCTGCTCGTCAACAGTTTTAACAAGCTCTGCTCTCACTTCTGCAAGCTGCAACTCTCTTATCAGCCTGTCTGAAATGCCGCGCCTTAATCTCTTTGCAGCTTGTATCTTCTTTATGTTGATTCCTTTCTCGCTTGCTTCTTCAAGCGATAGTGGGCTGTCTGGATCTTCTGCCAGTATTCGCGCAAGATCTCTTATCTTTTGTTTTTCTTTTGCAATGACTCTTCCGACTTCCTTAAATACAGACAATGGAAGTGCTGTTTCTGAAGCTTTCTTGTACCTGTATGTGTTCAGGAACTCTGCAACAAGGCTGTTTTTGATCAGGTCTTCTGCTTCTTTGTCTTTTCCTTCCTGTCTTAATTTTTTCCAGTCAAGCAGTGTCTGATCGTTAATTATTGTAGGTATTCTTCGCCAGTTGTCTGCGCCTAGGAAGGTAACCAGCTGTGCATTCAGATCGAAATTGCTCAGAATATTGTTGTTTTGATCAAGATAAACTGTATTCAGTAATGAATTATCATCGTATCCTAATCTTCCTGTCAATGGGATGATTTCATTGTCCTTGACAAGTCTAGAGATGAAGTTGCTCAATTCATTTATGTCGCTTGAAGCGAGATATTCTGCATCAACCAATGTTTTTGTATTGGCCTGGAGTTTTGCTGTTAATGTTGCTGCACTGCCTTTGATTCCCAATTCAGGCAGCTTTGACAATTTACTTTCGAGGCTGGATACTGCTTCGAAATTTTCCCCTTTCAATACTATGTCTGAAGGAACATTATAGCTTAATGTGAATTCGTAGCCAATCTTTGCAAGATATGTAATGAAATCATCAACAAGTGCCTGGTCCACCATATTGAAGGTTTCTGTAGGCTGCTTCAGTATCTGGTCGCCAATATCAGGCTCGACTGCAAGAGACTTTATGACTTTTCTTTCGATGTCTGTCAATCCCAGCAAGAAATTCCTGTAGGTATATTGTTTTACAAGATTATTCAGCCTTCTATTCACGACAGGCGATTTTCTCAAAGCATCCTTGTTTTCTTGCGCAATGTCTCTTACATCCCTTAATACTATTCTTGCAACATTCAATCTGTTCTTGGTCCTTGAATCTAGCTCTTTTCTCAGCTGGGCAAGTTCAGAAGTCTTCTTTGCAATTTCTTTCTCGCTCTCGCTTATGAATCCTTGAAGCATTACAATTTCTCTTTGGAATTCGCTTTTTTCTGTGTCTGTGAACCAGTCAATCCTGCTTAGAGCTATCAAAAGAGAAGTCCTTTGCTCTGCAGCTTGCAGGCCTCTTTCGAGCTCTACTATGTCCCTGTTTTCTTGCGCAATGACCTCTGTCAGCCTGTCTATGTCTTTGAACAAGTCAGTGAGTGTCTTGTCTGCATAATCAACTGCTCTTACAAGTATTATCTCGCTTGCATAATTGTCATAATATGTATTATAGAATTGAGTGAACGTCCTCTGCGCTTCTGGCAATTGTCTTTCTGTTTCCAGCAACTCATTGGTTGCTGCCTCGTCTCTTAGTGTATTTATGTAATCTGCATAACGCCGCAGCCTTGCCTTGACATTTTTCACTTTTTCAGCTGCAACACCAGGCCATTCTGTCTCTTCTATCATCTGGTCTACTTGTTCTGGAGTAGTATATAGTCTGAATACTGCACCCAGCAAGCTGTTTGCCATCGCACTGTCAAGGTTGTTAGTGTCCTTGAACATCTTTGCTACTGATTTCTTTAGGTCGAACTTTGCAATAGGCTGCTCGCCTCTTGCTACCTCTCTTGAAATAACATCCTGCAGATCAGATATTGCAGCCACTTCTGGCGTTTTTGCCTTCTCGATCTTTTCGAACAAGTCAGGTCTTCTCTGCTGCATCAGTTCTTTTACTGTAACTTCCTTGTTCAATACTGCTTTTGCCATGCCTGTGAACAATCTATATGTGTCTGTATTGAAAATTGCCATCAAGCTTGGCGAATTCATTATAATCTGCGAAATCAATTTGTCCTGCTCAGGGCCAGTGCTTGTCAATGGCAATCTGTCAGTTGTTGCAAGCACGACAAAGAATTCTTCTGTATTATCTAATAGTTCTTTTACTTCTGGCATGTTCTTTAATGCGTCTGGAAGCTCTAGTTTAACATCCTCAAGGGTTCTCTGGAATTCTGCCTGCTGTTCAGCATTCAGATTGTCCCATACTGTGTGCAGCGTTTCGTGGTAATCCCAGTACAGTGCATCCTCTTTAGTAATGACATCGTCCCTGTGGACCCTGGTTCCAACTTCTGCAAGCTTGTTCAATGCTTCTGCAATCTCTCTATCCCTTATCTTCTTATCGACACCCATCTCTGTCAGCTTGTTTTCTAATCTTGTCAATAATTCTAATCTTTCTTCAACATCAAGCGCTTCTTTGACAGCGAAAGCCATTGTTGTTTCAGGATCGAATTTCTCGCCTGAAAGATATTCGTAGATGATCTGGAATACCTCTGTCCTTAATACAAGCCTGTTTTCAAGGGCAATCGCGAACTCTTCTGCTGTTGTCTGGTCTAATTTATATGGAGTTTCCTTGAATTCATAAGCTGTTCCTGACGAGTATGCGTATCTTGCAGCCCTCAATTTGTCTTTTACAATCTGGAACCTTACTACCATCTCTGGGAAGCCTGGCTTGCCCATATTGTCCATCAGCCTGTACAGCAAGCTAAAGGATTGTATTTCCAGCTTGCTTAATTCATTTGCGATAGAAGGAAGCCTGACTTTTCGTGAAACTCTTGTAATAATGTTATCGGTTCTTGTCTCGAAATCTGCAATCTCTGCTGCGACAAGGACTTCTGGTGCGGTTTGTGTAGCTTCTTTACGCATTAATATGTCTCTCTGCAGTCCGAACAAGACGTACATGTTGTCAATATACTTTTCTTTATAGAATTGTGCCATGAAATTAGGCTTATCTATTAGACTTTCAGGGTCTGTTGTAGAATAAATCATAAGATTTTCTATCCTTTTCATAGCTCCCCTGTCTGCTTTTGAATATATTACATTTTTATCTGTGAAGTCTGAGGCCCAGAAATAGCTCTTTGTCTCTACAACAGGATTCTTTTCATTTACCAAGATTTCAAGCAACAACGGTATTGATTTGCAGCAGGTGTCGACAAAGACTGCCTTGCCGATGATTGGACGTCCTTGTTCGTCTATTACATCGCCTTCAATCAATTTGTTCCTGATGTAGTTTTCATAGAAAGTGTCCATTGCCTTCTTGAATTCTGGGTCTGTCTGCATCTTTTCCCTGAACAAGGCGGCAGTTACAGATTTGAACCTGTCATAATTATTGAATACCTCTACTCTTGCCATGCCTGTGGCAAATGCAGAAGGAACGGCGCCTGTTTCAATCATCTTGTCAATCATCTTTTGAACATCCTTGCTTGTTTTTTTGCCGTACATGTCTTCGTCATAAGGCAGAAGCACGCTGCCTGATCTCTTTGATCCGTCCCTATTCTTGGATTCGTACATTGCAGTCATACTTGTCATTGCATCAATTATTCTACTTGTTAGTTCTGGAGATAATGCCCTCTTTTCTCTTCTTGCGTTCGCCACTTCTTGTTCTAATAATCTTCGCATACTCGGCTCGAATTCTTCTTCGATAATGCCCTGTGCGATTTCTATCATGTCAGTAATTTTGCTATATGAGTCCCCAAGTGTTTCCCTAGTCACTGTCATGGCATTGACATTTCTTTCTGGATTGCTAATCAATGCGCCTGTTAACATAACGCCTGCATCCCTCATAAAACCGAAGATCTGATAGCCTGGAGCTTTCTGCTCAAGTTCATCAAGGGCTTCTGGAAGATCGCGGATCCTATTAGTTACATCGCGGTATCTGAATTCATCAAATTTAGGTTCGTCAGGCAATGTCATTAATTTGTCAAGCAAAGCCAAAAGATCAACATTGTTCTCTCTTTCTGCCTGGTCTCTTAGTTCATTCGCTCTCTTTTTCAGGCCTTTGACAGATTCAGTGAATATCCTTTGTATTTCTTCTCCTGTCAACTCTCTGTCATAGCTTGCCATTACTCTTGCCTGCTCTTTCAAGAATTCAATCAGCTTGTCTTCTGGACCGCTGAAGTCAAACTCGCTGGCCAAAGTGGAAATCTGAGTCACAAGATCGTCGATTGAAACAGCAGTTACAGGGGCCAATGTGCCTGGAGCAATCTTCCTAGCTGCTGCAATCTTTGCAGCTCTTCTTGCTGCGATCTCTGCCGCCATTGCAGGAGCTGCAACAGTTGGAGCGGCAGGGGCTTCTTCTATAGCAGGAAGTTCTTCAAGCTCTCTTCTTGCTTTATCCAGCGCTTCACGAGCAGCAATCGCTTCTGTCTGCGCTGCTGTGACGTCTTCTGCTTGCTCTGCAGCTGATGCTTCTGTAATGCCGCTTATCCTTGTGACATCTTCTGCAGCAAGCCTGTCTGCGTTTTCTTTCAATAATGCATCATTCTTCTGGGCAGCTGCCTGTGCAGCTCCGAATAAGGCAGATGCGTCTGCTGAAGTCACTGGATAACCCTGTCCTGTGAGATAAGCAAAATTCAATATAGGCGAGAAGATGTCTGCCAAAGGATTTTCTGCGAATTCTCCTCTTCTTAATGCAGAACTATGGTCTGCTAGGTTTTTCCTGGCAGCTATATCTATGTCTTGATACTGTCCTTGCCTGTCAGCGCTGAGCGCTCTATATATCTGAGCCCAAATACTATCGATTTGGCTGGAAGGCATTGCGAGCAATTGCTTTAAGTCTTCTCCTGTCAAAGTGATTGCTGCTTCTATCTCTATTATATTGATGCCTGTTCTTGCATCTCCTGTTCGTGCAAACTCAAGCACTGCTTTCAATAATCTTGACTGCCTCTCTGGCTCGAAAGTCTGGGTCCTTTCTGTAAACCTTTCAGCTGAGGTCTTCATCAACTCCTGCAACGGTGCAGAATCTCCTGTTGTCTTGTATTGTGATAATG
>JAHWHE010000042.1 GCA_019323495.1 Candidatus Woesearchaeota archaeon | reverse complement strand
AAGATGTAGAGGTTATGCGCGCGCTGCAATGGCTGCAGAACAAAGGAGTTGTCAAACTTAAAGACGAGACAAAGCAAGTTATTTCTTTTGACAAAAACGGCGAACAGTACGCAAAACAGGGTCTGCCTGAGATGCGGTTCTTGAAAGCGTTGAAAAAACAGCCCGAAGCCGTAGACCTGATTGCTAAAAAATCGGGGATTGAGAAGGACGAGATCAATATCTGCATTGGTATGCTTAAAAAGAAGGCAGCAATAGACATTTCGAAAGAAGGCAATGTGATGAAGGTTGCAATCACATCACAAGGAGAAAAATTATTACAAAAACCCACCCTTGAAGAGCTTTTTTTACAGTCTTTGAAGAACCCAAGGGAGGTCTCAACACTCAAGCCAGAAGAAAAGTTCGCGTTTGATAATCTCAAGTCGAGGAAAAGCATAATCAAGGTTGAAAAAGAAAAGATAATAACTGCAGATCTGACAGATCTAGGAAAGAAATTAGCAAAAGAGAAAATAGACAGCGGAAATGTCATAGACAGATTAACTCCCCAAATACTTGCAGGCGGCAAGTGGAAAGGAAAAAGTTTCAGGCGATATGATGTAAAAATAAATGTTCCTGCAATATACGGAGGAAGAAGACATTTTACAAAAGTTGCCGCGGACTATGCCAAGAAGATCTGGCTTGACATGGGATTCAAGGAAATGACAGGCACCTTTGTCAACACCAGCTTCTGGAATTTCGATGCTTTATTTACTGCACAGGACCATCCTGTAAGAGAACTTCAAGATACATTCTTTTTGGCAAAACCAAAAAATGGCAAGCTCCCTGATAAAAAAATAGTCGAAAAAGTAAAGAAAGCTCATGAGTCAGGAACTGCCGGAAGCATTGGCTGGCGATATAAATGGGAAGAAAAAGAGGCAAAAAAGAATGTATTGAGGACGCACACCACAATACTGAGTGCGCAAACCATCGCGATGCTTAAGGAATCAGATTTGCCTGCGAAATATTTTGCATTGGGGAAGAATTATAGAAATGAAACAATGGATTGGAGCCATTTGTTTGAATTAAACCAGACAGAAGGCATTGTCATAGATCCTGACGCGAATTTCAGGCATTTATTAGGGTACCTAAAGCAATTCTTCAAGAAGATGGGTTTTCCTGACGCAAGATTCAGGCCTGCGCATTTTCCATACACAGAACCTTCTGTCGAGATAGATGTTCTGCACCCAGTACATAAGAAATGGGTAGAATTGGGCGGTGCAGGAATATTCAGGCCAGAAGTTGTCGAACCATTGCTGGGGAAATTCGTACCAATACTGGCATGGGGGCCAGGATTCGACAGGATCATCATGGATTATTTCAAGATAAATGATATTAGAGAATTGTATAAGAATGATATAAAACAATTGAGAGAAATAAAATATTGGTTGAAATAAAATGCCAACTGTAAATCTAAACAAAAAAGTCTTTGAAAAGCTCGTTGGAAAGACGTTGCCTTTGGATAAATTAAAAGACAGAATCAGCATGCTTGGAACAGATCTAGAAAAAATAGAAGGGAATGAGATTGTTGTTGAAGTTTTTCCTAACAGGCCCGACATGCTTTCTGAACAGGGTTTCGCGCGGGCATTCAGTAGCTTTATTGGGGCGAAAACAGGATTGAGGAAATACGCTGTTAAAAAGTCTGACTACGAGGTTGTCATAGACAAGACAGTCAAGAATATCAGACCTTATACTGTGTGCGCAGTTGTAAAGAATCTTAAATTTGACGACGAGAAAATAAGAGAAATCGTCCAAATACAAGAAAAATTGCACGTAACTTTGTGCAGGAAGAGAAAAAAAGGCGCAATAGGCATATACCCTATGGAAGCAATCAAATTTCCCATAAGATTCATGGCAAAAGATCCGCGGGAAATAAAATTCAGGCCTTTGGAATTCCCAAGAGAAATAACTGGCCTGCAGATTTTATCGCAACATCCTGCTGGAAGAGACTATGCTTATCTGCTGGAAGGCTTAGATAAATTCCCAATCTTTATCGATGCTAATGACCAGATTCTTTCAATGCCCCCCATCATCAATTCACATCTTACAGGAAAGGTAAGTGAAAAGACAAGAGAAGTTTTCATAGAATGCAGCGGTTTTGATATTGATACCTTGAAAGTCTGCTTGAATATCATTGTGACTGCCATGGCAGAGATGGGGGGAGAAATACATTCAATCGACGTGAAAATGCCTCAAGGATACAAGGATAAGAAAATAACTACCCCTAATCTGGAGCCGCAAAAATGGAAGATAGAATTAGATTTCGTGAATAAAATACTAGGTCTTGACTTGAAAGAAAGCGAAATGAAGAAACTGCTGGAAAGGATGGGCCATGGCTATGAAAAAGGCAAAGTCTTGGTTCCGGCATACAGGGCAGACATAATGCACCAGATTGATTTTGTAGAAGACATCGCAATTGCTTATGGGTATGAGAATTTCAAGCCGGCCATCCCTAATGTTTCAACCATCGGCGAAGAGGATGGTTTCGAAGTCTTCAAACGCGGTGTTGCTGAGATTCTGGCAGGCTTAAACCTGCTGCAATGTGAAACATATAATCTCACAAACTTGGATAATCTGAACAGAAAGATGGGGGTAGAATTGAACTGCGTAGAGATCGAAAATGCAGTCAATGTAGATTACAATGTTTTAAGGTCTTGGATTCTTCCTTCGTTGCTGCAAATCTTAAATGAGAACAAGCATCACGAATATCCGCAGAACATATTCACTATAGGAACTGCTTTCAAGGAAAACAGCAAGACAGAGACGGGTGTTGAAGAATTTTCCAGGGTTGCTGCGGCATTGTGCGGACTTGATATAGACTATACTAAAATAAGGCAGATTTTCGATTATCTAGTAAGGTGTTTGGACCTTAAAGCAGAATTCGCTGATGAAGATCATCCTTCATTTATACCTGGAAGGTGCGCAAGAGTCAAAATTAGCGGAAGGGATGTTGCATACGTCGGCGAGCTTCATCCTGCTATTCTTAATAATTGGGACCTGCAGATGCCTGCCGCGGCATTTGAGCTCAATTTGACAGAGCTTTATTCTATTTTGAATGGTTGAATTGCCTTAAATTAAAGATAAATTTATAAATGAGATTAATCTAACTTAAAAACATGAATGTGAACAGGTTTTTTTTATTTGCAACAAGTATATTTTTTCTGTTTTTACTAGCAGGGATTGTTTGCGCAGAGAATAAAGTCATCTATGACGAGGACATCTATGCAGACCAAAAGGCGATCACCCCGCTGGGCACTTTTGATTTCAGATACTATTTGAAAGGCGACTTGCCAATACTTGCAGTCAGCAGCGACGATTTCAGGACAATCCTCGATCTTGGAGAATGCAAACAGCAAGGAATCTATATTTACTGTTTTGATGGCAGGGAATTCGGCAGGATAGATTATGAGAAAGACATAGAAATTCCTATCATTTCTTTCAGGATAGAAGAATTGGTACCCGCAATTACAAGGACAGTTAGTCCAAATGAATTGCTGATAGGAGAAAAAGCAACAGTTACAGTTACTATGTCAGCCCCTGGAAATATCAGGCCGAGAATAACATACATAGATCAAGTGCCGCCCCAGCTTAGGCCAAAGGATCTTTCCACAGGACAGATCATCGCGAACGCAGTTAGATGGGAAGGAATTCTTGATGAAGAGATGACTATCACTTACAGCCTAGAGCTCATGGATAATTATGATGGCGAATTTGACGCCACTTTGATATACGATATAGATGGAACAGATCAGACAATAAAAGCCCCCTCAATAAGCGTCAAAAAGAAAAGCCTGATGGACATAGATGCAGATTTCACTGAGGATGAATTAGAGGTAGGAGATTTGACTGATATGGAACTGACCATTGACAAGAATACAGAAGAAGATCTCACACTGCACGAGTTCTTCATACAATTTCCTGCAAATATCGAAGTGACTAATTACAGCTCAGAATTTAGCAAGACAGGAAACAAATTCAAGCTTAATTTGCCTAAGCTAAGGGATCAGGAAGAATACAAATTCACATTAAAGGCAACCTCCTACAGCAAAGAATACCCAATAATAATCAATGCAGACCTGGAATCTGATGAAGAAGACGAACTACTAGAGAAAAAAATAATCTTAGAAAGCGCAATAAAAGATCTAAGCTTGAGCCTAAGCCTGCCAAGCACAGTGAGCCTGCAGAATAAATTCAAGCTGAAAGCAAATTTCATGAACAGGAACGAAAAAACATCTTTCTACAATATTAATTGCGAAATAAAAGGAGAATTTTTCAATAAAAAATACAGTTTCAAGCAGAGTCTGCCCGATAAGCAGACAAATATCGAAGACACTGAGATCGTGCTCGAAGATCTTTCTCAAAGGAATGTGACTCACACCTTCGTCTGCGCTTACGAAACAGAAGATGGGAGCAGATTGAGCTCGAATTCAACAAAAACCACGATGATAGACATCAACATGACTAAAATAGAAGAAGAAAAAAGAGAAGAGGAAGAAGCCAGATTAAGGAGGGAAGAAAGAGATAAAACGCTCGAAGGAGAGCAGGAAGAGGATGCTGAGCTTGAAGAAACAGATATAGAAGAAACGCCTCAAGAGATTGAAGAAGTAAAAGAAGAAAAGAAAATAGGTTTCTTTACTAAATTGGGAAGGACATTAAAACGGATTTTCACTTTCTGGAAAAAATAAGAATTTAGAAGAGAACTGTGATTGATATTTGTTGAAATTTATTCTGACTTTTTAGCTGCTGTTTTTGCAGCAGGTTTTGTTTTCTTTGCTTCTTCTTTCTTAGCCTTTGCTGCTGCTTTTTCAGGCTTTGCCTTGGGCTTCTTTTGGACTTCAGGCTTGGGTTTCTGTTTTCTTAATCTCTTTGGCCTCTCTGTCTTAGGCTTTGCTTTCTTTTCCTTCAATGTTATGTTGAATTCTTTCTTGAACAGATCCGCCACTTCTTTATGAGAAGCATTTTCTTTGATGGGAAAAACTTGAGATAACGGCTCTAGATGCGCGACATTGCATTTTTTCCTTCTGGTTTCGCCGTCAATAAGAACTGTATTGCCTTTTTCAACTGCTGAAAGAACTAGACATTTCTTTCCTGCGTCTCTTCCTGCAATCTTCACACATAATTGCCCTATTTTCATTGTTCTTCACTTCTTGCTTTTTCAATCAATACAAGCCTTGTGCATTTGCTGCAAAGGTTTCCGCCGTAAGGTCTTGCGGTCTTTTTTCTGGTTTTAGGAAGGTTCTTCATCCTAAGCGGGATCTTTCTTGGAATGCCTGGCAAAACTGCTCCGCATCTGCCGCACTTGGCACTTTTTGGGCTTCTTCTTTTGAATCGTAGAACTGTCTTTCCTCCCGGAGTTCTTACGTGAACCCTTCTCAATGTTCTTGATCTTCTGCTTCCCTGAACCATTTTTACCTCATTTCTCGTAATTTCATTGGTTTATATTTAAAGATTTCGTTTAATAAACCCTCATAAGTTTTCTGATTAAAATGCTTGAAACAAATGACAGTAATATGTAAGTGGACAACCATCCAGGATACCAACTTCCTATCTTGAAGTTGTCACCAAAAGGCCTTAAAACTTTATTGCTAATTGTTATTGCTTTCAAGTCGGATTTCTTTACTGTATGTATTGGCTGTTCGTATTTTTGTTCTGTCGTGAGCAAAACCTTCTGCTCATAATATTGGTCACCATGCTTGAATTCAAGAAGATACTTGCCTTCTTCTTCTCCTTTCAATTGAAATAGCACTTTGTTTTCATTAATTGTCTGAATATTTTCATTTAAAATATCAAGGCCCTTTGCAGTAAGCTGCACCTCGCCTGTAACTTCTGGATTGAACATTAGTGTTGCATTGAATTGGTCGCCAGGCACGATTGGAGAGAATGCAATGTGGGTCGCCAACCAGCCAACCAGCAAAAGTACCGGAAGCATCGTAATTAAAGTGGGTTTCATGCTGTGCTTCATGTACTCCATATTTTTCTTCATCAAAATTTTTTGATGCTCTGCGAATCTTTCTGGCTGCAGCTTAATCTCTTTCATCTGCTTCTGCATCTTTTTCATGTCTGTCTTCAATGTCTTCATTAGATATTGGTCTGTAACTAGCTTGTAGATGATAGTTATAATCAAGCTAATACCTACAGAAATTATCGTGATTACCCATATCGGTGCCAAAACTAGCAAAGGATTTAATACTGGATCCAATACAGGATTCAAAAATTGAAGATATTCATAAGCCATTTTTCTATTCCATGAATTTTCTCATCATAGGATGCATGTCCATCATGTGATGCTTTGCGATTTCCTCATATAATTGATATACAATCATAACACTCAACAAGATACCTGTACCCCTGCTCAATGCGCCGCTGACGTCAGCTATCGCTGCCAGCAAACCTACTGCCAAACCACCCATAACTGTCAAAGGGCCTATGTATCTTTGCAAAATCCTCTCTAAAATTCTTACATCATTTCTGAATCCTGGTATTCTCAAACCCGATGCCATGATCTGTTTTGCCTGGCTGTGCGAGTCCATACCGCTGGTCTGCACCCAGAATACGCTGAATATGACTGCGCCAACCATCATCAATATCATATAGCCTAATGCAAATTTTAATTGCGCAAAAGCAAAATGCCCTACTAATAGATTCTGAACCAAATTAGGAGCAGATACCCACGGCAGGATGCCATGGCCTGCCTGCGCACTATTAACTTGACCTATTAAATAAACCGAAATGAAATTGATTATCGCGCCACCTGATTTGACTGCCCAGCCTTCAAACATCTGGCCGAACACGTGGAAGTTAGCAAACAAAGCAGCAACTAAAATAACAGGCATGTTGCTCGTATACATGAAACGAAGAGGCCATCTCATGCCGTAACCTCTTATTCTTCCAAAAGACAAAGGTATTTCTATCTTCATTGACTGTGTGTAAACTGATAATACGAAAACCAAGACCGTGAATAGAATCGCTGCGCCGGCAATCCAAGCCTGAGTGCTCTGTGCCCTGCTCAAATGTATAAAGAAGGCAAAGATCTTTCCTATTGGAACCTCTGGTGTTCCAAGAGCCCATCTCCCTCCTGCGCTTAATGGGGAAATTGCCTGAACCATTATTTCCTGGCTGACTCCTGCAACGATGAATAAACTGATTCCGCTTCCAAAGCCCCATTTCTGGACAATATCGTCTAATAATATAATAATGATGCCTCCTAAGACTAACTGGCCTATTATGATCCATTCCATTGCAAAGAAGCTTCCTGCTGCCAGTGTTGCATCTGGCCTGAATCCGCCGAAGAAAACGTAAACCATTGCTTCGAATAATACAAATACCAAAGACAGCATTTTCTGCGTACCCTGGAACCTGGCTCTTCCTTCTGCTGTTGTAGTATCAAACTTAAGTATGCCGGAACCGTTCAACAACTGCAAGACAATCGATGCAGTGACAATTGGGCCAATTCCTAAAGAAGTAATCGTACCCATCTTGCTGCCGAGAATTATCGCGAACTGTTCGAACGTGCTCTGGAATTGGGGATCAAGCCCCCATAAGGTTATTGTTCCAAGTATAAAGAATAAAACTAAAACTAGCAAGGTCCACTTTAATTTTTCTTTGAAAGAAAGACGCTTTTGTGTAGGACCTTTGACTTCTGGCAGTAATGTTAATAATTTGTCATATAAGGATGGCATAACTATCACTCTTTAGGTTTTTCAGCTGTTTTTTCAACTTTTTCAACAACCTCTAATTCTAATTTTCCGCCTGCTTTTTCTACCTTCTCGATCGCTTTTTTGCTTGCGGCTCTTATCTTCAGCACATATTTGCTCTTCACAATACCTGTTCCGAGCAATTTGTCATAACCTAGCTTGGTAAGGTCAGCATGGACAACGCCTGCCTTGACTTCTGCTAGTTTTTTATCTATCAATGAAAGCAATTGCCTTTCAAGATCATCAAAATTCAATGTATTAACAGATGCGCTCTTTATCTTTGCGATCGATTTGAAGCCATGTCTTCCAAAGTATTCTTTAGGCAAGATGCTGCTTTTCTTTTGGTCTGCTCTTTTTCCTGTTCCAGCGTTACCTCTACCTCCTCTGTTGCCTGCGCCCCTGCGCCTCAGATTGCCCCCACCGTGAGTTTTGGAGCCTCTGTATTTTCTGACTTTTCTTGCTTTCCTTTTCATTTTCGATCACTTCAAACTTGTCTGGCTGACAGCGATAATGAACACCGCTGCAAATGCCAAGTATATTATGTAAGCATAATGGAATCGCAAAACAATCAAAATGATTGCGTGCACCAATAACAATATTGACCAAACAAAAGTCAATATGTATGCTGTTTTGATTCTCTTATAGCTGCCAATCAACAAGAGCGCAATTATAACCGGAATTAAAATCACAAGCCAATTGAGTTCTCTTGCCAACACCGGCAACAAGAGCAATACAACAATCAGTTGCACTGCCATCAAGGCCATTGTTAATATCCAAGGCCACCTCTTTTTATTTATCATTTTAAGCATAAAAATGAAATGCTATGTCCTGCTAAATCATCTTTTTGATCAGGTTATCCATATTATCTCTCTGTCCGAGAGCGCCACCCTTACCGTAAGGCATCTTGATTCCTTTGCGTTCGAATCCGCCTTTTGGCGGATCTAATTTGTAAGTCTTTTCTCCTATCTTGTTCTTTTTCTCTAACATTTTTATGGTTTCTTCTGATACAGGACCAAATGTAACAAAGTCTTTTAATTTTTTAACCATGCCCATGTTTATAGGCGTATCATCTACTACTATACAATTGTGCTGGTTGAACAGATTCAGCAACCGCAAGGTCATCTTCATGTCGTGCCTCACCCCTATCGGGCTTCTGATTAGAACAACTGCGATCTTGCCTTTGCCTTTTGCGTCTGCCGCTACTGCTTTCTTTTCTGTTTTCGGCAATTTAGGTTCTGTTCTTTTCTCTTTTCCTTTTTCTGCATTCGCGTTCATTTTTCAGATTTTGTTTTTCTTTTTATTTCTGTTTTTTCTGCTTCTTTCTTTTCTTTTTGCTCAGGCTCAATGCCTAATTCCTCTTCAGACGGCATGGTTTTTTCCGCTGTTCCTATGCTGCCTTCGACAATTCCTAATTCTTGTAAGTGTGCCGGCAGACTCTTTGTTGATATCAATTGCTTCAATGCCTCAAATAATGCATGAATCAAATTAAGCTTTATCCTTGTCTGGCCTTTTGTCCTGCTCCATACGTCCTTAACGCCCGCCAGCCTCAATACCTTCTGGCATTCTTTTTCAACGCACAGTCCTGTTCCTTTAGGAGCAGGCAATAAAGTTATCTCTGTGCTTCCGCATTTGCCGTGAACTGCAAAAGGAATGCTGTGTGGAGTCTTACATGCGCATTGCCAACTGCCGCAACCTCTTGCGATCTTTATCATGTTTAATTTTGATTGCCTGAATGCTTTTTCTCTTGCAGGAATAGTCTCCTTGCTCTTGCCCAGGCCGAGCCCAACATAACCATCATTATTGCCAACAACTGCAAGTGTCGCGAAACTTATTACGTTGCCTTCTTTTGTCTTCTTTTGTGTCTGTCTAAAAGCCCTTCTTCTACCGCCGCCGAACTTACCTTTGCTCTGGCCGATCAATAGCAAGTCTGACTGCAGATTAGGCAATAAAACTTCAACTATTTCTGGCTCAACAATAGGTTCGCCCCTATCCAATATCTGTTTTATATCGGTTACTTCGCCCGCCTTGACCTTTTTGCCTAATACTGTCTTAGGTTTCCAAGTCTCCTTTACATCGGGCTGCGGTTTCTGATTAGGTCTTCCGCGTCTATTATCTTCGCTTTTTCTTTTACTTTTTTTGTTGTTTACCATCTTATTTTGCCAAAATTTTATTTTTTACTTCTTCAAACATTTTCGAAATATTTGCAGGATCTATATTTTGTTTCAAATAATTTGAAAATTGTTTCTTGTATTTTTCAGTATCTTTTATTACTTTTGCATAATCTTCTATGTGCTTTCCGGTAAGTCTTTCTTGAGACGGAAATATCTCTGGTGAGCATGCAATGTCCAAACCCGCATCGATCGCTCCTTTAAGTGCTGCGTATATGGTTCCTCCTTTTGTCAGCGTATAGTTGCCGACATCAAGGATTGCCTTTGTTCCTTTTTTAATCTTGTTTTTGCATAGCAGGCCTGTCAAATAAGCTGCAGGGAGGCTTTTTCTTCCGCCTTTCCAACCCAATTTCACTAATTGGCGCGAGCTGCATGTGAACAGTATCTTGTCTCCTGCAGGATCGTATTCTACTAGTTGTATTATGATGTTTTTTAGGCTCGGCCTGATGACTAATCTAGGTGTATTGCTCTTAAGAAGAGCCAGTCTAACCTTGTAGTTAGTTTTTCTTTCTCTTCTCCGTCTGAATCTTACAACCATCATTATTTTTCTCATTTTTTCTTAATCATCCCGCTCTCATTTATGTATAGTTTAAGGTGGCTCCTGCTTCTGAAAAAGCCGCCCTTTACCTTTAACAATAATTTCCTGTAATCTGTCACACCAACCAAACTTTTGGATTTCAGCTCTTTCAGGAACATTCTTTGCCCCCTAACAGAGGCCATCCATATTTTTTTGTCTGGCAGTCTTGCGCTCTCTTTTCCTTTTCTGCGACCATGACCTTTCTGCCTTCCCTTTCTTTTCTGTACTAATCTCTTTCTGGCCCTAACTCGGCTGACATTTGTTTTTTGTTTTTTATTGATCAAACCGTTACTTATCAATGTCCTAATGTCCTGCTTAGTTATCGCTTCTTTAATAGTCTCCAGATTCTCTGGATCTGCCCATATTCTGCTCGGGCTGCACTTAAGTATTTGTGCTGCTAGCCTTTTTTGTACTGTTAATCTCATTTTATCCCTTTGTGACCAAAAGCTTGTCCTGCTCTTTCTTTTCTGCCATTTCCTTTTCTTCTGCAGTGGAAGCTGTCTCTTTTAACTCTTCTTTCGCTTTTTCTTTTTTCTTCTTCTCGGTTTCTTTCTTTTTTGCAGCCTTAGCTTTTTCTTTTTGCTGCCTTGTTTCCTTTTTCTTTGCTAATTTTTCATCGATTGATTTTAAATGTAAATCTGCATCAGGGATGTTGCTCATTTTTAATCCCAGCTTTTTGCATTCTTTAATGATTTCCTTTCTTTTTTTCATTCCCACTTTTCCGCTCACTATGACTGCGTGTTTCGTCTTATCTAGACTTGCAAGCATTGCGACATTCAAAATATTTACTGGCAAAAGGCCACCTATTGTCAGATGCTTTACTAATGCAGGGGAGCTGTAGCCTACCCTGGCTCTTTTCCTGCGCCCTCTCTGCCCTATCTTTGAATGCATACCCCTTGGTCTTTTCCATTTAGGAGCCACTTCTTTGACCTTGTGCGCACATTGAGCGACAAATCTAGGCTTCTTCTTCTTCATGCGTCTTCTCAATTCCAATAATTTTTCGTGCGCCATTCTAAGCAATCTCCTTTCCGTCTTTATTGATTATGTAAATGCCGTCCTGGAACCTTCTAAGATCCCTGCCTTTGATTTTTGTCAGGGTCTCTATTTTCGCAGCGGTTTGCCCTGCCAGCTCCTTGTTGATACTCTCCACTATGACCTGGTCGCCAGCGACCTTCACGCTAACTTCTGGCGGGAATGTTAATTTCCTCTGAATAGATTCGCCCAAAAAGTTCTTGATCGCGAATTCTGTGCCGCTTACAGTTACAGACATAGGAAAGTGGCCTGAACATATCTTTAAAATATACTTGTGGCCTTCTGTAACTCCCTTGCACAGGTTTTTTATGTGAACCATAAAGGTGCCCATGATCTTTCTTTGCCTCTTGGTTTTTCTGTCTGAAAAAAATACTATCTTGCCGTCGCGCAGCTCGAAGCTCAATGTTTTCGTGGCCAAAACCTTGGAAACAGATTTTCCTCCTTTGCTCACTGTTATTTTGTATCCCTCTACTTTTACATCTATTCCTTCTGGGATTTCCATGGTTTCTTCTAGTTTTTCCTTTGCCATTTTAATAACAGTAAGCTATAAGTGCGCCTCCTATCTTCTTCTGGATTGCATCATTGTGCGTCATCAAACCCTTGCTCGTTGAAACAATTATCACTCCGAACCCTTTTGCAGGCAGGAACCTTTTTTCATTCTCTTCGAACTGTGTGATTTGTATCGAAAATCTCGGCTTGATCACTCCACAATTGTTTATCTTACCTATTAAATGTACTTTAATGCAGCCACCTTTGCCGTCTTCAACTTCCTCGAAATCTCCGACATAGCCTTCTTTGTGCAAAATTTTTAGGACGGTCTTGATCATCTTACTCTGAGGTTTAATCAAAACTTCTTTCCTTCCGAGCTTTTCGTGCTGCGACAGCAAAGACAAGGCATTTGCCAATGTGTCGTTTAATACCATTTTCTTTGTTCCTCCTATTGATATTGTCTGAATCCTATATGCAATGCAAACTGTCTGAAGCATCTCCTGCACAAATTCAGCTTGTATTTAGAGATCATACCTCTGGTTGTTCCGCATAATCTGCACTTGACTCTTGATTTTCCGCACGACCTTTTCTTCGGCGTGCTGTGCTTCATGAACTTTTTCAATTTAGCAGGATTGCTTCCCAATTGTTTTGTAACCTTTGTCCAATTTGATGTTGTCATTTTTCTAAGCCTCTAATACTTGAACATTGAATGTTTTTTTCATGTATTCAATTGCTTCATCTTTTGAAATTATGTGATGATGGGATATCCTTTGCGTCTTGAGTTTCCTTCTTTTCAGTCTGAATCCCGGCCTTTCAAGCGTAACCGCAATTTCAAAACCTATGATTCCTATGTCCGCATCGTATTTAACATCTGTCATGTCTATGTATTCGTGGATTCCGAATGAAAAGTTTCCTTGGTCGTCGAAAACTTTGCTTTTCAACTTATTGTCCTTGGCTTTCAAGGACCTTTTCAAGACATCAATCGCTTCTTTTCCTCTCAGCGTAATCTTACATCCAATAGGCAAGCCTTCTCTCAAGCCCCAAGCAGGGATTCTTTTCTTAGCAAAAGTCTTTACAGGCTCTTTGCCGCTAATCAATTTCAGCAGCTTGATTCCTTTTTCCAGCCTAGTTTGCTCTTTACCTGCTCCGAAATTCAGAGTCACTTTCTCTATCCTGATGTTTCGCATTGGGTTCATTTTATATCTTGATCAATGGCTTTTCCTCGCCAATAACATAAGCATATTTTTTCAGCGTGCTGAATTGCTCTTGCTTGGTTTTAATTATAGCCTCGTCAGGAACTATTTTTTTCTTAATAATGTCTACGATCTGGCCAGACACTCCTATGTGTTTTCCTCCGACAAGAAGTATGGTAGCGCCTTTTTTCATCTCGATCCTTTTTACAATTCCCTTGCCGAACTCAAATAGTACGCTGTCTCCAACATTATAGTTAGAGTCTTTAACTATCTGGTTCTTGCCATCATGGAAGGTAAGATTCATCTTGCCTCCCTGTAAAATGTGCTTATTCACTATCCTGCAGATTTTTATGTTTGCTTCTTCTGCATTCAATGCACACAAGTATAGCTTGCCTTTTTGATTGATTGATATCCTATAGCTTAATTTCAAATCAGGTATCTGTATTACATCGAACAATCCCGCTATGAATTTTGGCTCTTTTACGCGCCTTCCGTCCACCAGTATCTGCTTAAAGTTCAATATCTTCCTGATTTCCCTGGAACCCTCTCCTAATTTCAGGAGGTCTCTTAATATTGTCATAATAGGTAAGCCTAACATAAATTTATGGCCGCCAGGCAATGGTCTTGTAATGAATCGTATTCTTTTTCTTTGCACTGGCCAGGTCTTAGGTGACGCAAGTCTTGCTAAATGTCTTTTAACCATTTTATTTTTTCTTAACCTCTACTTTTGGTTTTTCTATCTGTTTTTTTGCTTCTTTTTTCTTTTTTTCTTGAACTTTTTTCTCTTTCATTCTTAGCTTGTCGTCCATGTTCAAGCTTATAATCATTAAATTTGACGGATTCAAAGGAACCGCTGTCTCGCTTCCGTCTTTCTTGGTCAGCCTTATCTTCTCAAGGAAAATCTTGTTGCGTTTGACATCGATCCTCTCGACTTTGGCGTCGTTTTTCTTGAATTTTACTCTCATGATCCTTAACCTGTCTCCAACTCTCAAAGGCAAGGTCTTACGTTTATGCTTGTCTGCCAATTCTTTCGCTAAATGGCAACCCATAAACTTATTTCTAATATGAATAGGCGCATTATGCCTGTATTTTCTTTGCTTGCGCACTTGCGCGCTTCCGATCCATTTTGGTGAAAAGTCTTTTTTCATTTTCTTATATTATTATTTTTGAAATTTTAGCCACTGCAGGCCATCTTTCTGCAACTTCTTTTGCAATCGGCCCTTTGAAAAGCGTTCCCTTTGGGTTTCCTTTTTCGTCTTTCAATATGGCAACTGCGTTGTCTTCGAACTTGATTCTCATGCCGCCAGGCCTTCTGTATTCTTTCTTCTGTCTTACGATAACCGCAGGCACTACTTGTTTTCTTATGTCCTTTGTACCTTTCTTTACACTGACCATGACAAAGCTAGCGACCCCGCAACTCGGGATTCTTCTTTTTACTGTTTTCGCCCTCTTTACACTGACTATCTTGACTAGTTTGGCCCCGCTATTATCGCAAGTCGGAACCAAGCTTCCTACCATAAGTCCTTTTGTTACTCTACTCTTTAACGCTCTCATTTTTGTTCAAGACCTTTATTATTACGAATCTTTTTGTTTTACTTATCGGCCTGCTTTCCATGATCTGTACTTCGTCTCCCTCTTTTGCATTGATACAAACAGGATTATGAACTCTGAATTTTGATTTTCTCTTCTCATATCTTTGATATTTTGGAAGATAATACTGCCTACTTCGCTGCACAGTCGCAGTCTTGGTCATCTTGCTGGCCACAACTGTAGCTGTGAATATTTTGCCCCTTAGCTTCAACCCTCCATGAAAAGGGCAATGCTTGTCGTCCTTACATTCTGTTTCTGGTACAGGGACGTCAATTCCTAAATTGTGTTTCATTTTGTTTTCACCTTTTGTTTCATCCGATCTTCGGGCCTGCCTTTCAGCAGCCGCCCTTCCACCTTCAATCGGTGCTCGGGAAACAATGCAATTATGATTTGGTCCTTAAGCACAGTTCGCCTCTTTTTTTCGTGCAATATCACGAACGTATGCTGGGTTTCGTCGACAATCTTGCCCGAAAGCCCTTCAAGGGACTTGTTTTTTGCTTCCACTATTTTGATGGTAGAGCCGATCAGCTCTCCCCTCACCAAGTCCAATGCTTTTTTCATATTATCGTATTTCGATTGTTTCTGGGGCGAACCCTTGTGAAACCAATATTTGCTTTGCGCTCTTCAGATGATTGCCTTGCAGTTCGATCGTATTCCCTTTGACAGTTCCGCCACAGGCCAATTTTGACTTCAGGATCTTTGTCAGATCGTCGATGTCAATCTCGGTTGTGTCTATGCCGGTTATCAAGGTGTACATCTTGCCGAACTTACGTTTTTCTGTCTTTAGGACAACCTTCTGACTTTCCTTTGCGATCGTCTCACAAACGCAAAGTTCTTTGGGTAAGCCGCATTTGCTGCATATATTACTCATTTTTGTTTTCTTGATGTTTGTATTTTTGCTAATATTTTTCTTATTTGGGCAATCCTTCCTGAGTTTTCAGGGGCTGCTCCAGTAGCAATTTGAGCATACAATTTCATCAACTCTTTCTTTAATTCTTGTTCTTTCATCAACCTATCGTCTTCGCTTAATTGCAAAATTTCTTTGTATTTCATTTTTCAGTATCTTCCTTCTCTTCTTTTTTCTTGACTGTTCTTTTCCTTGCGGTCTTTTTTTCTTTTGAACCTGTTTCTTCTGTTGCGCCTTTCTTAGATTCTTTTTTAGGTTTTTCTGCTGCTTCTTCAGTGTGCTCTTCTGCTTCTTCTTCTATCAAAATCGCTTTTTCTGCACCTATCTCTTCTTCTCCTTCCTCGCTGATCTTAGGCAGTTTTACGGCTGCTTTTGCAGCTTCAACTCTTTTGGCAACTTCTGTCTCTTCTTCACCGATCAATCTTATGTCGTCTGGAAGCTTGGTGTCAGGAGGCATGATCCTTACCTTAATTCCCACTGTTCCTGTCTTAAGCTCTGCTCTTGTGGTTGCCTTGTCAACATCGAGATAAGATGTTGTTCCGCTTTTCTTTAGATAACCTTGATAAAATCTCCAAGTCCTTGCTCGGGCACTTGGAATCCTTCCGCTGATCAATATCTCAACCCCTAGCGCTCCTGAACCCATTACAGCCTCTAACATGCTGTATCCTATTCGTTTGAATCTCATCAATCCGAATTTTTCAAGTGCGCTCTTGATCTTTTCTGCTACGACTCGCGCGTTCAGCATTGGCTCTTCTATTTCTGCAATCTCAACTTGAGGATTTTCCAGCTTGAACTTTTTGCTCAAACCTTCTGTGATGTTTCGAATATTCTCGCCTTTTCTTCCTACAACCAAACCAGGTTTTGCAGCGTAAATAATTATTTTATCTCCTAGAGGAGTTCTGACTACCTTGGTGTGGCTGAATCCGGCTCCCGGAATCTTGTCATAGATGAATTTTTCTATTTCAAACTCTTTCAGTCTTTCCTTGATGAATTGGCGTTCAATCATTTTTTATTACCTTCTTTAGCAGCAGTTGTGGAAGTTTTTGCTGCCGGTGCAACTGCCGGTTTTGCTGTTTTTTCTTCTGCTTTTTGCTCTTTTTCGTTTTTCTCTGTCTTTGCTTTTGATCTTTCTGTCTTTTTAGTCAAGGCTTCCCTAACAACGACCTCGACGTGAGTTCTTTTCAATGTCCTGCCCCTTTGCCTTCCGCCTCTTGCTGGCCTGCTTGCCTGATGCGCATTGATGTGGCAAATCTCTAATTTGCCTGTCGCAAGGCCCATGTTCTGCGCATTCGCTGTCACGCTTTCCAATATCTTGAGTATGCGCTGGCTTGCTTTAACAGGGAATCTTCCCGGACCAATTTTAGTCCTGTGGGGAATGTCTCTCTTGTGTCTTTTGAAAGGCACTGCTTGCTTTTTCTCAGTTACTTCCTGCAAAATTATTTTTGCCCTCTCCAAAGGCTTGCCTCTCAAAAAGCTGCAAATCTCAACGGCGTGCTTTTTACTTACATCTAAATCTCTGCCAACTGCTTTAGCCATGTTCTCTTGAATCTTGCAGCTGTAATTGTGTTTTGCCATTTTATCCTTATTTCACACTGATGGATGAAGTGCCTCTCGTCGCACCTATACCTGGTGCGCTGTGCTGTACTTTCTTTCTTGTCTGGACCAGTTCGCCTAACCGATGGCCTAGCATCTCTGGTAAAATGTAAATCTCCTCGAAAGCTTTTCCGTTATGAATCTGAAGCTTTAAATCAATCATCTGCGGCAGAACTACCATTTCCCTTGCATGAGTCTTTAATTTCTTTTTTCCTGTTTTTATCTTCTTCAGCAAGTTTGTTTGCTGGTGTGTCAAGCCTCTCTTGATGCTCCTTCTCAGGTTTGCAGGCAATAATTCTGCAAACTCATTCAAACTCAGCTGCTTAAGTTCTGCTACTGTTTTTCCTCTAAATGTGAATTCTTTTGCCATTTTCTATCTTATTTTTTCCTTCCTGTTCTTCTTGATGCAATCTGACCGACTTTAGCTCCAGGAGGAGCGTGCCTTGAAACAGAGTAAGGATAGTTTTTCTTTGAACTTCTGGTTCCTCCATGAGGATGGTCGACTGCGTTCATAGATTGTCCGCAAACCTTCGGATATAGTTTGTTTCTTGCTTTGAACGCTTTGAACTTGTTTCCTGCCTTTAGCAAAGGTTTTTCTTTCCTGCCGCCTCCGGCCACTGTTCCTATGCTCGCCCTGCACATTGGATTGAAAATTTTCTTCTTTTTAGACGGCAATTGAATCAAGATGCCCTCTGGCGTCTTGGACAAAATCTTTGCAAAGGCGCCACTTGACCTGACTAGCTTGCCGCCGTCTCCAGGTTGTATCTCTATATTATGTATCAATGTTCCTTCTGGCAGCAATTCCAGTGTCGTGATTGCACCAGGTGATTGCGCTATATTGATGCCGCTTTCAAGTATGTCTCCTATCTTAATACCTTCGGGAGCCAAAATGAATGTCGGCGTTCTATCATCAAATTGAACTTTAGCGAGAGGCGCTGAGTGGCCAGGGCAGTGGACAATGTCCATTATTGTTCCTTTAACAATGCCTTTTACAGCCTGCTCGGTAAGAGGGTTGTGTTTAGCAGGACCCCTATGCCTGAAGCCCCTTACCCAAAATTTCGGGCTTCGTCCTCTTTGCTGTGCAATGATTTGCTTTCCCATTTTTACCTTATATTAGACCAAGATTCGTCGCAATGTCGATTGCAGGCGTTTCTGGCGAAAATTTAACATATGCTTTTTTCAAGCCTTTTGTTGAATTTAACATGTTGACTTTCAGCACTTTTGCCTTGAACAATTGCTCGATCGCAATCTTGACATCGTGCTTCTTTGCGCCTTTTGCCACGATGAATGCGAGCTTGTTCTCGCCTTCCATCAGTCTGACGCCTTTTTCTGTCGATAACGGAAACAAGACTATTTTGTATGGGTCAAGCTCTATGCCCTTTTTACTTTCCTTGACAATTATTTTTTTCTGCTTTTTCTTTTCTGCTTTTTTTGCAGCGAGCTTGTTTTTTTCAGCTATCCTTTTGACTAGGTTTTTTGCCATTTTATTTTGTGAACAAATTATCCTGCTTCATTTTTTCTATCGCGCCTTGGGTCCAGACAGCCAATCTGCCTGCTTGTGTGCCCGGCGCAAGATATTCTACATTTAAACTTGAGACATTAACTATGCTGACCCCGGGAAGATTTTTTGCAGTATTCTGCAAATTGCATTTCTTGCTAACAATTATCAGCGGTCCGGTCTTTGTTTTATATTTTCTGTTCCTTAGCTTGCCTTTTCCTGCCCTGACTTTCTTCTTCTGGCATCGCACAAGTTCAGGACCTAATTTCAGGTTTTCAAGAACTTTTTTGATCTCCTTTGTTT
>JAHWHE010000041.1 GCA_019323495.1 Candidatus Woesearchaeota archaeon | reverse complement strand
ATATTCGGGTGGAAACAAGGAAAATTATGAACCATCATTTCGAGCTTAAGAATGCAGAGCTGGTGAAGCTGAATGACATGTTCTTTCAGTTCACAAGGATGTATGCTGACTACGCAAACAGCATCTATAATCCGTTCGCTTTCAAGATAACAATGGAAGCGCATGCAGAGATAATGAAGCTCGCTCAAAGCATAGAGCCAGAGGATGCGTTTGACAAACTATTCCTAAGACACATCATGTGCGGTCTGAATGCGCAGGCGATTTTTGCAGATTATTTTTCTAATCCTGATACGAAATATTCAATACAGGAAGTGATTTCTGCAATGCACGGTCCTGGCACTTTAAACCTTGTTGAAGAGCACATAAAGAAGATGCCTTTCAGGAAGCAATGGGAGAGAATACAGCTGTTGAATTTCTTGAGGCCGAGATTTGTAAGGAATGACACGCCAGAGGCAAGAGGGATGATAGAGAAAATGATACCAAAGTTCAAGAAAAACGTATTGAACCTAGGAGTAGAGAATGGCTTTATCCCAAAGAAATATGATTTTGAATTGATTCTATTGCCTCCTTATGGGGAAGAAAGGAGCAATTTCAGGGCAGAATTGAACAGACTGGAACTTAGCAGCAAGAGTTTCCTCTGCATCAAGGATCCTGCCAAATATAGAATACAGCCTGCGCTTGCTTATCTCGAGGCTGCGCACGAATTACTGGGGCATGGCGGGCACATGCAGTTCTCATTGCAGTTTCCAAGCACATTGCATCTTGGAAGCTTCGGCATTTTCCACATGGCCAATAAATGCGTCACAGAAGGCGTTGCGATGGACAGAGAAAACTGGGGCATTGAATACATCAAGGAAAACAAGGAAAAGCTTGAACTGTCTGACGCAGAACTAAAGAGCGTTATACTGAACAACGAAGTAAGGAATGCAGAGCTTGCAATTTATCCTCATTATTCTGTATTGAAAGAAAGAGAATTGAAAGAGAAAGGCTTTAACATGCAGGAATACCTTAAGGAAAACGGTTTCCCGTATTTCTTCTGGAAAGATACAAGATGGCAGCCTGCCATAAGTATTATGCAGGCGATGTTTGAGCTTGCATACATTGCAGGCGATGAATTAGTGAGAAAAGTCAGAGAAAGAATAGAGCAAGAGTTTGGTGCTGAATTTGTCGCCTTGAACCAGGCATTTATCAATGAAGCGCTCGCATCCGGCTGTTGGGCCTGGGAAGTTTATCCTGATTTTGTAATCTGGTATCTAAAGAATGTCAAAAAAGAGTAAAAAAAAGAGGAACTTACAGATAGGTGTTGTGGCTGACCTGCACGGCAAACTTGATGCTGCAAGGAATTTTGCCAAGTATTTTCTTAAACATCCTGTCGATGCGATAGTTCTTAATGGAGATTTGAGCGAGTTCGGGAACGAGAACAGCGTGAGAGATGTTCTCCGGTGCTTTTCAAAGATAAAATGTCCAATATATGTCATTCCTGGAAGCCATGAATCCAAGGCACAG
Organism: Candidatus Woesearchaeota archaeon; assembly: GCA_019323495.1. Classification (GTDB taxonomy): domain Archaea; phylum Nanobdellota; class Nanobdellia; order Woesearchaeales; family WJKV01; genus WJKV01. The sequence goes on along the minus strand of JAHWHE010000041.1, from coordinate 16,961 downwards.
TACGATAAGATTAAGGATGTGAGGAAAAAGAATGTTGTTGACTGCAATAAGATGTCAAACAGAAAGCAAAAACTGGATGGTTATGATCTAGTATTTCTGCCTGGCAGCGATTTTCTTACAGGCGCCGCACAATTCAAATTATTGAACGGCAGGAAGGAAATTAAAAGTTATAGAGAAATACAGAAATTATACAAACGGTATGAAGGCAGGGTCTTGAAATTCAGCTTTTTAGAGGATCTCTTCAGGTTTGTGAAAAATCCGGAAAAAACAATCATCATCAGCCATGTCCCTCCATTATTTAACAAATTGAATGCGATAGATGTTGCAAGATTCGGCAAAGTCTTACGAAAATTCAAGATAAAGAATATCAAGAGCGAGATGCTGATGGACTATGTTCTGATGAACGGTCCGATAATAGAGCCGGGTCACGTCTTTACAGCAGACATAACGAAAGAGTTCAGAAAACACAAGTATCCTGTCAAACTAGTTGTCGCGAACAGGGGAAACAAGAATCTTGCGACCGTAATCAAGATGCTCAAAGTCACAAAGATGATCTGCGGGCATTTCCATGAAAGCGGCAGAAAAGGAAATGATTGCAAAGGTAAATTCGTAAAGCCTAACAAGAGAGTGAAAGAATTGTTCTACAATCCAGGACCTGGTTTTGAAGGAAATGGAGGAATTTATGCTGTCCACGACGGAGAAGCAAGCTATAAAAATATAAAAATCAAGCGCAAAAAACAGTAAACTTTTAATACCGGTTCTTTTGTCAATTACATCATGGCGTATAAAAAGACAAGCTTGTGCCAGCTGGATGATCTGAGCTGCTTTGGATGCTGCGGTTATGATTATAGCACTCCAAGGGAAGTCAGGGAAGGAATAGAGAAAAACACATTAGAATATCAAAACTGCAAGACGCACAAAGAGTTTGCAAACAGGCCGAGAGCAGGGCAGAGAAGATGGTGCGGAGTGTGCAGGAATGTTGTATTTATCAGAGACAAGAAAGGGATCCTGAGAGCTGGCTGTCCATTGCATCCTAAGCTGAACAGAGGAAAAGAAATGAGAAAAAAGCAGGACTGCCTGATAAATTACTTATGCAAGACAGCTGTATCATTCGACGGCTGGAACAAGAAAAAGCAGGAAAGGTTCTTGAAATTCTTAAGAACGAAAAAACTGGACATAATCAATTATTCACTCGGCATGGACAGCGACAAATGGCTGAAAGAGTTCGAGGACCTGGAATTCTAGTTTAAATACATAATAAGAAATGCTTATAAATTCGCAGTTTTCTGATAATAGTATGGGGGAAGGTTTTCAAACTACAGAGCTGGAACAGGGCATATTAGTTGGATTTGTACACAATCTAGAGCAAACAGTCGGTGCAATGGCACAGATGCATTCGCTTGATTTCTTTGATCAAAGGCATAGAACTATATTTGAAGTGGTTAAGGAGCTTTTTTCACGGGAAGGAAAGATTGATTCATTGACAGTTGCAGCAGCTCTTGCAGGCGCAGGCATGGATCCAGAAGAATATGCTTTTCTTGAGCATCCAAAATATCAAAGCCAGAGGGGGATGGATTTCAAACTTGCACGAACATACGCAGAAAAACTGCGCACATACTCAACCAACAGATTACTTTGTGAAAAAACAGAAGAACTTAGAAGAGCAGCAGAAGAAGGAGAGCTAAAGCCAGAAGAATTGATTCAACTCGGACAGAGGAGCATGGAAGATGTTACAGAGCATTTTATTACTGGTTTTGGCGGAGTTGTTCAATTGCAGACCAGCCTAGTTGAAAGCATGAAAACTATTGAAGCATTATGTGAAGGAGATGAAAAGCCAAGAGACAGGATCTTTACAGGATTCGAGGATTGGGATGACGAAATGGGAGGGCTTTATCCAGAGCTCATAGTTTTTGCCAGCAGGCCTTATAACGGTGCAAAAGAATTCGCAATGAATCTTGCTCATCGAGTTGCAAACAAAGGCAAAGACGAAAAATTATCAGTATTGTATTTCTTGACAAATGAAGATAAGATTACTTTTACCAATAAGCTGCTTAGCATGACTGCGCGCATTGATTATAAATTAATAAGGGGTGCTGCAAATATGCAGCGAAGAGCATTGAATAAATTGGCAGACGCTGCTACAGATTTGGTCGGACTGAATCTATACATTGACGATTCTCCTAAGCTAAATCTTGAAAAAGTGATTGCATTGTCGAGGCATTTCAAGAATAAGAATCTTGGGCTGGTGGTTGTGGATGATGTTTTGGGGTTGAGGGCAGATGTAGCTTACAGAACACCCCACGTGCTTGAGGGAGATAATCCAAGATTCTATGATGATGTCACAGAAAGATTGAATGTTATTGCAGTCGGGCTAGACAGGCTTGCGAGAGAATTAAATGTTCCTGTAATTGCTGTTACAGGCTGTTCAAGCGATGTCGAGAAAGTAAAGGCTGCTATCCCGAGGCTGAGACATGTTACTGGCCCGCAGTTCCAGCAGCTCGGCAAGACAATAGTTTTATTCAACAGGCCCCGTGTTTATGAAGAAGGGGATGATAACGGATTCCCTAGTGATAATGTATATTTGCGCGCTTTTCATAGAAGGGGAAGATCTCCTTCGAGAAATATCACTGTTATATATTTCCCAGACATGTTTAGGTTTGATAGTGTTTCTAATAGATCTGCAGATAGAGATGACGAGGATTCTCTTATATAAGATAGGGGTAAACATTATAAATGCACTGCAATAAGGAGCATGCGAAATGCTAGACGATGTAAGCAGAGGGGACAGAATAAATCTGGAGAAGGAGCTATTGGTAGGGATAGTTTTTAATCCAGAGCTTAGTGACATTATCTGGGAGCTGGAAGCTTTTAGTTTTACAGAAGAAACACGGGATGTATTTAGTACGCTCCGTAAAATGAAAGATGAAAAAACCCCCATTGATTTGGATTCTGTCAAAAATTCGCTGGAAGAAAATACGAGCCTGATGCCTTCATATTATGCTTTTCTTGAAGAAGATAGATTTTCCACAAGAAGAAATATGGGTTGGGCTGATGCGCAGTCGTATGCAAGGTATATCAGAGAATCTGCGACTATATTGCGATTGCCATTTGGAGTAGTAAGGGAAAGATTTCCAAGGTTTGCCAAAGGCTACCCTGAAAAAGCGCTTTTAGTGGGATTTGCGTACAATCTGAAAGGGGAAAAAAGTATAAGGAACCAACCAGGCACAGAGGGTGTTTTTACAGAAACAAAAACTTCAGATTTCTTTTTCAAAAACCACAAGATAATCTTTGAAACAATAAGGGAGCTTGTGCTTAAAACAGGAGAATCAAACATCATTGCTATACTTAATAAATTAGATGAAAAATCTGCTGCTGAAAACAATTTTAAGCCAGAAGATTACAGTTTTCTTACAAGCCCGCAGTTTGAATCCTGCAGATCCTTGAGTTTTAATGCTGCACGAACATGCCTTGAAGAACTGCGCGCAATCTCGTCCCTCAGGATTCTTTCGTATGAATCAGAAAAAATAATAGATAAGGCGTGCGATGCAGGCGCGCAGGTAGTAGAACTTATTGCATACGCAGACAAGACTCTCAGAGAGTTGGAGCGCGGTGAAAACCTTGTTTTTGGGACCTTAGGAACTGCCCAGTCTGCTGTTCATAGTATTATGAAGAGGATAGAAACTAATTCCTTTAAAGGGTCTGCGTTCTATTGCATCCCAACTGGTTTTTCTGCGCTCGACGATAAAATAGCAGGTTTGTACCCTGGTTTGACAGTACTTGCAGGCAGGCCGCAGATGGGTGCGAGCGAGTTTGCATTGAATCTTGCTTACATGCTTTCCAGGGAAAAGAATGTGCTTTATTTTTCAACCTTAGATACAAAAGACATGTTCACTTTGAGACTTCTTAGCACTGTATCTAGGGTGCCCATGAGGCAGCTTTTAGGAGCAGGCTCTGATTTCCAAATATCTGAAAATAGAAAGGCACAATTAAAAGAAGCTGCAAGAAACTTGCGACATCATCAATTAGTGATTGATGCACTGAATAGAGAAGATATAACTGTTAAATTAGAGAATCTGATTGTAAAGGCAAAATATGCATTCAAGACTCCGCCTGAAATCATTATCGTGGATGATATAATGCACATCGATGTCAGCAAGAATTATGAAATGGTTTATCGCAGACCTAGCTCCATGCTGGAAAAAGAAATAGTTACTTATGAAATGCAAAGCAAATATGAACGAGGTACTTTTGAGGGCAAATCCTACATCGAAAACAGGGAAGAAAAAAGACTTAATACGGTTGCGCATTCCTTGTATGTTGTTGCGCAAAGTCTCGGGATACCTGTAATCATAGTAACTGGCTGTTCAGGCGATGCAGAATTGAGAAGCAGCGGAGTTCCTAGGCTGAACAATATTCTTGGCACATTGTCGACAGAGCTTGCAAACACAACCATATTGTTCCACAGACCTCAATATTATACAGCAGATTCAAAAGAGAGAAAAAAAGAAGAAAGCGAGCCAGTCAATCTGATAATTGCCAGAAACAAAAAAGGTCCGGCCCCGGTTAGAGTGAAACTTGCATATCATCAAGAATGCTTTAGATTCGAAGATTTCTCTGAAAAATAAAAAGTGGGCCCGACGGGACTTTCTTACTGACGTTCGTTGACGAGCGCCAATATTCGAACCCGCGACCACTCGGTTAAGAGCCGAGTGCTCTACCAGACTGAGCTACGAGCCCATTTTAAGTATGAAAATCTGCATTTCGTTTTAAATCTTTCTTAAATTTTTAAGTAAAGTTTATAAATACAACCGAAACACTTTAATAGTAAATAATAAACTATTGGCGGTAGTAGTTTAGTGGCAGAATAGGGGACTGTGGATCCTCTGGCGCGGGTTCGATTCCCGTCTACCGCCCTCTTACTACAAAAATATTCGGGGAATAAAGAATGGATGTTTCGAAAATAAGAGAAAAAGGTGAGTTGGCTAAGGCACTTGTTCAGCGTGGAATCGCAGCAGACATGCATGAAGCGCATGAAATGATAAATTCTAAGGGAATGGTGAAAACAGGTTTTAATCCTGATGACCAGCAACAGAAAGTAATGGATGAGATAAAAGTCGACGAGCAAGTCGAGCAGATCGCCGGCGGAAATAACGGCATTCTGAAAAGAGTCGAGCAGCTAGAGCAGATGCTTCAGCAGTTCAGGGACTTCTTTAACAAGTACAAGACGAGCAACGACAGCAATCTAAAGGAATTGGACAGCAACATCAGGATGATGATGCGAAAGCTGGAAAAAGGAGCTGTTTCAAATGTACAGCCAGTGTCTGAACCTGCAAAGCAGGAACAGCAACAGGAACAACAGCAGGAGCAAAAGAGGCCGCAGGGCGATACCAAACCTCAGGCGCCTGCAATGAATCTCGATCCTTCTAAGTTTTCAGTTGAAAACATTTTCAACAACAGCCACGGCAGAATGTTGAAGAATAAAAAATAAAGGGGTGTATGAGATGAAAGAAATGTTCAAGAAATGGTTTGATGGGTTGTTCATGCCTCAACGGACCTTCAAAAACATCAAGAGAGAGGCAAATATCAAGACTGCGGTTCTTTATGTTGTGATTTCAAGCCTGATAGCTGGAATCATTATCGGCTTGGCAGTTGCATTCATTCCAGCAATTGCAATGTGGAGCGGCTTGAGTTTTTACGTGCAATTATTTGCAGGCTTTGGCGTAACTGCGAAATTGTTCGGCCTGATGCTGCCTGCAATAACGCTTATCGGTGGAATCGTCGGATTATTCGTCAATGTTGCGATCTTCCACTTGTTTGCGTATTTGTTCGGCGGAAGAGCGCGTGGTGGATTCACAAGACAGCTCTACTTTAGGTCTGTGTTTGCAGCCGCATTGTCAATAATCAGCATCATAATCCTTGTGCCTATCGCAGGATTGGTTTTGGTGTCATTGATCAGCATCTATGCGCTGTATCCAACAATCGTTGCTATCAAGGAAGCTTATGACTTTACATGGGGAAGAGCGATACTGACATTTATCGTGCCGATAATTATCTTTGCTGTGATTTATGCAATAGGAATTTTCGTATTTCTTGCACAAACATTCGGCACAGCAATGTATTAGTTTTTTCTTCTCTTTTTTCTTTTGATTCAAAAGTCACATATTAGTATTCTCTGCTTGAATTTTCTTTATAAATGAAAAAGACTTGTAATAATGCAGATGAACCCCCAGTCATAGTCTTTTTTTCATTGATTTTACGACGACTATGAACCGTAAACTTTTTAAATGGGAATTCATAGAATTTCCATATGGACATAGAGAGCATCAAGGGACTGCCTCTTGAAGATCAGATAAAAGAGCTGAAGAAATTAAAGGAAAGGTTTGCAAAAGAAAAAGAGGCATTGAAAGGGCAAATCTTCGACCTAGAGGACAGTAGAAAACAGAAGGAAGCGTTCGCAAAGAACCTTGTTGCATCTCAGAGAGAGCATACTACTGCAGAAGTTTCTGTCATTGTCTCAAGCATCAAAGACGTTAAAGGAGTTCTGACTGACAAGAACAAAGAACTACAGTTTGTCGAAAAAGCGATCAAGGCTGCAGAAGACCTGCTGAAAAAGAGAGAGCAGGAATTAGAAGAAGAGGAAGAAGAAGCAATGCATGAGTTCGAGCTCTTGCTTGAGCAGCTGATCATAATCTACAAGAAAGAGCAGGAAAAAAGGCCTGATTTCCTTGAGGAAGTTCTTGGCAGTAATGGTAAAAAGCAGGAAAAAACTGAAAAGAAGACAAAGAAAGAAAAACAGCTTGAAGACGAACTAGCAGGGGTCCAGACAAGACAGAGAAGAGGAAGAGAGGACCAGGATTATCTTGCCAGACAGCAGCAGAGACAAGGAGATTATCTTCCAACACCTGGAAAAACAGGGGATGATGAGGGAAATGCTTATATACCACAAAGTCATGGAGAAAAGTTATACGAGCATGATGACAGCGGCACATTGTACGAGAACAAAAGCGAAGACTACCTGCCACGACAAAGATCAATGGAAAATGCAAAAGAGCACGAGTCTGAAAAAGACAAGTTGCTGAAAAAAATAAAACAATACGAATCTGGACGGTGAGGGATGATTGTTTCTGCTAGCAAACAAGGGGTGATGTAATGGCTAACAATATTGCCGGCGATTATTATCATACAATGGACCAAGACTATAATACAAAGAAGACTGAATTCCAGAGAGAGATAGGCACCACTGTATTCGAAGGTGCAGAAGGTAGATTCCATCAAAGCGTCCAGGCAAAGATAAGGGCGGGTGTTGGTGCTATCGAGCTTCAGGTTGGCGGGCAGGGAGAGAATACTGGTGCAGAGAGCTATGGTAAGGAAGCAAGGGAAGAGATAAAGAAACTGGCAGAGATGAATGAGGTTGACATACATTCTGTCCACATACATCCTGGTTACATTGGTTTTGCAGGTTTTGATGCCCAGCGAGGCAATTTTGAAGAGACTGCAAGGGACGCCAACATTAATGAGGCTATGAAAGGCATAGATTTTGCAGCTGACGTCACGAAGGGGGGGACGATCGTAATCCATACAGGCGAATTCAACAGGCCTATGGTGAGCGGTTTCAAGGAATTCGAGGCTTATGAAGGAGAAGAATATGCAGCAGATGTTTTCTTTGCAGACAAGGAATCAGGCAATGTCCAGAAGCTGGCAAGGGATGTCTCTATACCTGTAATTGAAAGGGAATTGCTTGTTGACGCACAAGGCAATGCGATACTCGATGAAAGAGGAGAAAAGCAATGGAAGCCTGTATGGAAAGAAGATGCGCCCGTCCTAAAAAGAAAGAGCTGGTTTACTTATGAAGATGAATTAAAGAAAATGGGTGAAGGCGGTTTCAGGGAAAAATATAGTATTCCAAAAGACTGGAAAGGCAATGACCTTCCAGGAGCTGCCCTTATGTTTGAATACTTCAACAATCAATTAGAAGGAGCAAGAGCGCAGTATGACAGATGGGCAGAAGAGCACGGTGAAACAGTAAGGCAGATATCTGCTCTGCAGAAAAGGATAGAGAAGCAAAAAGCAAAAGAAGATGAATTAAAAGCAAGGAACGATCCTGCACTGCAAGAGCAGTATGTCCAGCATCCTGTTTCACATGAGATGGTGTTGAAAAGCCAGTTATACGGCGAGAATTTGAGACGGGCAGAAGGTGAATTGAGATACCGTCAAGAACTTGCAGAAGAAGCCAGAAGGAATATGGAGCAGATCAAGAAGCAGAAAGACAATCTTTCTCCTATCAAGGATGTCGCTCTTAAAAGGACAGCAGATAGCATCGCAAAACTAGGCGTTGTTGCCTGGGAAAAGACAGTTGAAAAGAAATTAGAAAGGCCATTGACTTTGGCTCCTGAAAATCTTGGACCCTGGCAGTATGGAAGCCATCCAGAGGAGATGGTGGAGATAGTGGATGCTTCAAGAAAGGCAATGGTCGACAGACTGACAAAAGAAAAGATAGAAGATCCGACCGGCGCCCAAGTCTTCAATGAAAAATCAAACAAATGGGAGCCGAGGCTGATTCCTAATCCTTATTTTAAGAAACAATTTTCAGGTGCAGAAGGAGAAAGAAGAGCTAAAGAGCTTGCTCAAAAACACATCAAAGCGACAATTGATTTCCAGCATCTGCAGATGTGGAACAAGTATTTCAAGCGAAAGCCTGGCGAGTCAGAACCGCAGAGAGAGGAAAGATTCAACAAATGGTTCACAAAAGAGGTTGAGATGCTTGCTGACAAAGGAGTAATAGGGAATGTCCACGTGGTAGATGGCTTTGGCAGAGGGCACGTTCACCTGCCTGCTGGTCAAGGAAGAGCGCCTGTCAAGAGAGCGCTCGAAATCCTGCGGGAGAAGGGCCTTGACGTGCCGATGACAAGCGAGGGCTGGTTTGAAGGGCCGTCCAGACAGATCACAGAGCCGTGGGAATTGGAAGGGAAACAGATGTATACGCCATTAGGCACCTATAATTTCTCAAGGGACATGATGAACAGGCAGTATGGAATGTATGCTCCAACCTATTTATTCGGCGAATTAGCACCACATCCAGAGGATTTCACTGTCTGGTCTGAAGTGCCTTTAGAATAGGGTTTTAAGGCTTTAAAAGAGGTTCTTTTTAATCACTTATAAGTGGTTACAAAATAGAAAGATTTATAAAGGGGTAATCCATTTAGAATTATAGAGAGGCTCAAATTACAGCTGTAAAATGGTAGTAGGACTAGCAGAGGAAGTAAAGGAAAGCGCAAAAGAGCGTGAAAAGAAGTTCTGTAACCTAGAAGACATTATGCAGAAAGGTCCAGACACTACTAGAATCGTAACACTTTCTGATACACACAAAAATACAAAAACTATTGTGAAAAATGCAGTTGATCTTGCTATTAGAACAGGCGCTGATGCGATCCTTGTCGCAGGCGATTTTGTTGATGGTGCAGAATTCTATGAGATCTTGAAACGAAAAGGGTACAATGAAGACATCTACAGGGAATGGGACTCTCAATTCTACCAAATTATGGTAGAATATCATGGAAAAAATCCAGAAGAAAGATTGATGAATTTCTTTGAGATAAACAGCATTGATGAAAAAACCCAAAAAGAATTTTTGAACTCATTGGCTTATCACATGAAAGTAAAGAATGAAGTCGCAAACGCGTTTGTCGAATACTGCAAAGGCATTACAGACGAGATGCAGAAAGAATTCAAGAGATTGCCTGAAAGCTGTAAAGTTGGAATTCTATTGGGAAACCACGAGCCTACTTTGTGCTATAGATTCTTCCCAAAAGAATGGCTGATTCCTGACGGACATAACAAGCAGATCATGGTTCCTATTCAGGGTGGCATGATGATGCCTATGCCTTGGGTTCAGAATGAAGTTTTGAAGATAAATGATCATTTCCAGGTAATAGGTCATGTTGGCAGCAGCGAAAGATATGTTGGTTTGCCTGACGAATTATACGACCATCTAAGTAGTGCGAGGGACGGCAAGGACTATACAGACGAATACATTGACTGGCTGGTCAGCATGGGATATGGGACAAAAGAAGAGATATTGAAGAAAAAGTTTGAAACAGACGAAACTTACAACAGATTACAGAAGAATCTTAAGGCAGGAACAATCGTCGTTACGCATAAGAGCAGTGCTCCGCATGGTGCTGACCATGAAAAGCATCCGGACAGTATTGACACAGACTGGGGCGCATATCACGCAATAAGCGAAGCTGTTAGAGCAAATCCAGAAAATACAATTGTAGAGATGACAGGACACATGCATACACCTAAGATCAGCTGGAGAGGCGTGACACCTATCCAAAGAACAGAAGGCGCTCACCTGTTTGTTACTGACTTTGACAATAATACAAAAGCAAGGAAAAATGCGCATATGGTTAAATTGGACGAGCAGTATGATCCTGGAGAAGTAAAGGCCTTTTTTGAAGAAAAGATCCCGCAATATAACAGAGATATGAGAGTATATTATGGAATAGAAGACCTTTTCGTAAAAGGCGTCACTAAAAGGAAACCTTGGGAATTAAATTAATAATCTAGAATTCTTCTTCGTTTTCTCCTAATCTTTCTTCTTCACCAGGGCCTAGAAGTTCTTCCACTGTTCTTGCTTGTCTTGGGATGCCGTGACCTCTCGGCTGAAGTTTTTCCAGTTCTGGCTCTTCCCCTTTCTTCTTTTCCTTTTTTTCTTCTTTCTTTTCCTCTTTTTTCTTCTTTTCTTCCTTTTTCTTTATCTTTGGCTCTTTCACGATATAGACTGCAAGAGCGCCAGCTGCAATTATCACCAGAGTTGCAGGATGTATAACGAATTTCCACAAGACACTGTAGTCTATGTATTTTTGTGTTGCTATGACAATAACTGCTATGAACGCGACTATCAAGGTGAATGTGGTCAATTTGCTCTTGATGCCGACCAAAGATGTTAATAGCACAATGCAGAAGATTGCGACAATAAAGACTGCAAAATACAAGAACCACGAGATGAATCCGAAAATGCGCACGAAATTGACAAACAACAGGCCTACGACAAGCGCAATCGTTATGTTTATCCTTGTTTTAGGCTGGCCGTTTTCCTCTCCGAATACTCTGCTTTTCTGCAATAGTGCAAAGACGAGCACAAATGCCAGGATAAAAGGCAGGATTACATCTAGAAGTCCTATTCTTACCAGCAATTTTATTGCGTCTTCAAAAAACACCATCTTTTTGTTGTCAATAACTCTTTGTGTTTATAAATTTTTTCTAAAAAGATAAATTTAAATATGAATTATGCAATAAAATAATTTTAATTCTCAAAAGAGGTGAGATTAATGGCAAAAAAAAGAAAAGCAGCTAAGAAAGCTACAAAGAAAAAAACAACAAAGAAAAAGACAACTAAAAAGAAGAAATGCTGCTGCAGATAAATTTACAGTAACACTGCTCTTAGCGAGCAGTTGTTCTTCTTTACTCTTCTATTTTCTTATTTCTTTCCGCCGCCAGCATAGACTGATTTTCCCGACGGTGCGCTCGCCCCTCTGGATGCGCTGCCATTGCCAAGATATCCTGCAGGAGCTTTCGTTCCAACATTGCCGAAATACGAGAACGCAGCATTGGTCAACGCAACATTGAGATATGCGCTGAAACCCTGCTTTGACGGCTGCAGTTTTCCATTCGCAACATTATAAAATGAACCTGTGAGATCTGTCAGATTATAGCCTTGCTTCTTGCTGAATCCCTGCCTTTGCGCGAGATAAGCGCCATCTGTCGGCTTTGCAGGCTGGCCGACATTGCTGAAATACATCATGCATGCTTCAAACAAATTGCTTGACATGTACCTGTTAAAGCCTTCTTTTGACGCCTGCAGTTTTCCCTGCTTGTCAACCTGATAAAAGTCTGTCATTCTTTCAAGGCTGTTTCCAGCATTTCCAGAGCCGTATGCATCCGCCATTAATCTGTTCGGCATTGGCTGCTGTCCGTACATCTTTTTCTTCAGGTCGATTTCTTTTGCACTTGGCTCTGTGCTTTGGCTATTAGGGTCCCATAATTCCCCGTCGTACATTTTGTCTTGAACCTTATACGGATCTTCCATTGGCACATGCCTTGGATTCATAGTGTCTGTAAGCGAGGCTCCATCACCCCCTTTTGCTTGCATTCTGGAGGAATTGCTTGCACCCGATAACCTCTCGCTACTAGAATTAACAGGAGAACGCATAACATTATCGATAGTATTTCTTCTATCCAAATCAGCTAATAACCTTTCAGATTCATACATTAGTCTTACCATATTATCACCCTGTGGCGTTTTATTTTATTACTGATAATAAGGCAATAGAAGTTTAAAAAGAATTTTGAGATAAAGAATATTAATGTGAGACAAATAAATCAATTGACCTTTGTCAAGAACTCAAGATAACGCTTGTTTTCTTTCTTGACCTGCTTCATCACATTAAGCCCGTCTATCGCGACCTTAAGGTTCTGTATATCTCTTAGAGCAGGAGTTATCTGCCTGAAAAGTCTTTTTCCATTCTTCCAGACTTGTCTGAATGCGTCGATCGTATGCTCCTGTAGTTCGTATGCGCTTAGTTTTTTCGGCTTGAACACAACATGCCAGCCGTCGAAAAGGCTCCAGTTCTTTGTGATAAGCCTTCCCTGCTCAACAAGGTCATTGAATAATTTAGTTCCAGGGAAAGGAGTCAAGATAGAGAATTGCGGAACTTCTATTCCTGTTTCATTGCAGAAATCGACTGTCTTCTGCATTGTTTTCTTGTCATCCTGGTCACTGCCCATTACAAATCCACCCCAGACTTGGATGCCATAGTCCCTGATTTTCTTGATAGCTTCTTTCATCTGCTGCAGACCCTGCGCTTTTTTGTAGTCTTTCAATGTCTGTTCGTTCACGCTTTCCAGGCCTAGGAAGACCATGTCACACTTCGTGTCTGACATCAATTTAAGCATTTGCTCGTTGTTCGCAATGTCGATCCTGGTCTGCGTCACCCATCTTTTTGTAATTCCGTTGTTTTTCATTGATTGAAGAATATCGATTGTCCTGTTCTTGTCTGCTGTAAAATTATCGTCATAGAAAAATATGTATTTGTATCTGTTCCTTGCCAGTTCTTCCATGACACGGTCTGGACTCTTTGCCCTGTAGCTCCTGCCGAACATCTGCGTCACACTGCAGAAAGTGCAGTCAAAAGGACAGCCCCTGCTGGTCGCCATTGGAAGCCAGTTCAGTCTTTTTTTAGGATAGTTCAAGCCTTTCATCAAAGAATAGTCTGGAAAAGGCAATTTGTTCAAGTCATCAATAGGAGTTCCATGCACTATTCTGTCTTTAATTTTTCCGTTAACAAGATCAAGGATTATGTTCTCTCCTTCTCCTATTGCAACTTGGTCAACGTGCTGCAAGGCTTCTTCTGGCATAAAAGAAGCGTGGTAGCCTCCCATCAATACTTTCCCTTCTGGGTTCTGCTGCTTGAATTGTTCTGCCAAGGAATACGCCCTGTTCGCACCGCTTGTCAATGAGTTTAGGATAAGAACATCTGCATCGAGATTCTTCGGCATGACAAGTTTCTCATTGTAAACTTTAACATTGTGGCCTGCATCATTGAGGATGGTGCCCAGATAAATGGAGCCCAACATTGGCAACTTGTTCATGTGACTGAAGTTATAACCGCTATACTCTGATTTTGGTTCTATGATCTTAATTTCCATAAGAAGAATGATTAATCAATTATATATAAATTTATGCCGTTATTCTAGAACAGAGCTATGATAAGCGCCTATCCATACTTGCCCTTTTGCACCATCTCTTGTATTTGTTGTTGGCAAACTAAGGTCGCCATAAACTAAAAGCCTGTCCTGTATCATGCTGTGTGCAGTAAACAATACATCGTGTTTTGATGTTCTTCCAATTCTGGTGTGAACGTAGCCTGCACCTACTGTTGGCTGCTTTAGAATGCCTGTGTCGTCAAACCTGTGTGATGCCTGGATCTTGTGCATCTCTAGATTAATCGGATTCTTTTTTACAAAAGTGTAGTCAACTACCCATTGACCGTCAAAACTGAAAGGAGGAATCCTGTAGTTTGTAGGGTAGCCTTGAGGATAGCCGATTCCTGGATAGTTCAATAAAGGTCCACGAGCAAGTTCTGAGATAACTGCTGCGCTTCTTCCAAGTTTTTTTGCGCCTCCTCCGATTGCAACTCTTGCGGTTGCCACAATGTCGTCTTCATATCTTGTATTCTTTTTCTTTGACATCTGGCCCCAAAATCTTGCTCCAAAATCAAGAGAACTGTCGACAGGATAAAAGCCAACAGATGCGTTGATCCTGCTATCTCCTGTTGTTTCTGTTACAAAACCTGCTGATCCTGAAACGCCAAGATGTGCGGGCTTGATAGTGTGATCGTGAGAGACATAGCCTGCGTATAAGCTTGAGTTTTTTCTTTTTCCGACTCCGAATTTCACTGTTGTCTGGCTTCCTTCTGTTGTCGTGAAAGATTTTCCCAGATGGCCAAAGACAAGATGATCTGATTTTCTGCTGTCAGGGTTTATCGTCCTTTCCAACGCGCCTCCGAAATGAAGATTGTCCTTTGTCTGCGCAACAACATTTATACCGTGACTGCTTTCTGTCATTGTATCAGTGCCTGCCATGAATACAGAAGCGTTTCCTTTTACATTATTTGAAGTGAAATTAATGCTGCCTCCTATGTTGAATCTTTTCTGTTTTTTTTCAGGATTATAGCCGAATTCAGTGACAACAGTGTCTTTTGTGTCTGATCTGCTCATTTCAAATCTTGCACTGTAATCGCTTGATCTGTTCTGATAAACATGCATGAATTCGCCTGTTAAGTTCAGCATTGGTTTTTTTGCCAATGGCGCAGCTGGCTTTGGTGCTGGAGCTGCTGGCTTTTTTGCAGGAGTCTCTGGTGCAGGAGATTTTGATTTTTTTTCGATATACTCTGTTTTTGCTTTTTGCAATTGCTCATAAAGATCCTTTCTATTTGCTCTCAGATAATCTTGAAATTCCTCATTATAGAATTCTTCAACCTTGACTTCTGGTTCATCTGCAAGAGAAGTAGAAGCGCCTATTGAACCGAATGCTAGCGCTGAAAGCCCTAGAGCGCCTGATGCTGTTGTCAATCTCTTTATTAAGCCCATAATCTCCCCATGTTTAGAGTTTGCTATGGAATATATAAATTTAATTCTATTGAAGTGCTGATAGCCCGTCATCGATATATAGTGGTTAATATTTAGCGTGTGCAAGATTAAGTTTATATACTACAATATTATTATGAACTGCATGGCAATAAGATTCAAATGGGTGAAGGATGAAAAGAAAAAGGAAGAAAAATCCCAGCATCCCAAGCTAAAGGAGTTTGTGGATGAGATAAGCGGGAAAAAGCAAAGTGATTCTAAGAATAGGGTTGAAGAATTCTTAAGAGAAAAAGGCGAATTGAATGAAGAAAAAGCAGAGACTAAGACAAGAACAGAAAAAAAGAAAGAGAAGGCCGCAAAGATAAAGGTGAAGAAAGAAAAATCCAAGAAAGGAAGAAAAACAAAAAAAGCTGTTGAAGAAGATTTAGAAGAAGCAGAGCCGGAAGAAGAAATCGAAGAAAAGGAACTCAAGGAAGCAAAAGTACCTGCGAAAAAAGAAAGGATTCCTGTAAGAAGAAAAGACAGCCATAAAGGTGATAATGGAAAAGTTCTTGTGATAGGAGGATGTGAATTTTATGTCGGCGCTCCGGGTTTGGCAGCAATGGCTGCGTTGAGAACTGGAGTCGATCTTGTTTATGTTAGCACTATAAAAGAAGCAGCGTATGTGATAAACAGCTATGAACCGAGCCTGATAACGCAGAAATTGGACGGAAAATGCCTTGCTGAAAAGCATTACGACAAGATAAAGGAATTGATTGACAAGGTTGATGTCATTGTAATTGGAAACGGAATAGGCCTTGACAAGAGCACAAAGAATCTTGTGCGGAAGATCGTAAAGCTTGACATTCCAAAGGTTATCGACGGTGATGCATTGGATTTAATCAAGGGCGCAGAGGTCAAGAACGCGGTTCTTACCCCGCATCAAGGGGAGTTCAAGGAATTGTTCGGCACAAGCGCGACAAAAGAAGCGATGATGGTGTATTCAAAGCCAGACAAAATTGTATTATTGAAGGGAAGGATTGATTATATTTCTGACGGGCACAAATTATTCAAGAACAAGACAGGGAATCCAGGGATGACTGTCGCAGGAACAGGAGATGTCCTTGCAGGGATTGTCGGCGCATTGATCGCGCTCGGCTACGGCCTGTTTGATGCTGCACGGATAGGCGCGCATATTTCTGGCGATACAGGAGATCATGTAAGAAAAGATTTAGGGTATTGCTTCACTGCAATGGACATTGTGAACAATCTGCCCCACGGCGCCAAGCGATTTGTGAAATAGAATGGAACAATGCATTTTCTGCCAGATCATTGCAGGAAAGGTGCCTGCAAAGAAATTATATGAAGATGATGATGTAGTTGCTATTCTTGACATTTATCCTGCATCTGCAGGCCATCTGCTGCTTCTTCCAAAGAATCACTGCCAGACTGTCGAAGAACTGGATTCAGAGATTTTTTCGCACATGGGCGTCATTTCACAGAGATTGACAGTCGCAATGATCGCGAATCTCAAGGCAGATGGCGTAAGCGTTATTGTCCAGAACGGCGCAGGAGCAGAGCAAAAGGCGCCTCATTTCATCATGCACATCATCCCTCGATATAAAGACGATAAGCTTCAGCTGCAGATCCCTCGCACAGAAGTTAGCAAGAAAGAAATCGATGCATTGTACAAGAATTTAAAGCCGATGATTGAGCAGACCATCAGCGGGCAAAAATTGAAATAAGATGGCAAAGAAAAATAACAAATTAGTAAATAAAGAAACAAACATGCAAAAGAATAAGGCAGAGATGAAAACAGATACAAATGCGGT
>JAHWHE010000040.1 GCA_019323495.1 Candidatus Woesearchaeota archaeon | reverse complement strand
TGTCGTTGTTCAAGACCACGATCAAAGGCGCTTTTCCGTCATTGAACTTAAGATTTGCAATAGGCGGCATTCCTGCGTGGAAAAAGGTGCTGTCTCCGACAAAACAGATCACTTCCTGGTCGCTGACTTTTGTTATTCCATGACCTATCCCGATGCTCGCGCCCATGCTGATGCAGAAATTCTGCATGTCATACGGTTCAAAAATGCCAAGTATGTAACAGCCGATGTCGCCTGCAAAAACAGCGTCCTTGCCGAATACTTTTTTCACTGCGTAGAATGTGGATCTGTGAGGGCAGCCCTGGCAGAAGACAGGCTTTCTCGGCGGAAAGTCTTTCTGTGCGTCCATTGCTTTTTTCCTGTGCTGCTCGAAATTGACATTGTACTTTCTCTTGAAAACTGTTTCCAGAGCAGGCATTATTCTTTCTAAATTATATTCGCCAGCCCTTGGAAGAAGGTCCTTGCCATGCACGATTAGTTTTGGGTTTGCTTCTTTTGCAACTTGCTTGACAAAATCCTCTATGATAGGTTCCAATTCTTCGAGAACAAGAACTGTTTTCTTGTTTTTTATGAAATTGGCGATGAATTTTTCAGAAATTGGATGCGTCATGCCTATTTTTGCGATATGAGGCTTTAGTTTCAATTCCTGCAGCGCTTCTTTTGCATATTCGAAATTCACGCCGTTCGCGATTATTCCTATGTCGCCCTGTCCTGGAATTATTTTGTTGAACTGATTGCTGTATTTCTTTTCAATATCGTCTAATTTTTTGTCTATCTTCTTGTGCAGCATCTGCAAGTTCGGCTTAATATTGTAATACCTCTCTGCATCTTTCTTGAATTTTCCTGTTGTTTTCGGCTTTCTTATCTTTCCTAGTTTGACAGTGCCAACTGAATGGCTGACTTTTGTTGTTGTCCTTAATATAATAGGTATCTGAAATTCTTCTGAAATATCGAATGCTGATTTTGTGAAATCCAAACATTCCTGCGGATTGCTCGGTTCGATAGTGGGCATCCTTGCCATTCTTGCGAAATGCCTTGTGTCCTGCTCTGACTGCGCACTGCTCCAACCTTCTGGATCATCAGCGATCATGACAACAAAACCCCCTGTCACTCCAACATAAGCAACAGGCATCACGCTGTCGCTCGCAACATTCAATCCGAAGTGCTTCATTGTTGTTATCGCCCTTACACCGCACCATGCAGCGCCTGCAGCTGTCTCGAACGCAACTTTTTCATTACTGCTGTATTCAAAATAGAAACCGCAATTCTTAGCGATGGATGACAGTACTATCGGGACTTCTGAACTCGGTGTTCCTGGATAAGCTGCTGCCATTCCGATGCCTGCCTCTATTGCGCCTCTTGCAATCGCCTCGTTTCCTAAAAGAACAACCTTTTTCCCTGCGTTTTCTAGAACATCTGTCTTCATCTGTCTTGTCCTCTATTTTATTTGTATTATTATCTTCTCAATCTGTTTCTTTTGACTTTTCTCAAATAATCTTCCAGCTTGTCCATTGCCTTTTCTATCAGTTTGATGTCTGTTGCGCAGCTGCATCTAATGTGGCCTTCGCCTTTTGTCCCGAAATCAACTCCTGGAACTGTTGCGACTCTTGCTTTCTTCAACAGATCGTAGGCAAACTTCTTGCTGTCTTTTGTTATGCTCTGGATGTTTGGAAAACAATAGAACGCGCCTTTTGGTTCTGCACAATAAAGGCCCATCTCATTCAATCTTGTGAGCATCAATCTAACTCTTCGTTGATATTGAGTGACCATCTTATCTGTGTGGATGCTTGGCAGGCTCAATGCTTTTGTGCCTAATTTCTGCGATATTGTAGGTGCGCAGATTGTTGTGTAGATGTGGCTCTTTGTAATTGCATCTGCGAGCTTTTTGTTGGCAACACAAAATCCAAGCCTGAAGCCGCACATCGCGTATGTCTTTGAAAACGAAAAGAATGAGACTGCATTGTCTTCCATGCCGTTCAATGATGCCACGCTTATGTGCTTTGCATCGTCAAAAACAATTTTTTCATAAGCTTCGTCAGAAAAAATATACATGTTGTTCTCGACTGCGATGTCTGCCAGTTCTTCCAATATGTTTTTGCTTAATACATTTCCTGTTGGATTGCACGGGCTGTTTATCAAAAGGACTTTTGTCTTGCCAGGCACGACCCTTTTTTTGACTTCATCCGGATTAAGCGCGAAATTCTCTTCTTCAAGAACAGGAACAAACACAGGAGCTGCATTGAACATCTCGATTGTCGGCAGATACGCAAAGAAACTAGGATCTGGTATGATCATCTCATCGCCTGCATCCATTGTGCATGCGCTCGCTATCAACAGGCCTTCCTGGCTTCCGCAGGTCACGACTATATTCTCAGGCCCTGCCTTTATTCTGTTTTCCTTTTTCAGCTTTTTTATGATAGCTTCCTTGAATTCGTGCCTTCCTCCTGGCGGGCTGTAGTGATTGCACTGGTCAGCAATCTTTTTCACGTAATCTATCAATGGCAGGGGCATGTTGAAGTCTGGCTCGCCAGGCCCAAGCGAGATGATTTCCTTGTGCTCTGCTGCGATCTCCAGCAATCTGCCTATCTCTATTTTAGGTAAATCTAGTTCTCTATGGGATAATTTTACTGCCATGAATCTGTAGTAAATATCGGGCTATAAAAGGGTTTATTAACACTCAGGAGTGGGAATTCCAGGACAACAAAATAACTACATAGGAAGTATTATTTTCTACATAGAAAGAGATTTGTTTTACTTTGTAAGTAATTAACTCTACATAAAGCAAATAAAGATTTACAAAGTAAGTAAACCAACAGATAAGTTTAAATACTATTACTACATACAAAGTAAAATATTGCGCGCCTTTAGATAGAAGTGAGGAAAGAAGTACTTGGCAAAAAAAGAGGCTCATAGAAATGAGGATAGTAGAGATATTGTTACTGATAGTTTTCCTGCTCTTTCTCAATATTCAAACAAAGACCTGCAAAAAGCTGCTGAAGTGATCAATTCTATAGCAAATGTCATCACATCTGTTCAAAAAATCAAAGAAAAACCCGCAGAACTTTCTGTTCCTATCGATATTTTTGCTCACAAGATTTCACCTGCAGAAGCAGTTGTGAAGTATTTGAAAGAGAATCTAAACAAAACACTGCACGATATTTCTTTATTGCTTAACCGTGATGAGAGAGGTATATGGAGCTCCTATAGGCGCGCAACAAAAAAACTGAGTTCTAAATTCAGTTCTTTTCCTTCTGGGCTTCACATACCTGTTTCTCTTTTTTCTGACAGAACCTGTTCAATCCTCGAGCACGTAGTTCTGTACCTGAAAGACGAAAAGCAGCTGAAAGGCAGCCAGATCGCCAGGCTGTTGAACAAGAAGAGCAGTACAGTGTGGACTGTCTATAACAGGGCTGTCCTGAAAATGAAAAAGAAAGGAGGTAAAAGCTAGAGATGACTGATGACTTAGATCTTGGACAAGGAACAGTAATAGAAAAGAAGAAGCTAAGCAGAAATGCCAAGTTCAAGATATTCAGTATTAGTGCGTTGCTGATAATGGTGCTGCTAGTGCTGTTCTGGCCTGCAGGAATGACTGATATAACAGGAATGCCTGTTCTGGAAATTGGCACAGAAATAGTTCCAGCTGTGTCTGCAGCTGTCCAAGAATTTGCATTAAATGATCTTGTGGCGAGCAATGACATCAATGCAGAAATAGAAGCGATCAAAATAATAGAATTAAACGATTTCAACAAGGATCTGGAAATAAAACAAACTAATCTGTATGAAGTAGAGATTTTCCCAGAAAACAATCCAATAAAGAAGATTGTTGTGAACAACGCAGAAGTCAACAGCAGGGAAAAGAAAAACGTGCTGAGCATCGCAGAAGTTAGAGATGAAAACAAGTGGGTCCAGTTATACAGCATAGATCCTACTGAACTTGATTTTGAGACAGCAGAGATAACTGTCGTGGCAAAAGGAAGCGAGCTGTACAAGTGCAAGGACTGGAATTTCACAACTCAAACATGCTATGGAGAGTGGGCGTTGTTCAAGACAGGATTAGTTCCAGGAGAAGAATATACATTCATCCTGACACCAGAAGATCCTGGATTTGGAGAGATAATAGAGATAACAAAAGCAATGCATTTAGATGCGAATAGAACAATCATCTCAAATATCTACGACGACGTTAAAG
>JAHWHE010000039.1 GCA_019323495.1 Candidatus Woesearchaeota archaeon | reverse complement strand
TTCTGCGCTGTAACAGGATTAGGCAGGTGCTTTACTACAGCTGTCAAGACTACCTCATGAAGAGGTGCTTTTTTTGCAAGCTCCTTGACTTCATTCTTTTCATAAGCATCGATAATGTCCTTGAAACTTATCCCTTTTTTCTGCATGAAATCCAGGGACATGCCCCAGTTGTGGATTGCGCTTCCGAAACAGACACTGCCGTCCTGGACACTGATGCTCCATTTGGTGTCAGGGTCTGTTGATATCTGCGCGATAAACTTGTTTACCTTCATGATTATGTTGACGAATCTTTCCTGCATCTTTTCAGGAGCAAGCTTAAGTTCCTTGATTAACCTGTCAACCTTGTTGATGAATAGGATGGGCTTGTCCTTTTCCTTCAATGCCTGTCTGAGAACTGTTTCTGTCTGAGGCATCATGCCCTCTACAGCGTCGACAAGAACAATAGTGCCGTCAACAGCCCTCATGGCTCTTGTAACGTCCCCGCCAAAGTCAACGTGGCCAGGGGTGTCGATCAGATTGATCAGAAATTCTTTTCCTTCGACCTGATGGACCATGCTTACGTTAGCAGCGTCGATAGTGATTCCTCTTGCCTGCTCGTCCGCCCTGAAATCTGTTACCAACTGGTGTCCTGCCAGCTCTTCCGACATCATCCCTGCTCCTGCCAGCAAGTTGTCTGTGAAAGTTGTCTTTCCGTGGTCGATATGCGCGGATACGCTTATATTCCTGATTTGTTCAGGGATCAACATCAATTTCATGACTTTTTCAATCATACTTACCATATTCAATTCACCATTTATTTTTTCTTAGAGGTAACCCATTTCGTGTCCTTGGGTTTTCTTTTCAGCTTCAATAAATTCTTCTCGCATTTGCTTGAACAAAAATAAAGTACTTTTCCGCTGTTCTGTACGAACATCTTTCCGCTGTTGTTGAAGCTCTTTCCACAAAAAGTGCATTTTGCCATTTTATCTTCTGCCTCCTCCTTTCAGTTTCTGTGCTTCTATTTCTGTTTCTCTAAGCATCAATACATCTCCTATCCTGACAGGTCCTTTCACATTTCTTCTGATGACCTTGTTGGAATCTCTTCCGTCCAGGATTTTGCATCTGACTTGGGTAGCTTCTCCTCGAGCGCCTGTTCTTCCCACGATTTCCTCAACAGTCGCTCTGACCGCATCTGTAAATGTGACGCTACCCTTGACAGCTGCTTCTTTTTCTTTCCCGCCTTTCTGCTGTGGCCTTTCCTGTCTTGCAGGCCTTTCCTGCCTTCCTTGATTTTCTTGTCTTTCTTTTGCCATTTTATTTATTCCTCAGCAGGTTTTTCTTCAGCCTTTTCTTCTTTCTTCACAGCTTCTTTCTTTGGAGCAGGTTTCTTTGCTTCTTTCTTTGGAGCTTCCTTCTTTTCTGCAGGTTTTTTCTTCTCTACTTTTTCTGCTTTTTCTTCTGCAGGCTTCTCGACTGGCTTTTCTTCTTCCTTTTTTCCAGCAGGAGCGCCGACCTGTTCGACAATTCTGCCGATAATCTTCTTTGCTTCGCCTTCTTTCTCGATGGCTACGCATGTCGTTCCGACCTGGATTCCTGCTGCTGCGCCTAGTTCTTCTTTTGATCCAACTTCAACGCATACAACACCTTTTTCCTGTGCCAACACAGGCAGGTGAAGAACGACTTCTTTTGGCTCTACATCTTTTGCAATCGCAACAAGCTTTGCAATTCCTCTTTCAAGGGCTTTTGTTGCCTCGTTGCATCCTTTTCTTAATTTTCCTGTAGCTCTAGCAGTTTCAATTGCCTTGAATGTTTCTTCAATCAATTCTTTGCTTATCTGGGTTCCAACCATTTTTGTATCCTCCTCAAAATATCCGATACAAGTATGAGATAATAATCAGAATCATTACCTCACTCATCCCCGAAGGGAATCATCATTTCATCGGTATACCGTCTGAAACCAGCATGTTATATATAAAGGTTACTATAGAAACTATCATGACTTCAATCTAGATGGAATTTATAAACATATTTATATATTTTCTATATTTACCAGTTGTTATGATAAGGAAATTACTTGCAATAACATTTGCACTTGCATTATTATCCGTCCTTTTAGTGGGGTGCGGGGAAGAAGAGCAGGACATAGTTGTTCCAGTAGATGATGCTGATGCAACGCCAGAGAAAGTCGCAGGCGTTGTTGATGCGAACAATCAGTTCGCCTTTGATCTTTATCATAAATACAAGGGTCAATCAGGAAATATTTTCTATTCTCCTTACAGCATTTCGACTGCATTGGCAATGACTTATGAGGGTGCAGGGGGAAAGACAGCAGAAGAGATGCAGAATGTATTTCATTTTCCTGATGAAGAGACAAGAAGGCCTGCGTTCGCTCGCATCTATAACGAGATAAACAAGAAAGACAAGAGCTATAAACTGAACACTGCAAACGCATTATGGGCTCAGGAAGATTTCAATTTCCTTCCAGAATACATGGGCATGATAGAGCAGTATTATGGCGGAAGAGCGACTAACCTGGATTTCATTGGGGATGCAGAAGGTTCCCGTCAGACAATAAATAATTGGGTCGAAGAACAGACCAATGACAAGATAAAGGACTTGATTCCAGAAAGAATAATCAATGAAATGACTCGCTTAGTACTAACCAATGCCATCTATTTCAAAGGCACTTGGGTCAAGCAGTTTGATAAGAAAGACACCATGGATGAAGACTTCTATGTGAATCCAGAAACAACAGTAAAAGTTCCAATGATGCGCCAGACAGGAGAGGAAGCGAAATTCAATTACGCAGAGACAGAGGATCTCCAGATGCTTGAGCTTCCTTATGATGGAGAGGAATTATCGATGCTGATCCTTCTGCCGAAAGAAGATCTTAAGGCTATAGACGATTCATTGACACCAGAAAAGATATCATCCATAAGGAAGATGCTGCACGAACAGCAGATAAACATTTACATACCAAAGTTCAAGTTCGAGACAAAATACATGATGAAAGAAGACCTTGAACAGATGGGCATGCCTACTGCTTTTTCCATGTATGCAGACTTCTCAGGCATGACAGGCGACGATTCATTATACATTGCGCAGGTGATACACCAGGCTTTCGTGGAAGTCAATGAAGAAGGAACAGAAGCTGCAGCTGCAACTGCTGTTATCATGGAATTGAAAGCCGCAATGATTGAAAGAGAGTTCAGGGCAGACCATCCGTTCATCTTCATAATACAGCAGAAGGATACAGGAAACATCCTGTTCATGGGCAGAGTTAACAAGCCTGCAGAAGCTTAACCAATCCTGTATAATCTCTTCCTATATTTATATCGAAAGCAGGATTCAGGCTGTAAGGACTGCCGGAAACATAGATGCTCGTTACTTGATGCAATCTCCCTATCTTTTTCTTTAGTTCAAGACGTTCAAGAAATTCCTGGTCTTCTTCGCTGTCTCCCTGCACAAGGAATCTTCTTGCTTCAGGTTGCATCAGCAATATCATGTCAAGGCTGCCCCGCTTGTCGAACTGTTCAGGCAATAGCTCGTTGAAGCCTGCTGCTTCCAAGTAAGCTTCACCGACTTCTCTTATGTTTCTTGTTACAAAAAACTTTTTCATATAGAGGGGCAGGCGCGCATAAAAATCAGCAACACTAGGATAGAATGTTGAGCGCGCGAATTCAGGCGTGTATTGTCTTCTTATTTTATCCTGCTCAGCAGGATCTCTCAAGAATAATTCAATGAAATCTTTCCACGCATCTGATTCTGCTGCTTTTCCCTTTACAGCAAGGTCAAGGCAGGTATTGAAACCCCACATCATGAACTTGGGGCTTGCAAGAAACCTTATGTCTTTCAATTTAGAGAATGCAATTCTCTTTGCAGGAGACGGCGCAATAGTGTCATCGATGTCTGCTGCAAGAACATCTGCGTTTTTGATCCTGTCTAAATACTCCGGAAGCTTTACCCCAGGCTTCACAGCAACCCATATTCCGTTTTTCGGCTCGATAACAAACTCCATTGTTAATCCATGCTTAGAGTATTTATAAAACTTATTCAATGGAATAAATTTATAAACTAGAATACAGTGCCAATTACTATGGGGGCATTGACTTACGAAAAAGCAAAGAAGTTTGCGCAAGAAAAATTCAAGCAGCTTTCTGATCTTGAATTGCAGTGGAACATACTTCATGCAGAATACATGATAAAGGCGATCGACGAGCTTTCTGGATTTTTTAAAAAGACCGATATCAAGCGGTTGAAAACTCTTGCCTGGGTCCACGACATTGGAAAGATAAAGGCAGACATCAGGAACCATGCGCAGGCCAGCGTAGACATCCTTGAACAGGAATTCAAGCTGGATGAAAAAGACAAGGACTGCATTCTTAATCACGGAACAGGCGGAAAACCAGAGACAGAAGACGGCAGATTGTTCAAGTATGCTGATGGGCTTTCGCTGCACTATCCAGAAACAATCCTTTTCAGGTACTGGGCAGAAGGGGCTGAAAAGAAATCATTCGAAGAAACTAAAGAAAACATCCAGAAAATCTATGAGAAATACATCAAGTCCTATTCAGATTTTCCAGAAATAGTCAAGATTATTAATGAGAAATACAGGAGGTTTGAACTATGAAGAAAAAGATTGAAAAAAAAGAGAGAAAACACGGCTGGGAGCCTATGCCTGCTACATTGAAAGTTTTGTTTGTATTGTTCATTATTTCAGCAGCATCGTCTGCCCTGTCTGTAATGAGCATCTATATGACAGGCTACCCTATTTTTGGATATCTTGCTACAGGGTATTTGGCATTAGTACTATTGCTTGTTATCAATACGTTCTGCATTGCATTGCTGGCATATGCGACATGGAAAAGATACACATGGACATTCATTTACGCTGCCTGCCTATTCGTGTTTTTCATTGCAAACTCGCTTTTGAGCCTTACTAATGTCGCTGGAAGAGTGTCTGCATTGAGTAAATTGATTCCAGCAGGAGCAGGCATGATGCCAAGCATGCAATCGATGATGTACAATGCAATAATCATTGGCGTCATTACAGGTGTTGCAATAAATATAGTGTTCTTAGCATTGATGTACTGGAAAAGAAATTATTTCAAGAAATAAAACAGGGGTGGACATATGAAAAAAGAAGTCATTGAAAAATTTGCAGCATTGATCACTGCAGCATTCGGTTTTGTTGCAGCTCTTGCATGGAACGACACGATCAGGGTCATCTTCCAGAAGATATTTGGTGATCAGAGCACGGTTCCAGCGATGGTATTTTATGCTGTCATCGTCACTGTTGTCGCTGTAATCGCAACAATATGGATCGGAAAAGTCGCAGAAAAAGCAAAGAAATAATTTTTTAATTTATAATTATTTTATTTCTTATTTTTTAATATCTTAAGTTCTTTGAATATCCTGCATGTGCTGCATTCGTCCTTTGCAGCAGGCTCCCCGCACGTCTTGCACCTGTTAACTTCACCCACATCTAATTTCTTTGGATTGATCAGGCTCATCAGCCGTTCATGCATGTGCACGATATTGAACTTGACAGAAGGATGCTTCTTCTCGAACTCGTCCAGGAAATTCTTGTGCTTTCTCCTGTACGCTCCGACAGAGCACGGGCAGATGCCGTAGTTCACAGGAAACTTCATTATTTTGCTGTATCTTATCACATCCTCTTCAGGGACAAAATACAATGGTTTGACTCTTTTGACAAACTCAGCAGTTTGCAGTATCCCGCTCACAGGCCCTATCCTAAGCGCGAGCTTCAAGTCATTCCTAAGAAGATTCATCAATATCGCCTGCGACTCGTCGTCCAGATTGTGGCCAGTAGCCAGGCAGTCAAACTTCTGCTTCTTGCAGTATTTATTTAACAAGTACCTTCTCAATATCCCGCAGATCTTGCACGAGCTATGGTTCTGTCCTTTTCCTTTCAGTAAAGATTGTATATAGCACAGGCCCATCCCGAATTCATCCCTGAAAGAAATCGTATGCAGTTTGACATCGTACTTCTTGCAGACCTTCTTCAGGTTGTCAACATTCTCTTTTGTATAATTGCCGATGACAGCATCCACAGTAACTGCTTCGACATTTAAACCTAATTTCTTCAGGATGTACAGGCAGACTGTAGAATCCTTTCCGCCGCTAACAGCGACCGCGATCTTGTCTTTCCTGTCGAACATCTTGTATTTCTTTATAGTGTCAAGTACCTTTTTCTCTACATTCCGCATGAACTTGCTGTCAGTAAGCTTTATCTTCATTTTATGCTACACAAGAAATAGAGCTGATTTAAAGCTTTTGGTCTAAACTAATCTGCCGATTCTTCTGTTTTTACTTTAGCCCACAACGGGTTGCCAAGGTAGGAAGCAGGACTTGCTATCAGGCCTGCCTGCTCCAGTCTTTCTATTATCTGGTGCCTTTTGCAGTAATCCATCATTCTTTCTTCAAACTGCTTTCGCCTTTCGCGAGGCAGTTTTGCGACCTGGTCAGAATACGCATTTGGAACGATGCCTGACAATCTTGCATCCACATAAGGCGGTTTCCCTATCTCGTCTGGCACTGCATCAAGTATTCTTTGCGCCACATCCAGTTCAGTTCGGTCTTTAAATACTTCTGCAATGTTCATGATTATCGTCGTAAAAATAGGCATTATTTAAAGCTTGTTGAATTCTACCGCAATACTTAAATATCTATAATCCTATTTTTTCATAAAAGAGGAATATAAATGAACCAACTTGCGTTTTACATTGTCATCTTTGTACTTTGTCTTTACATTATTTCCAAGAGCGCAGACTATGCCATAGGCGCAGTCACAAGTTACGCAAGAAAGACAGGCGTCAGCAAATTCATCATCGGCTTTCTTGTTGTTTCATTCGGCACGACATTCCCAGAGATGTCCACTGCGATAATGGCTTCTATCGCAGGAGAAAGCAATCTTTTACTAGGAGACCTGATTGGCGCTTCAATAATCGATGTCGCGTTAGTGTTTTCTTTGGCAGTGATCATTGCGCGGATGATAAAAGTCAAGGTAAAGCAGACAATCGACTACAAGGTTGTCATGGTGATTATCCTCGTATTATTGTCTTCATCCCTGATGCTGATAGATGGAAAGATGGGCAGGATCGATGGAGTCATACTATTGGCAGCGTTCTGCACGTATCTCGTAATATTCTGGAAAAAAGAAGAAAAGATTTCGCATCTGAAAAAAGAGATAGTCTTCAGGAAGATCTGGCAGGACATCATTGTGTTCGGAGGCTGTGTCGCGGCATTATTACTGTCTGCAAGATGGCTTGTCATAAGCGCTGTAGAAATAAGCTACATTATCCACATTCCTAAATACATAATAGGTTTATTGGTTATTGCAATAGGCACTACCATACCAGAACTCACAGTCAACATCAAATCAGCAGTAAAGCACCAGACAGACATCGGTTTTGGGAACATTTTTGGCAGCGTCGTCGCGAACCTCACATTGAGTCTGTCAATTGCAGCCTTGATAAGGCCTTTTGATGTGCCGTTCAATTTGTTCGGGCCTTCTATTTTGTTCCTGATTGGATTCGTAATTGCAAGCCTGTTCTTGTTCACGAGAAGACAGATAACATGGAGATATGGTATACTATTGCTTGCAGCTTACATCATATTTGTGATAATAACAATAATAAGAGGATTCTAGACATATAATTGATAATCGTTCTGCACATTTATTTCTTTCATTCCGTCTGACACGCCTTTTCCAAGAAAAAAGAATGACTGCGACATGACTTGCGTCAATGCATCAAGGAATGTCGGTTTTCTCTTGTATTCTACAAAACTCACTTTCTCAACCTGCAGTTTGTTTTTCAGGTACTGCTCTACTTCTTTCTTGCTGCCTAATTGGTCTATCAGGCCCATTTCTTTTGCCTGCTTTCCAAGATAAAACATTCCTGTTGCCATTGCCTTTGCATTTTCATACGGAATGTTCCTGTCTTTTGCAACTTTCTGGATAAATGCTTCATGTATTATGTCGATCCTGTCCTGTAATAATTTTCTTTCTTCTTCTGTCAGTTCCTTGAAAGGGCTTCCTGCATCCTTGTACTGCCCGCCGACAAGCCTTTCATAAGTCACATTATAGTCCTCCATAAGTCCTGAGAAAGAAACATAGCTCCCCAATACACCAATGCTTCCTGTGATAGACATCTCATCAGCCACGATAAAGTCTGTGCTCGAGGCAACCCAATATCCTCCGCTCGCACCGACCTCTCTTATCCATGCGACGACAGGCTTCTTTGTCTTTGCATCTTCAACAGCAGCTGCAATCTCTTTTGAAGCAACGACAGTTCCTCCTGGGCTGTTGATCTCAAGCAGTATCGCCTTCATCCTCGTATTCTCTTTTGCCTTTTTCAGATAATCCACAATCACAGGCGAGACACTGCCTCCTGTCGCAAATAATCCTGGCTGTTTCTCGCCCATTATCGCTCCTGACAGCTTGATCAAAGCGACATCAGCTGTTTTTCCTCCAACCTTGATCTCACCTGTTTCACCAGAAAATGCCGCGTAGAACATAGCGATTATGAATGACAATACAACAAGAACAATAACAACGATTATTATGATCCAGGACGTATTTTTCATTACATCTATCACCTGCTTTTTTGAACAATTGCTAGTATAAAAACCTTACTGTTCTATCAAGATTGGATTGAAGAAACCTAATCTGATCAGATGCGTCCTATTTGTGTTATTATATATCCTCAATTTGTCAGAAAACTGTGCATCTATGTCTTTTAGCAATTCAAGCATCTTTCTATCAATTTCATCTCTTTCCAAATCTTCTTTTTCAAAGTCATAATATCTTTCAATAAAGTAATCTTCAATTGCCATGACATGTTCTTTGTATTCAACCTTGATCAAAGAAAATTCTTGATTCCCTACCACTCTGTTGGGAAAGAATTTTCGCATTCTGGGATTGTTTTGTATTATTGGAGCATAAATCTCTTTCAATCCGTCAAGAGAGCGATGATTCACGCCAATGGCTTTGTGCAGATTCTCACGAGTGCAACCTAACATTCTTTCTAATTTTTTCAAATATAACAAAT
The DNA here is from genome assembly GCA_019323495.1 of Candidatus Woesearchaeota archaeon. GTDB lineage: Archaea > Nanobdellota > Nanobdellia > Woesearchaeales > WJKV01 > WJKV01. Next base: position 298 of record JAHWHE010000039.1, on the reverse strand, counting down.
GGGAAAGCTCGTGGACACATACATGAGCGATCACTTCCCGCCTGACAGCTGCATTCTTCAGCACATTAGGCATTATGGATATGTTGAAATGGTCCTTTCCATATGGCGACATCGGCAGCATGGTTGGATACACATGATATTCAGGATCAAATTTCTCATTGAGAATTTCTTCCATTGTTCTCCACATTTCAGGATCAAGATCTTCAATAATTTCTCTTACTTCACCAACCACAGTATCTATTGTTTCTCTATAAGCTTTATACAGGGTGACAACGAAATCTTGAATATACTTTTTCTC
>JAHWHE010000038.1 GCA_019323495.1 Candidatus Woesearchaeota archaeon | reverse complement strand
TTAACATCGTCCTGAACAGCTTCACTTATTTTTAATTTAATTTCCTTGACTGCCATTTTAGAATGCAATCACCTATCCTTTCTATTTTTCGTCAGCGTCTGTTTTAGGTCGTGTTTCAACCCGCGGTAACGGCACAGGACTTGGTAGATTGAGATCTTCTGCCAGCATTATTGCCTTGATATTGCATCTTCGGAGCACATAGCTGAACAACTGTTCGATCAAATCCGAAGGAAGCTGCTTGTTTCCCTTCCAGTCTTTGATTATCTGAGTTATTTCAGACACAGGCCTTAAAGCGATAATGCTTGAGTCGATTGTGATATTGCCAAGGTCCGGCAGATATTCAGATACGAATTGAAAATCAACTTTCATTGCTTTCGTATCCTTGGTGCCAAGACTCATAGGTTGTTCAACAACGTCTTTGACAATAACATTGTTCTTTATGTTGATCTTGCCTTTTGCACCATCTCTTTTTTCAGCTGTTATCTTTGTAAAATTAAAACCCACAATACTCATTTACATCACCTGCGTATTTTTATCAAGCTATTAGTTTAGAGAGTTATTTATATAATTTTGCATTTATTTATAAAGAAGAACTGCTGTTTTAAGCCCTGAAATGCCAGAATTCTGCAGTTATTTTATTTTTTGCTCTCCTTTTCTTTCTTCGCAAGCTGAAAAGTAGAAGGAATATCAATAATGTATTTGCCGTCTTCCAATTTGTATACTAACGGCTCTCCCTTGAACAATTGTACAAGGTCCAGCTCGTATTGCCCTGGCTTTCCAAGTTTGATGCTTTCAAAATCAAGTATAACAGGCGCATCTATGTCTTTTGCACCGATCATTTCCCGTATGTCTTTTTCTATTTGCTTTACTTCTTTTTTCGTCAATACCGGAGCCTGTTCTTTGGCAGCTTCTAAGCTGTCTTTCTTGACATAGAAAAAGAGTTTTGCGCCGCACGGACACCCCTTTAGTAATTCGTTTGCACCGTCTTCATAAAATGTATTGCATCTGACGCATTGGTGTGGCATTTTTATTTTTTATTCTTGGTTTTTCTTTTTTTATTGGTAGTTGAAGATCCTGTGGTTAACAATTGTATCTTATTAGGATCCTTCTTTATGCTTTTCACAACAGAGGCAGGCCCAATCAAAGTAACCCCTGATCTGTCTCCTAGAAGCATATTAAAAACAAACTTCTTCAGGACGCTTGTTTCTTGAGGGTCTATGCTTGCTATTTCTATCCCTTTGAATTTCTGGTCGATTATTTCCATTGTCTTCTGGATCAATTCTGCTTCTTCTGTTTTCTTTAACCTTCCTTCAACCATCACAATTTTTTCTTCTTTAACTAAATTCAAAATTCGTTTTATCTTTGACGTACTGTCTAGATTGAGAAGTTCTGAATGTGGGATGTACTGTATGGTTAACATCTACTATACCTCCTTTTTTGATCATACGTTTGAAGTCTTGATTAAAGCTTCATAAAATTTGTCAACATTATCTCCATACTGTGCGCTCAGGCCCACAATATCGTACTGAGGGAATGCCGCCTCTATTTTCTTTATGTTTGCTCTTTTTAAATCTATCTTGTTTCCAACCAGTAAAACAGGGATATTTCTTGCCTGCAGGTTTCCTACGATCGTGATGTTGACTTGCGAATATGGGTCCTGGGTGCTGTCTAGAACAACAACGACAACATCCATGTCATCCAGCCATTTGATTGCATCGATGACTCCCTTTGTCGCTTCTTTCGCTCTTTGTTTTGCCTCTTTTTTCTTCAAGCCTTTTTTGATGAAGTCTTCGTAATCTATCTTTGTTGCGATTCCAGGGGTGTCCACCAAGCTGAAGCTCAGTTCTTTTCCATTGTTCTTAAGATTGATCTGCTCTTTTATCTCGATCTCTCTTGTCTCATGAGGGATATTAGAAACAGTACTCATCTCTTCGCCCAGCCAATCTTTGCAGATTCTGTTTGCTAGCGTGCTCTTGCCTGCATTAGGCGGACCATATAGACCTATCTTAAGATGTTTTTTCTTATTGAATAGGTCTTTGAAAATTCTCCCTAACAACCTCTTGAACACACCAATCATGATTCTTTAGGTTTGAAATGATGTTTATAAACTTTTCTATTAGCGTCACTTTCTGTTTTTGACAAAAATTGACCACCTATTGTAGACAAAAAAGAGAATTATCAAAATAACAGAAATAATCAAACTGAAGATTGTACAAAATATGGTGAAATTATAGAAGAAATTATTGGGAAAAAGCTGTTTAAGCAAAGAGACAGAGGGATCGAATGTGTAATTTCCCATTGGGAAAAAGATCTTGTGGAATAAAGCGAATGCAAAATTAAAATCAGTCACAAATAGCAAGCCCGCAATTGTAATAAATATAATGCAGAGTATCCCGCTGTAAAAGAATGACGAAAACAAGCATCTGTATTTTTCTTTTCTGCTGTATTTTTGTTTTTCATTATGTTTTTTCTTGTAATAGAAAGCCCAGAGCAACAAAAAAACAGCAAACAAACCCAAAAGCAAGTTAAACAGCACATTCATTTTGTTCAATATGTTGCGCACGTCTATCATATGCGAGATCTCGTCCTCATTGAATCCCACGATTGTTTCCTGCTTGTTCTTCAGGAAAAGAAAAACATCATTCAGCGCAGTATTCGCTTTGTCTTCTCCGATATTTAGATAGACTCCTGTCTTCTGGAATTGCGAATGGTAGTATGATTCATTGAACAATAAGATTTTGTAAGGCGCAAGTATTACTAAAGCTGCGAAGATAATGCAGAAAATTATAAAGCCCGATTTTTCAAGTCTGTCCATGTTTGTAATATCGTTTAATTTTACATATTTAAACATATCGCTGCACAAGCTGCCGACCATTATCTTTATATAGGAGATAACACTCTAAATGCCTGATGGAAAGAAAAAAGAGCGTGCTGATTTTATCATTGATTTTACTTAGTACATTATTCTTATTAAGCGTGTTTGTTGCTGGAGAAACAAGAGCGCCTCCTCCTTACGAACGCTTCAGTTACAGCATTCCAGGCGAGAGCAACTGGACAAATACCTTGACCTTGCTTGATGTAACAGATTCTGTTGTTTTCGAAGGAAGCGCAGCTATAAAATATTCGAGGGAAAGCCCGCTTGTGGGACCTGCAGGACAGGGCGAAGCTGACGACGAATTTCCTTGCCCAGACCTTCCCGCCTACAGTCTTGTCGGAAAGATAGGAGAAAAAGGTGCGTGTTTCTTGATAGGCGAATACCTTGCAATGGTTCCAGATACAGACGGTTTTCTTTACCTTGCTGTGAACGACAAATTACACAGCGACAATAGCGGAAAATTCAGCATGGAGATTTCAATCACCCGGCCGATATGCGGAGACGGAACTTGCGATATAGCCGAAGTGGGAAAATGTTACGATGATTGCGAATGGTGCGGTGATGAGGAATGCAATGCAGAAGAGACCTGCGAAACCTGCAGCGAGGATTGCGGATACTGTGAAGATGACTTGGATAAAATAGAGGAAGTTGTAGAAAGTTATTATCGCGCGCTCGAGGACAGCGATTTTATAGTGCTTACGGAAATAACTGCTGGGAAACTAAGCGACTATCACAACGAGTTCAAGCGATTTGAACGGGAATTCCAAAAAGAGGCAGAATTGTTAGGGATTGATGTCAAGAATGAACTTCTGCCGCCTGCGATATCTGTAGGAATCATCAGCATAGAGCTTGATGAAATTGTAGACAACAAAGCGACTGTTATTGCAAGGTACGATGAAAAAGAAGATGAAGTCAAACTTGAAAAAAGACTTAGCAAATGGCTTGTGGAAGACATAAAAGGTGCGGATGAAGACTGGTTTACAAAAGATCTGAATGTTGATGATTTAAGGAACAATCATAATGAATATTTGGGTAAGCTTGGCGAAGGTACTGGTGGAGAGCCAGAAGAAATAATTATTAGTGCAGAAACCACAAAAAGCCCGATCAAGCTCATTTTCTTCACGATTATCGCTATTGTTATATTTTTTGGAATGATTTATTTTATTATAATGGCAGTGAAAAAGAGAGGTTCATTCCCGAAGATGCGCATGCCAAAAAAGCTCAAGATGCCAGGCGTAAGATTGAAGAGAAAGGCAAAAAAAGTTGAAGCATTAAAGAAAACAAAAAAGTGCTCAAAATGCGGCGCAGGCATGCACGAGACAGAGAAATACTGCACAGAGTGCGGAAAAAAGACCAAATAAAATAATCGCCACAAGAAAAATAATAACTTTCAATATTTTCTATAACCGTGTTCCCCTCTCAGCGGAACAAAACCAAAGTTTTCTTTTCCGGCTGTCCTATGAATTTTGCCTTTGATCTTTACTGCTTTGACCATTCTGCAGGAAGATGGTGTGCCGACAGGCGCGATAACAATGCCCCCATCTTTCAATTGCTTGAAGATATTGTCTGGGACAGTTGGTGTTGCAGCAGTAATGATAACTCTATCGTAAGGCTTGTTTTTCGGATAACCTAAGCTTCCGTCATCGCATACGATTTCTGTTTTTGCAAGCTCTATCTTTTGTTTTTTCAGTTCAGATCTTGCAGCAGCGATGTTCTTAATGGCAATCTGGGTTAGTTCGTAAATGAGCTCGACACTAGTAACTTTTCCTGCTTTGCCAATAATGTAGGCGATTAATGCTGCATTGTACCCGCTTCCGCTTCCTATCTCTAGAACATTCTGTCCTTTTTTCAATTCAAGCATTTCCAGCATATGCCCTACAGTATAGGGCTGGGAAATAGTTTGCTCGAAATCAACAGGAAGCGCGATATTCTCATATGAAAGATCCTGCATTTCAGGCCTTACAAACAAATGCCTCGGCACAATTCTCATGGCTTCCAGCACACTTTCATCGCGGATTCCGTAGGCCCGCACAGTATCTGTCATGAATTGCCTCTTTTTTTCAAAATCTTCCATGCTGTTATGTAAGTTTATCTTATATAAAAAGGTTTATATATGAATTTGCTATAATCCAATATATGAATATAAAGATAAAGTTCGAAGACAAAAAGAAAAGGGCTCCTAAATCATTGAAAGAGCAGTTCATGTTGGACTGGCACAAACAGCTCGGCTGGAAAAGGAACCCTTTCCAGATAATCATTCCTAAGCACATTGATGATTTCATTGCGGGTTACGACAAGGACAGGCTAAAGATTAATTTGTTCGTCATCAAAAAACTTAATTTCGGGACAATAGTTGGATTGCCAGGGACAGGCAAGACTACGATTCTTAAATGGATGGAATATGAATTAAGAAAATACAAGAAAATAGTTCATGCAAGATTAGTTGATGGTTCTAAGTTAACAGGCGAGAAACAGTCGATAAAGAACATTATCTGGCCGCTTCTGAACATTTTTGAGCGCTACATAACAAAGCCTTGGGAAGTCATGACAGCTGCGACTATTGTTCAGGAAGTTAAGAAAAGGCTGAAGCCTGATCATAAATTGGTTTTGCTGATCGATAATGTAAAGGATGTGAGCGACCTGGCGTTGGTCTTGATAAGAGAGCTTTTCCTTGCAAACATCAATTTCCAGCTGATTGTCAGCGGAACAAAAGAAGAGATCGAGGACAGCGGCATCAACCAGTTCAAACCGCAGGATCATCTGCAGATAGACTTGAGCAAAGAAATGCAGTACAAGGATCTGCATAACATGATAAGAAAGAGAATTGAGTCTGTTGGCGGCAAGGGCATCAATCCTTTCACAGAAGGTTTGATGAAAAGAATCTGTACAGAAGCAGACCATAATCCGAAAGCGGTGCTTGAGCTCGCCTATAATTGTGCAGCAGAGATTGCTTTGGAAAACTGGCAGAAAGAAAGAAAAGCAGAAGAAGAAAGATTGATGGAGTTAAAGGAATTGGAAGAAGCTGCAGAAGAAGAGGAAGAAAAGGAAGAAAAGAAAAAAATAAGCAAAAAGAAGAAAGAAAAGGACGAATATCTTGATTTAGAAAATTATGAAGAATCAAAAGGCGGGGATGCAGGAGCAAGGGCGAGAAGATTGGAGCAGGAAAGGAAGATACAGGATTTCTTTGACAGGGTAAAGAAAAATCTCGGCCAGGAATAAATTAAATTTAGAATATAAATTCGAATCAAAATCAAAGAATTATTATAAAAAAGAGGTACTGTATGAAAAATCAAAAATTAGGTTTGCAAGTCAAAAAGGACTTGGTTTCTGTCATCAGTGCAACATTATTGGCATTGGAAAGAAGGCACCACATAAAATTAGACGAGATAAGCAATAGGATCATCCACAATGCAACAATCTACCAAAACGAAGAGGTGATTTCTCTTGCAATTGTGATTTATTCTTTGTCAAAGATCAGCGAAAGGAACGAATTGCATCCATTGCCTAATTGGCCGAAATTTCTGGAAAAAATAGAATTTGATCTGACAGAAGCGAGACAGAATCTGAACAGGGACAAGCTGAGCGCTTACATGCGCAATATTGCCAATCTAGTTAGTCTGATTTCATCTGTGGACAATAAGATAAAACTGTATGTTGTCAGGGTTCTTGAAAAAGCAAAATTAAAGAAAGGCAGCAAGATATACGAGCACGGAATAAGTATCCAGAGGATCAGCGAGCTTCTCGACATTAATTTGTGGGAACTGAGCAACTACGTCGGCCACACGCAAATCATTGATGAGGAAGAAATCAAGTTTGATGCAAAAAGCAGATTAGAGCTGGTTAAAAAGATTTTCGGGGTTTGATGAGCTAAAATGAATAATGAAAAGAAAAGCATTGTTTTCGACACAGGGCCGATCATTACTTTCACACTGAATGAGTTATTGTGGCTGCTCGATGATTTGCAGAAAAAGTTCGGAGGAGATTTCCTGATAACAGAAGGGGTCAAGCACGAACTGATAACACGCCCGTTGCGCTCAAAGAAATACATGTTCGAAGCAATCAGGGTGAATGACCAGATTAATGAGGGCGTCTTGAAACTTCTGTCAGATAATGAGATTTTGCCCAAAGCCAGACAATTAACAGATTTGGCGAACAATTGTTTTAAGGCAGAAGGAAAATACATTGAATTGGTTCATCAGGCAGAGATGGAGACTGTCGCCGCAGGCTTGCATCTGAATTCAACGGCCATTGTCATCGACGAGAGAACTTCCAGGATGTTGATAGAAGAACCCTATGAACTTGCAAAGATGATGGAAGAAAAACTTCACACAAAGATAGAGATAAACGAAAATGTTCTTAGAAAATTTAAAATAGAAACAAAGGGCATGAAAATAATCCGTAGTGTTGAACTGGTGATCGTAGCCTATGAAATGGGTCTGCTTGACAGATATGTGACTTCAAAAGGAAAGATTGACAACAAGATGAAAAAGCTCCTGCTCGAGAGTGTTTTATGGGCACTAAAACTAAATGGCTGCGCGATTTCCAAGAAAAACATCGACGCTATTCTTAGACTAGAGAAATAACTCTTTTTTTTTGAAAAAATAAAATTTAATCAGTAAAAATAAAAAAATAAAAATAAAATTATTTTTTCTTCCAAAATTTTCGAAACATTTAAATATGGGTTTTCATTTAAATAAAAAAGATGGTGAGGAAACTATTCCTGTTTCTTCAAATAACTAAAATCAAAAAAGGAGGTGACTCTCATGGCTGCACGAAGACGAAGAAAAGTTGCAAAGAAGACAACCAAAAGAAAGACTGTTAAAAGAAAAGCAACTAAGAGAAAAACAACCAAGAGAAAGGCTACCAAGAGAAGAACGACAAAGAGAAAGACTACCAAGAGAAAGACTACACGAAGAAAAAGAAGGTAAATTTCCTTCTTTTTTATTTTCTCTTTCTTATCTTACAATAACTTTAAATATTGATTGTTCATTTTTTAGACTATGGTTATCGGACAAGTTATTTCTGGGAGATTCGGAGAGATTTGCATTAGGCAGAAAAGCAACCAGGACATTGAACTAGGAGAATTGCTTGTTGCTGAGAACGACAAGACAAAGATAATCTTCCAAGTATATGATTTGATCTACGGCAGCCAGATTTCACAACAGAACCTCGAATTGATATCAGGCCTTTCGCTTGAAGAAAACAATGATTATAATTTCATGAATCCTAATTTAAGGAATTATAAACTCGCCATGCTGAAGAACATATTGACTATCAAGGATAAAAACAGTATAAATGAAAAATATGAAGGCCAAGATGCGATTTCATGCAAGATCCTGCCGGATTTCTTCTCAACTGTAAGAAAAATAAAAGCTTCTGACTTGGATTTCTTGACGACTCCGTCAGACCCTGTATTTTTAGGTTTTCTGAGGAGCGGGAGCAAGCAGTTAGAAGTTCCCATCAATCTGCAGGGAAATCTTGTTTTATCCCACCATATATTGATAACTGCAACAACAGGAAAAGGAAAATCGAATCTGATACGTGTTTTGTTATGGAATTGCATGGAAAAGGATTTCTGCGGTTTTCTGGTGCTTGACCCGCACGATGAATACTATGGAAGGCATGGATCTGGCTTGAAAGACCATCCAAGCAAAAAGGTAAGTTATTACACTAACAGCAATCCTCCGCCGGGATGCAATCAACTGAAGATCAACATCAATTTGATAGAGCCTGAGCATTTCAAAGGAGTTTTGTTTTTCACTGATGCGCAGAACGACGCATTGCGCGCATACTATAAAGAATACAAAAAAGACTGGATAAAAGCTATTTTTCTTGAAGAACCCGTCCAGGGAAGTTTTCATGAAAGCACGCTAGGAGTGATAAAAAGAAAACTCGTAAACTTATTGGACATTTCTGTGATCGACGGGGAATTGCAGTGCAGAGGCATTTTCAACACAACAGGAGGCGAAAACACAATAGCGCAGATAGTGTCAGAGCTTGAAAATGCAGCAACAGTCATCATTGACACAAGCAGTTTCTCAGATGCAGGAGAGATATTGATCGGAAGCCTTGTAGCAAACCATGTATTCGGCAGTTATAAGAACTGTTTGAAAACAGGCAAATTAAAAGAAAAGCCTGTAATTAGCATTATCCTGGAAGAAGCGCCCCGGGTTCTTGGAAAAGAGGTCCTTGAATCAGGCCATAATATTTTTTCGACAATCGCCAGGGAAGGAAGAAAATTCAAGATAGGCCTGTGCGCAATAACCCAGCTTCCTTCATTGATACCTAGGACCGTTTTGGCGAATATGAATACAAAGATAATACTTGGTCTTGAGATGGCGCCTGAAAGGCAAAGCATCATCGAGAGCGCTGCACAAGACTTGAGCACAGACAGCAGGGCTATTGCCAGCCTCGACAAGGGCGAAGCAATAGTCAGTTCTAATTTTGCAAGGTTCGCAATACCGTTGAGGATCCCATTTTTCCCTGAGTTTATCAAAAAGGAAAAGATTAATAAACCTAAATCAGATTATTCTTCAATGACAGGATGAGCATTAAAAACTTAGTTTCAGATGCGCAGAAGGCAGATGCAGATCGCATGCAGATATTGATAAATATTTGCCAGGAGATTATTGCAGAATTAAAGCGTATAGACAATGTTATTGAGCTTGTTAATTTCTGGGATGAGAAGCAAAGAACAGAACTGATGAATACGATTGCTGCTTTGATAAAGGATTTAAGAAGTTTAAAAAGACTGCCGATTGATAAGAAAGCTAAAATTTCTTATTTTGATACAGTCATGTCAGAAGCAGACATCCTTATCAATAATTTGACAGCTTTTATCACAAAGATTGAACGCACGGATTTCAAGAATGCAAAAGCTGCTCAAGGATATTATTATCATTACATAGAAGATCCATTTGAAGAGTCATTATTAAAATTGATAAAGAATGTCAAGGCATTAAGTTCGCATTGAAAATTATTTTCAAATAATAATTAGATTTTCAACAAAACTTCTAACGCGCTTCTCAGCTCCTCAGGATCTTTTGCAGTTGCAGGCGCAAGAAGTTCTGCTTGCTCTATTTCCTTGTAATTTGCAGAGTTTGCCTCCCACATTGTGAGGACGACTGGGATCTTCTGCTTGTTGTACGCTTTGACAGCGCCCAGTCCTGCTCCAATATGCACAGCAGGCAATCTGCTTTTTCTTTCTCGCAATTGGCCAAGCATTCTTCCGATTACATATTCGCTGCTAGGTTTTTCTGTAATTGAACAAGATTCAATGCGCGAAAACAGATCAGAACAGCCGGCAAGTTCCAGCAGCCTGGATACTATCCCCTCAGGAGATGTCGTGACCAGCCAAAAATTATGGCCTCTCATTTTTAAAAATCTAAACAGATCAATGCATTCTTTATGCACTGCTTTGACCAGAGTTTTCTGTCTATGAAGTTTAGCAGCGCATTGAAGAACTAATTGCTGATAAGTGTGTCTTGCAGTATAAGTATGAAGTTCATCATCCTTTTCAAATTCTCTTCCGTACAGCGCGGCCATTGCTTTTTTCACGCCCGGCCAATATTGGTCTTGAGGAAGATTCGCGTATTTTCTAAGCTCAGGCATCTTCAATAATTTTGCATAGAAATTGAACCATTCTTTGTGCGCATCAGAATACGTCTTGCTGTTTACGAATATACCGTCAATTCCTGTAGTGATCAGTTTGCCTTTCATAAATTTTTTATCTTTCTGCTCATTTAAAAAGCTTACCCAGTTATGTTTAAATATTCGACTATAATATTCAAGCACATGAAATTCGCGCACATGGCAGACTGCCATCTGGGGGCATGGAGAGAAGAGAAGATCAAACAGCTGAATAGAAGGGCTTTTATTGGCGCGGTTGACGAATGCATCAAGGAAAAAGTCGATTTCATTCTGATTGCAGGAGACTTGTTCAATACTGCTCTGCCTTCTGTAGATGCATTGAGGGAAGTTGTTGTCTGCTTCAAGCAATTAAAGGACTTAAACATGCCTGTTTACATCATTCCCGGAAGCCACGATTTTTCGCCTAGCGGAAAGACCATGATAGATGTTCTTGAAAAAGCAGGCTTATGCATTAATGTTGCCAAAGGCGAGGATGCGGGCGACAAGTTAAGATTAAAATTCGTCACAGACAAAAAAACAGGTGCGAAGATTACTGGTATGATAGGCAAGAAAGGCATGCTTGAACGCTCATATTTTGAAGCGCTGGACAGGGAAAGCCTGGAAAAAGAAGAAGGTTTCAAGATTTTCATGTTCCACACTGCGCTGACAGAATTGAAAGACAAGTCCCTTGAAAAAATGGACAGTGCTCCGTTGTCTTTGCTGCCGAAAAGGTTCAATTACTACGCTTCTGGCCACGTTCATATAAGATCAGAGAACCTGGTTGAAGAATATGGCCCGATTATATATCCCGGTCCAGTGTTCCCTAATAATTTTAAAGAACTAGAACAGGGCATGGGCGGTTTTTACATCTATGACAATGGAAAACTGAGATTCAAGCAGATAGAAGTAGCAAAAATCTACAATATAAAGATAGACTGCGAATTCAAGACGCCTGAGCAGATAGAAGAAGAGATGCTCAGCCAGATAAATGTTCTTGACTTCACGAACACGATAGTGATGATCCGTCTGGAAGGCACATTAAAGCAAGGAAAGCCGAGCGACATTAGCTTTAAGGAAGTTTTTACAAAGTTTTATGAGAAAAATGCTCTGTTTGTCATGAAAAACACAGGTAAATTGAAGAGCATAGAGTTCGAAGAGATAAAGGTTGCAGTATCTAATCTTGAAGAGCTTGAGAACAGCATTGTCCTGGAAAACATAGGCCAAGTCAAGATTGATGCAGACGAGCAGCAGCTGATATCGCAGTTGATGACAGCATTAAACAAAGAAAAATTAGACGGAGAGATAACAAGAGACTTTGAAACAAGACTGAAGACTGAGCTTGATTCTCTTCTGCGGCTTGAATGATTTAGTGTTTTGTTTTTATTTTTCAAGCAATTCAAGCATCAGCTTCTTAACTTTTGCAGGATCTGCTTTTCCTTTTGTTTTTCTCATGACAAATCCGCACAAGAAATTCAATGCCTTTTCTTCTCCTTTTTTGAAGTCCTCTGCTGCTTTTGAATTTTCTTTTATGGCGTCTTCGCAAAACTGCTTCAGCTCTTTTTCCCCGCTAACTGCTTCTAGTTTCTGCTCCTTGACGTATTGGTTTGGGCTGAACGGCTCCCTTATCAATTTCTCGAGCAATCTTTGCGCTGTCGTGTCTGTTATCTTTTTCTCTTCAACCAGCTTCAATAATTCAATCAGATATTTCTCGTCAAGCTTGATTTCTGCCAATGTTTTCTCATTATAATGCAAGACCCTCTTCAGTTCTCTCCTAAGCCAGTTCGCAGCAAGCACAGGATCTATTTCTTTCACAACCTTCTCGAACAGATGTGCAAGCTCGACTTCGCTCGCAATTATCTTTGCATCAACTTCTGGAATGCCGAGCTCTATGAATTTCTTTATTTTGACTTGGGGCCTTTCAGGCAGCCCGTCCTCGATTTCTTTTATAAATTCATCATCGATCTGCACAACAGGCAGGTCAGGCTCTGGAATGAACATGTACTCGCTGACAGTTTCTTTTATCCTCATTAATTTCGTAACGCTTTTGTCATCCACCCACGCCCTTGTCTCCATCTTTTCAACAGGCTCTTCCTGCTGCCGTTCAATCTCGTACTCTATTGCCCGCACTATACTTTTGATGCTATTGACGTTCTTTATCTCTGCTCTCAAGAATTTTGGACTGATGCTTACATTAACATCAGATTTTATCCCTGCTTCTTTGTCGATCGCATTTACATAACCAAGGGCAGTAAGCAAGTTCTTTATCCAATCGCTGACTTGCTCTGTGCTGGTGAAATCAGGTTCAGTGACAATCTCTATCAACGGAAAGCCGCACCTGTTGTAATCGACTTTTCCAGTGATTGGATCATAACGTGCAGGGTCTTCCTCTAGATGCACTTCATTAATTCTTATTCCGGAAAACTCTCCGTTCTGGCCGACAGGCACACCGTACGCGCCGGACATTGTTTTTTGATAACCGTTCGGAAGATCAGGATAGTTGTAGTGCTTTCTTTGGAAAAGCAGGTCATAATTTACTTTGCATCCGAGCATCAGTGCGCAGGCAACAATCTTTCTTACTGCTTCTTCGTTTGGCATCATTGGTTTGTTTCCTGGCTGGCCAGTGCAAATAGGGCAGATGTTTGTGTTGGGTGTTGTTTCAGAAGTAGAGATGTCGCAATTGCAGAACAACTTCTTTTTAGTCTCATTCATCATCAGATAGCCATGTATCTCGAGCCCGATTTTTGCGTTTACCATAACGCTAAAGAATTATATTTAGTTTATATATATTTCTAATCAGAATCCGCTCAGTAAAGTCATTATAATTCCTGCTACAATTGGCATAAGAATGTTGTCATCTATATGGAATTCCTCCAGATTGATCAGTTCTGCGAGCATCGCGCACAATGCACCCAGCAATGCAATCCATGGCCGCACAAACAATCCTGCAGCAAATGCCGCGCCAAAAAAGCCTATTATAGTGCCTTCTAGTTTCTTTTTGTCGTGGAAAACATTCCTCATCTTTCCCAAAGGTCCGAAGATGTTTGTGAATCCGTCTCCAATTGCAAGAATCATGATGCTTGCCAGCGCAACATTTTGAGGAAACAGTAGCAATGCAATCAGGCTCCCTATAAAGAAAAAGATTGCGCCTTTTCCAGGAAGCAGCCTCAGATTCTTTTTCCGTTCAAATTTAAGAAGTAAGAAATACATACCCGGGATCTTGTTTTTTCTTAAAAAGGCACTTAAAATAAATCCAAGTAGAATAGCTGCGAGCAAGCAGTATGTTGTGAACAATACGCTCGTGTTCAGAACAAACAGTACGATGAAAACACCAAGAATCATGTGGGCAACTGCCCGCCTGAACTCTAATACATAGTCAACTGTTAACCTCTTTTTTTTCATAGATATGTATTTTGTGTTTAGTTATATTTATTTTTATCTGTTTATTCTGTTCTTATGGAGCTTTTCTCAGCATGGTTCTTGGGAAACCTATCGCATCCTTGATATTGTCCAGTCCGCACATCCATGAAACCAGGCGTTCTACACCAACACCATAACCGCTGTGAGGAACGCTTCCATATTTTCTTAAATCAAAATACCATTCATAATTTTTGGGGTCTTCTCCCATTGCTTTCAATCTTTTGACCATGTCTTCTACATCTGTGCTTCTTTGGGAGCCTCCAACAATTTCGCAGTAGCCTTCAGGGGCAATCATGTCAAAGCAAAGGGCTGTTCCAGGATCATCAGGGTCTTCTGGCTTGTAGAATGCCATTGCCTCGACAGGATAATGCGTGACAACAACAGGAACCTTGAAATGATCTGCAATCTTTGCTTCTTCTATTGTCCTCAAGTCCTTTCCCCATTCAACATCCATATTGTATTTTTCTTTGAGCAGTTTTAATACTTCTGCATACTTTATTGTTGGGTATTCTGATTCTGCATAATGCTGCAATAGATTAATATCCCTGCCAAGCAATTTCAATTCTTCTTGATTATTCTCTAATACTTCTTTGATAATGAACCTAATCTCGTCCTTTGCAACTTCTGTAACTTCTTTTAGGTCCATCCACGCAGCTTCCATCTCTGCCATCCAGAATTCTGTCAGATGCCTGGACGTCTTTGATTTTTCAGCCCTGAATGTTGGGCTCACATCATAGACCTTTCCAAGCGCGAAGATTGCTGCTTCTGCATACAATTGCCAGGTCTGTGAAAGGAATGTGGTGTCGCCGAAATAATCAACCTTGAACAATGTCGCTCCTCCTTCGCTCTGTGTTGGCTGGAAAATAGGAGGGTCGAACTCTGTGAATCCTCTTTCCCTGAAGAATTTATGAATAGCACCTACTACGGTTGAACGCACTTTCATGATTGCCACCATTTTCCTGCTTCTTATCCATAGATGCCTGTTGTCAAGCAGGAACTCAGGGCTCTGGTCTTTTGTGATAGGGAAAGTATCGCACCATCCAACCACGTTAAAGTCATCAACATTAATTTCATAACCAGAAGGCGCCCTTTTATCTTCTTTTATCTGTCCGCGGATTTCCAAGCTTGCTTCGATCTGCAGCTTGTCTGCATCTGCAAATTTTTCTTCGCCGACTTTTGCTTTTTCTATGACGCATTGAATGATATTTGTTTCATCCCTCAGAACTATGAATTTTATTTTATTGCTTCCCCTTTCTCTGTATACCCATCCCCTTACAGAGACTTCTCCGCTTCCCTTAGCCATTGCTTCTTGTATAGATACGAATCCCATGTTATATAGAAATCCTCTAATTGTTTTTAAAGCTTACTCAGTAAAGCCCTTTTCTTCGTCAACAAGATCTTCTGTAGGCCCTTCTGGGTCTTCTGCTGCTAGTTCTAATTCATCTCTTGTTTCTTTTGGTTTTCCTTTAAGATCGAGCTTGATATGGCAGTCCTTCATTGTCACCTCATCAATGGCGCTTGGGCTTCCGTCCATAGGACACTGTGCAGTTTTGTTCTTTGGAAATGCAATGATTTCTCTTATGTCATTGAATCCAAGCATTAATGCCACAATTCGGTCAAAACCAAGCCCGACACCGCCGTGTGGAGGCGCGCCGTATTTGAAAGCTTCCAAAAGAAATCCAAATTTCATTTGCGCTTCTTCTTTTGTCATTCCGATAATCTTCATTACCCTCTCCTGGAGTTCAGGATCATTAATTCTTTTGCTTCCGCTTGCAAGCTCTATGCCGTTCAGCACCAGATCGTATTGTGTGCAAATCACTTTTCCAGGATCATCCTCAAGACAGTCCACCCATTCTTCTTTTGGCATGCAGAACATGTGGTGCATCGGCGTCCATTTCTCCAGTTCTTTGTCCCATTCGAACAACGGGAACTCTGTGACAAAGCAGAATTTGAAATCGTCTTTTTTCAAGAGTTCTTTTTCTTCTGCGATCTTGGCTCTCAAATGGCCCAATGCTTCTGCTACATTCTTTGGCTTGTCGCCGACAATAAACAATAAATCCCCCTCTTTGCAGCCAGTTTTCATGACTATCTTGCTCAGCAACTCATTTGAATAGAATTTAGCAATCGATCCCTCTAGCTTTCCGTCTTGCATCTTGAGCCAGGCAAGCGCCTTTGCGCCGTGCTTCAAGACAAAATCGCTGTATTCTCCTTCAAGCTTCTTTCTGGAAAGTTCTGCATAGCCTTCTGCGCAAATGCATTTCACTTGTCCGCCATCAGCAATAACTTTATTGAAAACCTCGAATTCTCCTTCTTTTACAATCGAAGTGATGTCTATCAATTCCATCCCGAACCTCAAATCAGGTTTATCTGTTCCATATTTATCCATGGCGTCTGAATAAGAAATTCTCTGGAAAGGAGTTTTGATATTAACTCCAATAGCTTCTTTGAATATCGCTTTCATTACACCCTCTATTACTTCGAACAGGTCCTCAACTTCTACAAAACTCATTTCAAGATCGATCTGCATGTGTTCTGGCTGCCTGTCTGCTCTCAAATCTTCGTCTCTCAAACAGATCGGCAATTGGAAATATCTGTCGAACCCGCTCGCCATCAATATTTGCTTGTACAATTGCGGGCTCTGTGGCAATGCATAGAAGTTTCCAGGATTTACTCTGCTGGGTACTATGTAGTCTCGCGCACCTTCTGGAGTGCTTTTCACCAGCAAAGGAGTTGTAATCTCAATGAAACCTTTATCAGACAAGAATTTTCGTGCAGCTTGCGCAGCTTTGTGTCTTATCAAGAGATGTTTCTGCATCTGCGGTCTTCTTAAATCAAGATAACGATATTTTAATCTCATGTCTTCAGATGAAACTTTCATGTCATCTATTTCTATAGGAGGCGTTTCTGCTTTGCACAGTATTTTGAAACTATCGCAGATAACTTCAATCTCTCCTGTGAATAATTTAGGATTAATCATATCATCAGGTCTCGGCCTGACTTTTCCTTCTATTTCAATAACAAACTCCCTTCTTGCTTTGTCTGCTGCATCGTGTGAGTTTTTGTCATGCGTAGGATCAAAGACGATTTGCGTAAGCCCATATCTGTCCCTTAAATCTATGAAAATGATTCCGCCGTGATCCCTTCTTTTATGGACCCAGCCTTGCAGGGCTACTTCTTTTCCAACGTCCTTCTTTGTCAGCTCTCCGCATGTATGAGTTCTTTTCATAGTTACAAGAAAAATCAGCATTTATTATATAAAACATTCGCTTTATTTTCAATGGTTTGTCCTGTAAGAATGCCTGTTTTTACAGCCATTTGCCGTCCTTTATCAGGCACATCCCGTCTGCGAGCAGAGTGGGTTTAAGGACGACCCCGTCAAAATGTATATTTGCCTTGTTCTTTCCGCCAGGATAGCTTGTATTGTCTCCTATGGCGATGTGTATCGTGCCCAGTATCTTCTCATCTTCAAGTACATTGCCTGTTAATTTTGCATTCATATTGGTTCCAATCCCAAGCTCTGCGATTGTTTTGTCATTGTCTGTTTTCAACAACTTTTTCAATTCTTCTGCATGATCTCCTTCAATCGAAATGACTTTGCCGTCCTTGAATTCAAGTCTCAGCTCCTTAACTTTTCCGAACGGCGCCATGCTCCCGTCAACCACTAAAGTCCCGTTAGCGCTGTCTTCGACAGGCGCTCCGCACAATTCACCCGCGGGAAGATTTCCGCAGCTGCCTTCATCAACATATATGCCATTGTCCTGTTCAAAGCTCCTGTTTTTCATGGAAAGCACAAGATCAGTGCCTTTCTTTGTCCTAATGTGTATTTTGTCTTTTCCTTCCA
>JAHWHE010000037.1 GCA_019323495.1 Candidatus Woesearchaeota archaeon | reverse complement strand
TCCTGGCCAGGCACCAGTCCTGTCATGTACAATTCCCAGACATCATTCTCACAAGTCTGCGCAATAAAGCTCCAGTCCTTGCACTTATAAAGTACGTTTCCTTGCGCGACAACAGTGACTGTTGCATTGTCGAACAGCATGCCGGACGGATCAATTGCATACAGTTGCGAGAAACTGTACTTGAAATCAGCTATGTTCTCGTCTATCTTCAATGTTAATGCATCAGGCGATTCTGCCCTCAATCCTCTTACGAAGATGGATTTTATAGGATTCATAGATTGAGCTGCTTGTGATGCAAAATCATCTGTTTCATCTGTTCCATTTGTCTGGTTTGTCTCGTTCGATGCTGCGGCTTGAACAGCGTCCTTCTTTAGTTTGATCAGCAGGTCATACTTCTTGCCGAATTCCATGTCAAGTCTGTTTCCAAGCACGCCAAGATTCGACTTGGTTCCTACTTCATAAAGCTCCATTTTTTCTATGTTCAGCCCGCGCCTCAAAGAATTCTCAAGCCCAAGGTTAACTTTCATAGGTCCTGTGCTCACTGTAAAATTCTTTGTGAACTCTTTTTCTCCTTGAGGCGTCAAAACTGTTGCAGTCACGATGTACTGGCTTGCGTCAGGCGGAGTGAAATAGAAAAGTTCTCCTACATTGTTGTATCTGTACAATGTATTGCTGCTGACAATGTCCAGTTCTGCGCTCGTCATGTTTTCGACATCGAGCACTATCTCGACTGTCTCGCCCAGATAATACACTTGTCTCGCGATGTACAGCTTGTCTCTAGAAGTAGTTGGGGAAATCACAGCTTCTTCTGAAACTGTGAATTCAAAAGTCTTGGTCTTCACATTGTCGCCAAGAGTTGCAGTAACTATTGCAGTATAGTCCCCAGGGGTAGTAGGGGTAAATTCGACTGCTTGTCCAGTGTAGATGATGTTGTACACATTTTTTCCGTCGCTTATAGACATCTGGACATCTGCTTCTTCCATACTGTTCGTGATAAAGAATCTAACTGCCTCGTTCGGCAGATAATATTCTTTGTCAGTATGTATGTCGAGCTGCCAATTAGACAAGTCTAAGAACTTGACAGGCAAGGTCTTCCTACCTGAATAAAATATGTTGTAGTAATCTCTGCCCAGGTCATAGTCAACATGAAGAACCTGCGCGGTTACATCGTTGTTTTCAGTTGCTCCGAATCTGCCATAGTGCAGCTGGAACACCTGGTCCCAGCTAGCTGTTGTGGCCAACAAATCGATAAATCCACAGCACTGTTCCGCACCATAACAGACAGTTGTTGTCTTTTCTTCTTCTCTGCTGTAGACTTCCCATCTTGCACACAGCTTGTTTGTATCAACATCGCCCACAAATCCAGTGTCCTCAACAGTCAGGTCTACTATTCCTGTTTCTTTATCCTCTATGCCGTCATTGTCAATATCATAATCAGTCCCGCTCTTGTACTGCAGGTCTATGATAAGATCGCTAGAAGATGAAATGGAGGTGTCTGAGCTATAAATTTGGCTGTCCGAACTCCCGCTAGTTTCATTCAGGGCAAAATTGGTGCTATAGTCAGCTCCTGCCGAAACAGAAACTGATACAGAAAATATAGAAACTAACAGGAGAACTAAGACTAGAAGTTTATAGTTATTGTTAAGATTTACTTTACAATCTCTATAATCCACCAAATCTATAGCCCCCTTTACCCCCTAAGCAGAGCAGACTATGTATGAGCTATATAAACATTTATTTACACTCAGAAGTACTAATATTTAATTGTAGAAATAAGTGATTAAAAAGTAGATAAAAAAGTTAGAAAAAAATAATTAGTAAGGAGCTCCTGCTCCTACTGGAAGATGTGGTTTTCCTGAAACAACCCATTCGCTTGGTTCTTCTGCTTTAGGTTCTGTTTCAGGTATAGTTATTTGTGCAGGTACAGGCACTCTTGTGTAAAGCTTTTCTGCGTTTTTGACCAGCTTGTTTCTCAAAGCTCTTTTTGCATAGCTTTCTACAAGCTTTTCATATTCAGCTTTATCTTCCTTGCCCTGTCTTGTCATTTCATCAAAAGCATGAACTCTTATCTTACCTGCTTCTGCTGAACTTAATTCTGCACTGACAGCTCCTGTGCCGTCTGCAAGATTCATCTCAGCCTTATAGGTAAGTCCTTCTAGAGCCATTCCGTCCGCAGTTGTGCCTTTCTGGTAATCGATTCCTCTCTTTCCAGAAGCTCTGATTGTTCTGAACTGGTCGAATGTCAGTCTTTCACCAGACGCACTTTCATTTCTAGACAAGTAATTATTGAAAGCATCTTTTTGTGCAAAATAATCTTCAGCTTCTCTGTACAAGCCCTGGATCAATGCTCTCTGTCTTAGTCCTGCTTCTACAGTGCTGTCTTCTTTTGCTCTCTGCCTGATTGCAGCTTTTTCGTCTCCAGACAAGACATACATTATCTCTCTGCCTTCATCTTTGAAAGCAATCAGACCGTCTCCTACTTTCTTGCATGTTCTTGTGATCACATCCATTTCGTACATGCCTAGCTGCTTTCCATTCTCAGAAGCATAGTGTTTTCTGTAGATGTCCAATGCTTTGTCTCTTGTAGCAATCTGCTTAGCTCTTTTCTCTTTTTCCTGCTCCTGCTTTTTTAATTCAGCAGTAACCCATCTAGCTTCTAAAATATCTGCTGTCAATGAATCTTTGATTTCGTCTCTCTTTGCAGCTGCTTTCGCTCTTACTTCAGCATTTGCTTCATTCCTTAATTCATTGTAAGCAGCAGCTTTCAATAGCTGTTCGTAAGCTTCGCTTCCGACAAATCTGTGCTTGATCTGTGCATACTGTTCAACCTGTTTAGGTGTCAGTCTTGCCAGCAAGTCTTGCTCTGTCAGTCTTTGTGATCTTAATTCATTTTTCTTTTTGAAATAATCTGTAAATCCTTTTTCAACACTTACAGCATCTAGTAATCTTCCGTCAGATGTAGCTCTGATAGGAACTTGCTTGTATATCTTTATCTTGCTTTCTTCTTGGCTCCTCTGTTTGAACTGAGCAGCTTCTCTAGCAAGCAACTGTTTTTCTTTTCTGTCTCTTATGTACTGGTTGATTCTGCCAACTATTCCGTTAGCAGCTTCTGTAAGTTTCTTCTTTACAGGCATGTCTCTTATGATAGGAATTCTCTGTGGCATGCCTACTTTAGCTGTATTGTAAATTGCATTCCAGTTTTTCCTTAATTTTTCGTAAGCTTCACTGAATAATCCGCCCAATCCAATATTCTCTTTTGTGCACTCTCTATTGCCAATGCCTATCGCTGCCAAAAGACCGTCATAATATCTTCTTGGAACCTTTTTTCCTCTTACATCAGGATCGTAAATCTTATTCTTGTCTAAAATTCCGCCAAGAACAGTTCTGAATTCATCTACTTTAGAAGCATCTACTCCAAAAGAGCTCATTTCATTTGCAGCGCTAATCAACTTTTTGATGTCTGCTGCCTGTTCCTGTGTGAAATTATGTCTGCCTTTCCTCAAAAGCTCGATTGCGTTCTCTAATCTAGAAGCTCTTGCTTGCCTATTTTCCATTGTCTGTTCGAATCTGTCAACAGAATTATCTTGTACTCCTGTAAGCATTTCATAGAATTGGCTAGCATCATAAATAGGTCTATTAGCTCTATAAATAGTTTTTAAATTTTTAGCAATTGCATTTCTCAAATCAGTAACATTCTTTTTTCCTAGGTCCTTTTTTTCACTCTGCCTTTCTCTTGCTATTCTTCCTAGTTTTCTTAATCTTGTCATATTCAAATCGTCGTTTTTAGAAAATCTTACTTCGCCGTTCTCGAAGTGATTCGCCATATTCTTGGCTCTATTCTTAACTCTCCACATATCGCTTCCAGAATAATGATTATTTCCGTTTAGAACCTTAACTAAGTCTAAAAGGTTGTATGTTGGGTTTTGTTTTGCCATATTGAGTTTAAACCTCTTTTAGCTTTACTTTCTATCCAGTAGTAAACCACACTAGTATATAAAGCTTACGGTTATTTTGTCACCTATCAGAGACAACATAAAAAGGCGAAGTCTAAAACGTCAAAATATACCTTCATTTTCCAAAATAAGCCCAAATCTGCCCATTTTCATTTATAAATAAAACCTAATCTATATCCAATATATTTAAATATTCGAAAAACCCAGCACTAATGGGGAAGAGAGATGAATGTTAGCAGCGAAGATATAGAAAGAAAGCTCAGAGAAGAGTCAGCGAACCTGCCCACAGCAATCCTATTAGAAAGGGCAGAGTTATGTATACTTTCTGACAATCCGCAGCCAGTCTATGGCAGGGTTTTTTATAGCATTTTAACAGAAAGGGATCCTACTAATGAAGTGCCGCACATAGGTCTTGCACAGTGCCTGATGCACTTGGGAAAATTAGAAGAAGCCGATAAAGAAGTAACAGCTGCTAAAGAACTCATCGCGCGCCTCTGCCCTAAAGATAGCCGAGAAACCTTGGACAATTTTCTGTATGCACATTTCCTGCAGGACGCCATAAATGTAAGAAGAGCGAAAAAAGCGAGCGAGTTCAGGCTCAAGGTATTGGAAGGGCTAAGGCTGAGAAATACAGGGGATAATAATAAAGCACAGATGTTTTTCATGAACGCTGTAAAATATGGAAATCCTAATGAAAAAGAAGAAGCGATTTTCTATGCAACCACTTTGTACAAACTGCCTGCAGAACTCATCGAGGCAAATCTTAGAAAATCAAACAAGCCGCCAGCATTCTTCTGGAATCTGCCAATGCACGAAAGAGAATATCTCTTAGAAGTACGAAGACACATACAAAACTACTATCTTCCGTGCGGAACAGCAGAAGAGATACGCAGGAGCTTCGGCAGAAAAGCACCTGCGCCGATCGACAGGGACGATCTGATGAGTTTCAAGATCGCATTAAAGCAAGTAAATACACTCGAAGATCTAGGCATGTAATTTTTTCTGATTCTATATAGAAAATATAATTAATAGACAGCAACAATATATCTATTGTCGGCTATTCTCTATATTACAATGGTTAAGCTAGGATTAGTGAATGTAGACAATAACGGGATTGATGAAGCGAGCGGTTTCCATAAAGAAACGCTCTATTATTTCAATCCAGAACTGCAGGACAGGCTTGCAGGTTCTGTGCAAGGCCTGAATAGAAATGGCGGGATGCAGGATCTTAGTCAGATTGTTCAAGAACAGGTTGTCAAGATTAATGACAGAGGAATTGCAGCATATATCAGAACACAGCCATTGTTTGATTTCAGCGCACTTGACTGGAAAGACTGGTGGAAATTAATAAGAAGCAAAGTAAATTTTTTGCCTTTAGAAGAAGCTATTGGCGCAGATGCAAATTCTAGGATTTTCGATGATCTAGATGTTGTTCTAAAACCTTATTATCACAAAGGAAAACTAGGTTATGAAATCGTAATCAATGTTGTAGATGATGCAATAACAGAGATTTTCGGAAGAGAAAAGAAAGCAGAAGATAGAGCAAAAAAATGGGGCATTAAAAGATCAAGGGACAATGCGATTGCTATGGCTGTTGCTGCAGAATACATGAAACCAAAGAACGATAACGCACCAAGTTTTGGAGCTGCTCTTGATAAGGAAAGTTACAGGATGGGCCGAATAATTGAATTTCTAAAAAAAATAGAAGCAGTATATTCAGCACTTGCAAAGAAAAAGAACATGGCATTGCCTAATGAAACCTTGCTGCTGGCACCCCAAAACGCAAAAACGATTTTCCTCAACGATCGTTCAGAGGATATTTACAATCATCAAAATCTTACACTTACTGACAATTGCATAGTCGATGAAAGGCCCGTAGTTGGTCTTGAATTAAGCTACGGGAAAAGGGTTGGCGGAAAGTCATGGAATGAATTATTAGACGAGATAAGAAAAAAGAAGCAAAACAAAAAGACAACGCCAATAGGCAAAAAGCCAGGCACAGGCTTCACACCTGGAGAGGCGAAAGACAAGAGCCTTGATTTCAAGGACTACAAAACAGTAAAAAGGATCCTCGACAAATAC
Organism: Candidatus Woesearchaeota archaeon; assembly: GCA_019323495.1. Lineage (GTDB taxonomy): Archaea > Nanobdellota > Nanobdellia > Woesearchaeales > WJKV01 > WJKV01. The sequence goes on along the minus strand of JAHWHE010000037.1, from coordinate 8,960 downwards.
GTCATAGGCCAGAGCAGCGCGACCTTGACTCTTGCAGAAGCTATCTGCGACCATTACCAGAGAATGCAGATGAGCGAAGAAGACAGGAAGATCGCAAGAAAAAAGAACATCCTTCTTGTCGGGCCAACAGGTTCTGGAAAGACATATCTCGCAAGGACAATAGCAGACAAGGTATTGAATGTCCCTTTCGCAGAAGTCTCGATGCAGGACAAGACAGCAGCAGGATATGTTGGCGGAGATGTTGTCAGCATTTTAGAGGAACTTATCAGCAATGCAGGCGGAGACATAAGCAGTGCTGAAAAAGGCATTGTTTATCTGGACGAGATAGACAAGATCAGGAAGCAGGGCAATGGCGACAAGAGAGACATCAAAGGAGATGACATACAGAATGAATTGCTCACCATACTTGCAGGTGAAGTAAAAGAAACAAAATATGGGCCTATTGACACAAGCAACATCCTTTTTGTCTGCGGCGGAGCTTTCGAGGGAATTGACAATTACTGCAAACTAGATGAAAAGCTCAGCGGAAAAAGACAAGGAAGAAGAAGAGTCAATGCAGATGTATTAAGAGCATACGGTTTCAAAGGAGAATTCATCGGCAGGCTTCCTTATGTGGTTGAACTTAACAAATTGAACAGGAGCGATTACGCAAGAATCTTGAACGCGCCCAACTCTGCGCTCGAAGGCGAGAAAAAACTCTTTGAATCATACGGATTAAAATTAGTTTTCGAGAAAGACGCAATCGACAGGTTGGCAGAGCTTGCAGCAGAAGACACTACGGGCGCAAGAGCGATCGAAGGCTTGCTGGCAGATTCACTGAAAGGTTTGAGGACAAAAGACCACCCTTACGTATCCAACGGAACTTTAAGGATGACTAGGAAAAGGGTTGATGAACAGCTTGCAAAATACAGATGAGTTAAATAGAATTTAGATAGAATCAGAAACTTATCAGGATCTCAACATCCTTTCCGAATATTTTCTTCAAGTCCTCGAAAATTGGCTCTTTAATGAAAGCCCTTTTCGGGATCTTTACTTTTGCCAAGGCATCTTCATATTCTTCTATGCTCGATTTTTCTTCTTTTGCCAGGCTTCCGTCTGGCTTGATTTTTGCTTTCAGGAATTCTTTTTCTTCTGCATCAATGTCAGGCACAATAAACGCAACATCATCAAGCAAAGTCACTTCGCCGAATTTAGGTCCGTATTTTACTCTAATCTTTGTTCTTTCAAGCTCTAATCCTCTTTTTCTCTGCATGAACTCTACCAGGACGCGAATCAATAATCTTCCGTCCTTCTGCACCTGCTCCACTTCTGTCTTTGTCAGCTTGTTCGCTTCATAATCCTTCTTTGCCTTGATCATGTCTTTCAAGGTTCGCAAAAACTTGTCAGGTATCTTTCCTTTTTCAATCAGCTCTTTCTTGAAAACATCAATCAGTTCCTCTTCTGTTACTTCTTTGACACCCTCCATCTGGAGGCAGTCCCTGCTCACTGTCAAGATCGTGTCGTATAATTCAACAACATTCTCTTCTTCTTTCATCTTTTCTATCTGCTTGAATAATCTCTTCAATCTTTTCAGATATTTGTCAGCGTCTGATAATAATTCGTCAACTTCTTTGCCGCTGATCTCTTTTATATCGCCGTGCTCAACCCCTTTGTAATAATCTCTTATCTTTTTCATAATTTCTACATAACTTGGCTCGAGCAATTTTTCTTTCCTGACAAAGACCTCGTTCAATAGATTGACAGTCTCAGCAGGCGTTGGAGGCGGTAATCCGTAAAGCATCAAGGCTGCCTGCGACGGAGTCAATGTCGCCCAATAGATGTCAGACTCTACCAGACCTATCAATTTGAACTTGACCCTGCTCACTAACTGCTCTCCGCTGCTCATGAACATCTCGATCGCTTCTGGCGACGGCTTGATCCTGCCCATCTTCAAGAGATATTTCCACGGCATGAATGTCCCCCTATCGAACAAAGGCACGCCGTCTCGAAGGAAAGTGAATATTGTAGGAACAGCATCTTTTATAGACTCCCAGATGTCTGTCAGTATAAATATATTGACATTAAGCTTGTTTTTTATCCCTGTGACTTCTCCTGCTTCTATTCCCATCCCGATGATTATCGCTCTTAATTTGTCTTTCAATTCTGCTCTTGACATCTTTTTTACATCAGTGTCATCAATCACTATCCCAATGTCGATGTCGCTCTCTGCCCTTGGCTCTCCTCTTGCAAGGCTTCCCCACAAGACATAGGCAACAACATATTTCTCGAACTTTTTTATGACCATGGTCCTGTGCAGGTTCGCAATCTTTAGTCCTGCAAGCATCCCTGTATCATGGACAGGCGCAGAAATTCCAAACAGATCGACCAGGTCATACTTTCCATCGTAGCAAGACTGCCACAACTCTGTCAGGATAAATGTCTGAGGCTTCATATTAGGATCGATGTCTTTTGCGATGTTTTCAATGATCGCAGAAAGCTTGTCCTTCAATTCATACTTCGACATCTTCTTGCTGTCAGTATCATTGACAAGAATAATGACATTTATCTCCTTCTTTTCCTTATCTTCTTTAGACGGAGGCAATAAACCAATCCCCATGATGTATTCGTCAAACTTCTCAAGAACTTGCTTTTTGAAACTGTCCAGTTTCTTTTTCAGTTTTTCTATCTGTTCCTTTGCCTCTTTAGGAATATCCTCAATACCCTCTTTTTTTTCAGCCATCTGTAAAAAAGATGAGTATTATAGTTTATAAATGTTTTGAAAGAAATCAAGCGCATAGTGTCCAGCGAAGCTATAATATTATCAGACATATAACAAAGACTCGTATTAACAGTCAGACATAGAATCTATCGTAGCACACTATGTGTATCTATAGCTTGTGATCTTTAAGCGCGCTTAGTGCGTTAAAATAACCCCTGCAAGCAGGGCATGAACAGATGTGCTGCCTGAATTGCAAGTGTTCTACAGAAGTGTCTTTTGGATCAACTTCGCCATCTATCCATCTTCCATAATAATCAATAAATTTTTTTGCTTCTTGAGCATGTGTTTCTTCAAGCGTTTTTCTTGCTTCTCTTACTCTTCCTGATAATTCGCGCAATTTTGTAATGTCAATGCCATCTTCGATAAAAAGATCTCCCTCTAATCTTAGTGCGAGACCTTTATCACCATCAAAACAAGTATCTTCTGCCTTGAATGATCGTTCTAATCTTTCATTGCAATAAGGGCAGTCCTTTCTGTGTTCTGCAAAAAATCGATCTAACTTTTTCAAATCTCCACCACAGAACTTGTCTAAAATTTCAGCTTCTTCAGCAGTAAGACTGCCCGGCATTCCCTTCCTGAACCTAACAACATAAGCGGAATAAGCACTTCTTGCTTTAGGAGTTATGCCTCCAGGGCAGGTTGTGTCAAGACCATAATAATCTTCATCCATTTTAATAGAAAATCAAAGAAAGTTGTTTATAAAGCTTATCTATACTTTAAACTAGGCAACCGTTATCAATAGAAAGTCAATCTTCCCCCAACTTCAACCCAACGCTCTCCATTCATCGGTTTTTTTCCATTTGGTGCCTTTTTTAGGCATCTGGATCTCGGCGAAGAACGTAGGATTGTTCTTACTCCTCTTCCTCATTCTTGACTATAGGGAAGTGAAAGTCTTATTTAAAAGTTATACCTATATACTATATGTTTTTCACTACCTTGTGGTGCTCTTTTAAAAAGCCCAAAAACAGCTCAAAGTGCTCAACAGGAAGAGTAAAACCACCTGCCCTCTCATGCCCGCCGCCCACAAAACCAGGCACTTTTTCATTGAAAGCCTCAAGGTAAAGGCCGGCGTCAAAATCAATACTATCAGGCACCCTCATGCTGCCCATTATGGTGTCATTGTACCTGTTCATCACGATAATTGGCTTGTCTTTCATGTGCTTTGCGCACAGCACTCCCTGAATGTTTTTGTCGCAGTCTATTTGTATGTAATCAAGATGGGGCAGGTTCTTTATGTTGACAGGCATCTTATACAAATCCCTAAGTTCATACCTTAAGCTCTGTAGTTCTTGTGCAAGCGGATGCTTGTTGTAGACAAAAGGCTCCCAAGTATCTATGGCCTTGAACAATTCCAGAGGTACCTGCCCGCTCCAATGAACCCTTTTTCCAACATTCAATGATGAAACGTATTTTTCAAGTACAAGATATTCTCCGTCACCATAATAGCTTTGTTTTCTAATCATCAATTCAGGAAAAGCGCCAATTGCTTTCAATTCAAGTTCAGGAGGGATTTCATTATTGCTTCCTCCGTCGCCGAAAAAGCCCAACAACGTAAGAAAAATAAAATATGGATCGTCTGTTCCTTTTATCAGATTGTTCCATATAACCATTGTGCAGCTTTGGCATTCCTTGTCATGTATCATCAATTCATAATCCTGCTTGTAGTCTCCATTCTCAATAGGATGATGGTCTATATATATCAAAGGCTTGTCAATGTCTTTGCTTGCATGGATGTCAGTGCATATCACGATGTCACAATCTTCAGGAACATCTTTTTTCTCAATCAAAAAAACATCTCCTTTAGAAAGAGTCCTTATTGACTTTGCCCTGTCATTTATCAGATGATAGATTATTGCTGCGCTCGTGATGCCGTCTGCATCCCAATGCGTCCCAAGAAACACCCTTTTTCCTTCTATTAAACTCATCAACCTCTTCAACAAAATATTATCACCCAGTATTTGAAGAAAGCCAATCGTATATAAACTTATTGTCCGCGATTATCACGGCAGGAATATACAAACCTTTAAAAACTATTAAAAGCTACCCGTATAAATAAACAACTAATAGGGGGTTAAAAAATGGCAGTTGATCTACACAGTATCTATGAACAAGGTTTTGATGTCAAGAAACTGGGCCCTTCACAAAAGAAAGAGTTCAGCAGAAACAGACTGACAACTTTCTCGCCAGCACTTGCAATCATCCTGCACTTCATAACATTAGGAATTTTCACCTGGATTTACTATGGTATCCAGCACGGAAGATTGCCAAGAGTGCATCCTGGAGATTTCGGCGCAGGAAAAGCGATAGGATTCAGTTTCATACCATTCTTCAACATCTACTGGATGTTTATTTTCTGGCTAAGACTGGTCGACAGGGTTAACTTCCAGGCAAAGCTAAGAAACAAGCAGCCAAGGATTGAGAAAGGATTGATGCTTGCCACACTCATTGTGGGATTAATACCTTATGTAGGAGCTTTCTCGTTTTTGATCCTATATCCAGTATGCATCGGCATAATCCAAAGTGCGATAAACGAATTGGCAAGAAGTTAGATTTTTTCTCTATTTTTTCTTTTTGTTTTATATAATAAGTTTTATAAATCACTCAATATAATATAGAATAAAATGGAAAAAAGAGATTCATACTGCAGCAGAATCGCTAACAGCTATAATAGGCTGAATACAAGAGTAGAAAAAGCATACGAAAAGGTAGGGCGTTTCTACGACGAAAATGCGAGCGGCGTTATTACTGAAGGCTTATCTCAAGGCGCAGCCATTATAGGGTTCTTTACAAGCCCGCTACTAATAGGGTATTTTTCAAAAGAATTATTTCTTCCAGAAGAAAGTCCTGGACTAAAGGTTGCCCGAGGACTATTGTATATGGGATTATGCACTGCAGGCGCGACTGTAGGAACAATGACTGCTTGTGCAGCTGCCAACAAAGCAAAAAAATCATTGGTGGCATTAGTCAGGAAACACTGGTCTAAATCAAAAGCCTGTGAAGTAAACGGTTCTTAAAACCATATAAAAATTAAGAAATAATCATTCTTTCTTCTTAGGCCAAGTAACCATCTCAGGCACACCAGGCAGTTTGTCACCGATGTACTTCTTTATCTCTTTCGGCCATTTGCTGTAATCAAGTCCGTGCCTTAAGATAAATAGATAAGCCCATCTGCTAGGGCCGAAGCCGACACAGCCTGTCCAGACTTCTTTCTTGTTCTTTTCTTTTGCATGGAACCGTTTAATGTAAAAATCAGTGTGAACGTGAAAGCTCGATATCTCAAGCTCGCTCTCCTGCTTGCTTGCTGTCTGGAACGGAATTACTGCTGTCATGTCGTACGTCTTCACAAAGCCAGGCTCTGCTGTTTGTCCTTTCTCTTCTACAGCCCCTGCATGTTCCAAGTAGACAGGAGTGCAGCTGTCAATCCTGTATTCAACATCAAATACTTTGTCAATTATTTCTTCTGATCTTTTCAATACTTCATCCCTTATCTTAACAACCTGGTCTTTCAATCCAGCATAAACAACTTCGATTCGGATAAACTCGTTCAGTCTTTCCAGACCCTTGATTCCGCCCGCTTCCCATCTCCAGGTAGGGCCGTTAATATCATAGAACTTGAAAGGCAGTTTTGATGCATCTATTATCTCCTTGTCAAAGAAATCATAAAACGCTTCACATTGCGCATATGCAAGACCGAACATCGGCGGCCTTAACTTCTCCATCAGTTTTTCAGGCGCACAATCTCCTGTAATCTCGACATAGTCTTTGTAATCTTCAAAGAATTCAGGATCCCTTTTTGCAGGAGGGCACACCCAGAACAATTCCTCTGGTATTCCGCCAAGATGTCCTTTTTTCCGTTGTATGTCCAATGGAATAAGCCTCGGCAAAATCACTTCGCTGAAACCCATCGGCTTCAACACCTTGTCGATGATCATCTGCTCTATCGCTTTCAATAATGCTGTAAAAGGAGGCATCAATGTCCAGACACCTGCGCCTGGAAATTCTCTGACCCAGCCCCTGGCAATCAATTCTTGTGTAGGATCTTCCTTGAAAACATACTTTTCCACTCGGTTCTCGCTTTTTCTTACTGTCTTTTCTGTGTCTGCTTTTCCGTGCACTTTCTGTGAGCTTATCTTTGACAGGAATCTGTTGATTATTTTCGTAAGATAGTTTCTTTCAAGTTCCAAGTCTTTTAGTTCAGAAAGAAACAATACTGCTTTATTGTCAACAATGTTTATCTTTTCAACAAAAGGCAGAGTTATTTCTTTTTCAGGCTTCTCTTCAAGCTGCATTTCTATCTTGATGTTTTTTGCAGTTGTTGATTTTATCCCGCATTTGTATTTCTTGCCGATAGCTTCTGCGAGCGGTTTTCTTAGTCTCAGGACTGCGTCGTGCGCCCTGACCTGCCCTCCGCTTTTCAGTCTGAGAAACAATGTGTCCTTGACAATCTTCCACTCTCTCAGATTAGTTGCTTCGCTGTCTTCTTTGCTGCCTTTCTTGAACAAGTCCTTGTTCGCATCATCAAGTATCTTTGCAATGTCCTGTTTTGCTTCTGCAGGCAGAGTCTTGCTCAGCTTGAATTCCGCATCTAATTCTATCTTAATCATGACCTGCTTGAAATAGGATTTATTTATAAATGTATTCCTTTATTTTTAAAGAAAAGTTTATATACAAATACGTTCTATTATATAATAATGAAAGCTGCTTACTGGATATTAATCATTGCGGTCATTGTTCTATTAGTTATAACCAATTCCTGCAAAAAGGAGCTTCCGCCGGCACCAGAAGGACCGCCAGCAGAAGAAATTGTAACAGGCGAATGTATTATAGATGCGGACTGCGATGATGGCGATGAATACACATCAGAGGTTTGTTTCACAGAGACCAATGAATGCGTTTATTTCATGTTTGAATTGACAGAAGACATTGAATGTGTTTTCTATGAAGATTGTGAAGACAATAATCAATACACCTGGGATGTCTGCACTTTAGACAACTTGTGCAGGAATTACAGGCTATTTGTGGGAAAGGCAAAGGCAGAAAGAAGAGCGATCGATCCAAGTGATCCAAAGAACTCAATTTACATACCTAGCGCAGCATCACTGCCGCCAACACCAGTTCCAGTGACAATCTCAATTCCTATACCAACACCGGCTCCAGGAGCACCTGTACCTACTCCAACACCTACACCAACTCCTATGCCGCCTGCACCAACACCAGCGCCTGTTCCTACTCCAACACCTGTACCGACACCAACTCCAACTCCTACACCAACACCAACGCCTACGCCCACTCCTACACCAACACCACCTCCAACACCGCCAGCACCAACACCACCTGCATATCCATCTTATTGTACTGATCTAATGTGGAGCGGTGACGAGAGCGACTGGAATTGCGGAGGAAGCTGCCCGCCATGTCCGCCTATTCCTCCATACTGTGACGATGTTAACTTCCCAAGTCCTTATGGAGTTCCTTGCAATCAGCACCTAGGATGCTGGGTGAACTCTGACTGTGCATCAGGAAACTGCGACATGTCACAAGCACAGCCATTGCCTGCAATTGATCCAAATACAGGCACTGTCTATAATACTGTGCAGCAATTAAGACTGCTTATTGGACAGAGTTGGATAATTCCTTATTCTGGAATCTGTAAATAAGAATTCTATTTCACTTTTCCGCTTCTTAGCATGAGATTCTCTCTAAGAACTTCAAAGAACACGTCGAATATAGGCTGTTCTGTTGTTACCAAATGATATTCAGCGCCGATGCCCATGCAGATCTTTTTCAATGCTGCGCAATGTTGGGCAAGCCTGTCCTTGTATACTTTTTGCAGGTGCGGAGAAATAAATGTCTGCATCTCGTCCTTGATCTCTGCGTCCTTCAGCCTGTACTCCCCTTTGAAAGCAAGATCGTATTCCTTCTTGTCGAACAGCTGTATTAATTTCAGGTCGTTCTTGCTCAGCAATGCAAGAGCAGTCTCCATCTCTTTCAAGTCGTACAAGAAATCAGAAATGACGATTATCATTGATCTGTTGAAGGTGGCTTTTTTGACCGCTCTCGCAGCCTTCAGTATGTCGCCTACTCCGCTGACTTTCATTGCATTCAATTGATGTATCATTGTTGCAAGATGCTGTCTTCCTCTTTTCGGCCTGAAGTTCTCTACTTCTTCTGAAAAAGTGCTGAACTGGAATTTTTCGTTCTC
>JAHWHE010000036.1 GCA_019323495.1 Candidatus Woesearchaeota archaeon | reverse complement strand
TTTCTTGTCGAACAGCTGTATTATTTTCAGGTCGTTCTTGCTCAGCAATGCAAGAGCAGTCTCCATTTCCTTCAAATCGTACAAGAAATCAGAAATGACGATTATCATTGACCTGTTGAAGGTGGCTTTTTTTACCGCTCTCGCAGCCTTCAGTATGTCGCCCACTCCGCTGACTTTCATTGCATTCAATTGATGTATCATTGTCGCAAGATGCTGTCTTCCTCTTTTCGGCCTGAAGTTCTCTACTTCTTCTGAAAAAGTGCTGAACTGGAATTTTTCGTTCTCCTTCATTGTCAAATAAGCGAAACCGACGCCGAGCATCGCAGCATAGTCCCATTTGTCCATGAATTTCATGCTTCCGCTCTTGTCCAGGAGAATGTGGATTGTCAAGCTTCTCTCCTCTTCGAAACGCCTGACATGAAGTTTGTCTGTCCTTCCGTAAACCTTCCAGTCAATCCATCTGTAGTCGTCGCCGATGGCGTAAAGACGATGATCCTCGAACACCAGACCCTGGCCAGACGCAATGCTCTCTCTTGTGCCAATATAGTTAGAAGTGACTCTTTTATGGATGACTAGGTTAAATCTATCCAACTGGTCCAAAAATTCAGCAGTTATCGCCATTCTATTTTATTCCTGTTTATTTGATCTGCTTCAATATCTCTTTTATCGCGTCGTCTGTAGTTATCCCTTTTCTTTCTGCCTCGAAGTTAAGGATTATCCTGTGCCTCAGGATAGGCAATGCCATGTCATTCAGATCCTCATTTCGTACGTGGTTTCTTCCATTGATCAACGCCCTTGCCTTCGATGCCATGATAAGACCTATGCTTGCTCTCGGAGATGCGCCATATTCAATCAATGTCTTTCCTTTCCTTGTTGCAGCGATAATTTTGACTGCCCTGCTCCTAATGTCCTTGCTGACAGGGATCTGCCTCACATATTGCTGCAGTGCAAGTATGCTTTCCTTGTTCAATACCTTTCTAAGCTTTGGCACTTTTGTGCTTTCTGCATATCGTGCAACAATCTCTTCTTCTTCCTCGATGCTAGGATACGTTGTCTTTATCTTGAAAAGGAATCTGTCTGACTGCGCTTCTGGCAGAGGATATGTTCCTTCCTGCTCGATAGGGTTCTGTGTAGCAAGCACAAAGAAAGGCCTGTCCAATTGGAAAGTCTCGTTTCCTACTGTCACTTGCTTTTCCTGCATTGCTTCAAGCAAAGCAGACTGTGTCTTAGGCGTCGCCCTGTTGATTTCGTCTGCAAGAATGATGTTCGCGAAAACAGGCCCCTGCTGGAACTTGAAAACTCTCTTTCCGCCCTGCTCCTGCAATACATATGTGCCTGTTATATCAGACGGCATCAGGTCAGGCGTACTCTGAATCCTGCTGAATTCCAGGTCCATTAATTCTGCCAGGGTCCTGACTGCAAGTGTTTTTGCAAGACCTGGGTAACCTTCAAGCAATGCGTTGCTGTCGCACAGCATTGCGATAACCATCTGCTCTATTACATCCTTTTGTCCGACAATGACCTTCTCTACTTCACTGAACAAAGCGTCAAAAGTTCTTTTGAATTGTTCTAGACTAACCATGTTCTTATCCCTCCGTTGCGATTTTTTTGTAGTAATTTTTAACTATTTCCTGATGCTGTGTAGGAATATTCTCTTCAGCCACTCCTGCAGCAGTTGCACCTATCTCATCAGGATACAAGGTCTGGAATTCTATTTGTTCTGCCTCGCGTATGTCGCTGATGTCTATCTCTGTGTTGTCTGATGCGATTTCTATTTCCAGGTTTTCATCTCCTAGCAATGCTATTGATTTTTCCCCGAAAATTTCATCAAACTCGCCCAGGCCTCCTTCGTCGTCCTCTGTTAGATCCCTGCTTCCCCTGTTATTTCCTACGCCGCTGGCAAAATCCCTTACCTTGTCTGTGATATCATCCAATGAGAAATTAAAATCAAATATGGCTACATTGAATGGTGCAAGTATGACTATTATCAAGCAAAGCACGCACATTACAAGTACGTCGTTCCTTGCTTTCTTAGTATCGAAAAAATTGCTGACTGCCACTTTTTTGACATCGGCCAGAACTTCCTTGTGCAGGTCAAAGACAAACACATTCCCTTCGTCAAAATTGTCTTTTGCAGCCCTTAATTTCTCTTTCAGGCTAGGATATTGCTTTTCTATTTCTGCAAAAGGATTCTTCTTCCGGTCATTCTGCGTCCTTCTTATGAAATATATCGCAGCAGGCACGACTGCAATGAACCAAGGAAGATTGAATGGCGCAATCAACAGATATGCGATCAGTAAAATTATGATAGATCTCAATAGAGCATAGAATATATAGATTGTCCTGAAAGTGAATACAATTTCCTTAACTACTCTCTTGAACATTTTAGCTCGCTTCGCACGCGTCTAGATCGTCTTCGCAGTCCTCCAAGTCTTGTTCGCATTTCTCAAGATCATCATCAAGCTCGCTCAACAGCCTTTCTTTGGTTGTAAGGCTTGCCTGAAGTGCGCTTTTCTCCTGTCTCAACGTCACCAGCTCTGCCTGATTGCTGATTATTTCTTTTTTTGCTTCTGACAGCTGGGTCTCAAGACCGCCTTTCTGCCTCTCAAGTTCTTCTTTTGTTTCCTTGACTTCCACAAACTGGGTGCTCAGTTCTGATTCCCTCTCGCTTTTCAGCTCAAGCTCGCTCCTTATGTCTGACAAGCTCTTCAGTTTCTTGCTAAGGCTCTTGTTTATGTCGTCTATCTCTTTCAAGGAGCTTGTGTACTTGTTGCTCAAGTCCTTCAAAGTGAACTGGTAGTAGAACGTAGCTCCCAAAATCGTGATAGAAGCTAGTATTATAAAGAACAGCAATACAAAGTTGACGTTTTGTTTCATATAAGCCATTTTCCCTTCACCCGTATCATGATTTAAATAAAGACTTCCTTATATAGTCTTCTATGATTTTATCCTCCTATTTTCATTCAGCCGTCTGATGCAGACGTCAATTAAAAACAAGATCAGCGCTGCAAGCACAAAAGCCCATGTGTAAAACACATTCTCTGTTTTTATTCTCCTGCTGTTGACCTTGATCAATTCTACAATCTTGTCGACAGCATCAGGATCAAGCATCTGTCCTCCCGTGCTCTTTACAGCATCCCTAAGTGCAGAATTGACGCCAACATCTGCATACTCTGAATTATAATTTACAGCGATTGTTGTTCCAAGTATGTCTATGAAACCGGTTTTGTCAGGGTAATAAACCCCGCTGTACAGATCCTTGTCAATCTTCGACAGCTCGATCTTCGGATCGCTCGGCACGCTCTGTGATTTTACAGTTATCTCGACAGGCCTGTCTATGTAAGTGTCTTGCGCATCCACAAAATACGCGCTTCTTCTTGCCAGATCGCCTACTGCCCAGTTGATTGAACGTGATATCAATTGGCTGTTGTCAGGCCGAAGCAAAGGTCCTGCATACTTGCCGCCGTCGTCAGTTGCGATCGTGACAACTTTTCCCAGTCCGAAACGCCAAACAACAAGCACAGGCGAACCGTCTATGGTTGACACAAGATGCTGTGCTGCGCTCTTCGGAACGACCTGGTTGTATCCTCCTATCGTTGCATTGATTTCAAGATTTTTCGTAATGAAATGTGCATTGTCGACAGGCACTATAGGATAATACTGCATAGGCATTCCTTCTTCTGTTTCAGGAGGCCTGCCGAACAATATCCTTAGCCTCTGCGACTGTTCTGGCTCGAAATAGCTACCTCTTCCTATGTTCGCTATCTCCTGCATATTGGAAACATGAGTGTCTTTTCCAATGCCAACTGTATATATCCGTATGCCCATGTCTGCGATTTTCTCTGCTGTCCTGAAAGTTTCCTGAAGGTGCTTTGTTTTTCCGTCGCTGATAATTACAATGTTCTTGCTTCCCTCGACATTTATCAATAATTCTGCCGCACTTGCCAGCGCAGTAGATATCACTGTTCCTCCGCCGTCCTGCAGTGTCAGGATCTTGTTTGCGACTTCCTCGTACTTGCTTTCAAGCGGGCTCACTCCAGACAAAAGGAATGCATTTACATTGAATGCAATCACTCCAACATTGTCTGTCGGCTTGAAATCCTTAAGCATGCTCAATGCCTGTGCTTTTTCTACATCAACTTTCTTTGCGCCTGCCTGCGAGAACGCTTTTCCAGTGCTGCCGCTGACATCTATGCATAGGACAGTATTGATGTCTCCTTCTTTTCTTCCGCCAGTACCAATATTGACAGGAAGTAGTGTCTCGAACAATGAATCCTCGTATCGCCCGAAATTATAGCTGTTTTCACCGCCTATGACTACCAGTCCGTTGCCGTCTATCACGTAATCGCTCAATAACGCAACATCATCGTCTGTGAATCCTGCGATGTCATTGACTATGACTGTATGATACTTGCTCAGGCTGTCGGGCAGCATGTTCTTCACATCAACATTATACAATTCATTTAGCACCCTCAATAAAGGGCTCTCTTTCATGGAAACAAACAAGATATTAGGTTTGTCCATTACCTGGACTGTCTTATAGAAAATATTGTTCTGCTTGAAATGGTCATTCACATTGACAGAGGCTGTTATCTTATGCACGCCCTCTGAGAATCTACTCGTGAACGGAATCTGCGTCTCTGTCGTGACTTTTTCAATAACCCTTTTTCCGTCGACATCCACTACCAGATGAAATTCAATATTCGAAGGATTGTCAACTTCGACAACAAAGCTGTTCTCGACATCGCTCACAGTCTGTCTGGGTCCTTTGACCTGGATAGCCACATCAGATTTCATCGGCTGCAGGTTAACCGCATTGACAGTGCTGTTCAATGTGCTTGCATAAAATATGATGTCTCCAAGATCCCTTCCATAATTATTGTTTCCGTCGCTCACAAGAAGTATGTTGTCATTGCCTTTCAGGCTCGCAAGCACGCCGTCTCCTATAGCGCTCGTCTCGTCTGTCGCGACATATTTTATCTGCGTAGGGAAATACTTGTCTAACCTGTCTTTTAGCCTGGGCGCAATGCTTGTATCAAACACTTCGAAACTCTTGCTGATGTCTGCAAGAACAGTGACTGTCTGGTCGCCAGGAGTCACTACTTGCTGGACAGCGAACGGCCCTGCGATAGCAACCAATAGGCAGAAAACTGCGAGAACCCTCATGATGCCGATAAATACTCTGCCCCTTGTCCTCTCTGGCTTGGTCTTTTCATATTCTTCCTGCGATTTCTTGTCCTTGAAGCGCACGAACCTTATGATTAGCATGAGGAATATTCCTAAGATAAGTGGAACTATCAAGCCGATGATCCAAGGTTCCTGGAATGATAATGCCAATGCCATGATATTATTCTCCTGTTTCCTCCTATAATTCTCCTCTTCGTTTTATCACGAACAATTCCAATAAGATGAGTATTAGGGCGATGATCGCAAGATACTTCACAATGCTCTTGTCCACTTTCCTTGTCGTGGTTCCGAACTCAGTTATCTTTCCCCCTTTGAACTGCGTTTCTGTCTTGCCAATGTTGCTTTCTTTCTCGTTTGCAAGATTCGCAACAATCTTCTTTTCTTCGAATGTATAAACACCCACTTCATCCAGAAGCAGGTTGTTTGTTGTCACAGGCCCGCTGGGTGCTTCTACTGTCTGTCTTGTTCCCAGTGCCAGAATCGTGCCTGTCTTGAAATTAAAATCATTAAGATCCTCTGAACGTGCAAGATGATTCAGCAGATTATTCCAGAAGATAGGATAGCTCGGGCTGTATTTGAAATCAGTGTCCTTGTCGAAGATGCCGTAATAAACAGTGGAACCTCCGCCCAATTCTTTCATCGCAAGTACAGGGCTTTCTCCTGCTGCAGCGACAACAACGCTGCTTGCGACTGGCTCTGTCTCAAGATATTTGTTCACGCTTCCGAAATCAATGTCCCTTGTTATCTTATTTATTATCTTTGTCGTGATGACTGCATTGTCTTCTTCCTTGAGCCCTTTAATACTGACAGGAAGCAGGCTCGTCTGGGGCATCTTGTCCTGCGCAGCGAATATGACTGCGTGGCCTTTCCTGACATAATTCTCTATTATCTCATATGTTCCAGGCAGCAGCAACGATTCATCGAAATCAGAAAATATCACAACATCATGATTAGGTTCAGGGACAATAGGAGGAGTCGCAACAGTAAGTTCTATCTGAGGCGAAGCAGTCAATGCGCTCTCGATGAACTTTGATTCGCTGTTCGTGATCAACAGCACTCTTATCAAAATATTTTCAGGCGTGCTTATGTACGCAAAATTGTCAGCCATCATGGCGTCCTTGTCAGTGATCTCTATCTTTGTCAGGCCTGGCGGAGTCGCAATAGAAATTGTTTCGATTGAATTGGGTTTTATTCTAAGTGTTTTCTCCAGGCTTCCTATCCTTGTATGGACGTCCTTTGCCTCTTGATAATAATTCTTGAAATATATGGTTGTTTTAGGTTTTGTCACCTTGACATCTGTTATTGCAAGATTGTCTGCATTCTTTCCCACATTTATGAAATCGACAATAAGGCCCTTGCTTTCGAGCAGATTCTTCGCGACAAGCGGGTCTGGCCCTTCTGTAACAATGAAGTCGCTCACCACAACAACCCTGCCTTCATCAACCATCTCTCCTGCAAGTGCGATCGAATCACCAAGATTAGTGGAAGTTGCCTTCGGCTTCAAGACGTCCAGGATTTCAAGCGCTTCTCCTTTGCTTCCCTCTTCTAGCGCGATCAACGGCGTGTTCTCTGCAAAAATGATTGAATTCACGCTGCTCAGTGCACCTTTTGCATTCTTGATCATTTCATCGAAAACTCCGTCAGCGCTCATGCTCGCGCTCAGGTCAAGGACAAGAACAGTATTCCTCGTGATGACTGTCTGGTCAACCTTGATCATTGGCTCTGCAACACTTACTGCCAGAAGGACAAGAACGATCAGCTGCAACAAAAACAAAAGGTCTTTCAGGAAATTTCTGAAAAAGCTGCTCCTGTAAACACTGCCTTTCTGCTTGAAAAGGAACAATAAAGAAGGAAAAATCATCTCTTTAGGCTTTGGCTTGATAAAATACAGTATTATAAAGGGCACTAATGCTAAAAGTGCGTACAATCCTATTATGTTTCCCCACGCCATGTATCAATCCCTGTCTTGTCTTTCCTTTGAAAATAGGTGTTGTCCTTTATAAACTTTTCGACGAAGACTTGTGCGTATAGTGTCTAGCGCAGCTATCAAGATTAACAATCAATGAAAAAAGACTCGTATATACAGTTAATTACGTTTATGGCGAAGCACACTATACGTATCTTTTGCACATCTACAAAAAATTTATATAGCAATGCTGCTTTTTTTATATTGGAGTATGAAGAAAGGGAAAAAGAGTGATAGAAGCAAGCTAAAGATATTTCTAATCATTATAGTAATCGTGGCTTTAGCACTAGGAAGCGCTATCTTTGTGAAATACGCTGTTTCAGGCCTTTTGCTGAGCAGTACGACCTATGCCGTAAGTACAGAACTTGAAAAAAACATTGTTACAGGGTGCGAGAAAAAACTGTCAGAACTGAGCTGTTCAAGATGGACGACCTGCGAAGACAGCAAAAGAACAAGGACATGCAAGGACGGTTCTGGCTGCCTGCCGTATACAGGCCATTTTGTTCAGACACAGACTTGTTCTGTCGACATAAAGACAGGAAGCATCTCAACCGGGCCTGCAATCGCAGAATTCTGCAACAGCAACAGCCAGTGCGAAGAGAAAGAGAACTATTTCATGTGCCCGAATGACTGCAAGCCAAATGCAGAAGACAATGTCTGCAATGATAAGACAGACGGGTTATGTGATCCTGACTGCGGAACTAATGACCTGGACTGCGTACAGCGCCCGATCGCTTCAAAATTCTCTCCTGAATTAAGTACGAACTTGAGCAGCTTTGATAGCTTCACATTAAAGAATTTGGAGCTGGGGATAAAAGACAGGGGCTCGATCCTTTTCAAGGAAGCTGTCGACATCAGCGGCGCAGATCTTGACAGGCACGTCAATATAGGGTACAATTTGATAAGTGTAAACCTGGAAAAGCTTCCTGCGCTTAATGTGAGCGCAAGAATCACGTTGTACAATCTGGTGTTTAATGAAACCGCGATTTTGTTCGACGGGCAATTGTGCAGGGACTGCAAGATAAAAAGCTATAAGAACGGCACGCTGGTGTTCGATGTCAAACAGATAGGGACATTCAGGGCAGAAGAAAAACAGCTTGCAATGCAGCAGTTCGGCAAGATAGACCAGGCGATGAAGAGCGCAACCAAATGGTCAGTGCTCTATACTGTATTGATTATTATCGTCGCTGCGCTCATCTTGATAGGCGCGCTTTATGCATACTATTCAAATTTCTACAAGAAGCTCATCCCAAAGCTTGAGAAAAGGACAAAACAAAAGACAAAGCAGGAGAAAGAGCCAGAAGACTTCAAGCTGAGGCCTACCAAAGACTTGATGGACATCAAGCCGTTCCCTAAAATAAAAGAGCAAAAGAAAAAAGAGCTTGCTATACCCATTGTCGTCGTCAAGAAAAAGACACAGAAGGTACAGACAATAAAACCAAAGACAATCGTTGTGCAACGAGTCTCCATGCCGAAGCACAAGTCAAAAGTGCTTTATCCTGTAAGCAGGCTCCCTAAGTTCAAAGTGCCTAAAGATCCGTACAAGGAAGAGAGATTGATGCGTGAGAGGGCTGCAAAGAAAAGGCTTGAGACAATGAGGAAAAAAGAAAAAGCAGAGGCAAAAAAATCCAAGAAGCAAATCAAGAAAAGCAAAAAGAAAGCGATGGCGCCTAAAACAAAGAAACCTTTAAAGCAAAAAAAGAAAATCAAAAAAGTAATTAAAAAACAAGCAAAGAAGAAGGCAAAAAGAAAAGTAGTGAAGAAAACTGCAAAGAAAGCTAAAAAAGCAAAAAAGAAAATAGGAAAAAAAGGAAGTATAGACAATAAAAAATTCAAATCAATATTGAAAGAGGCAAAACAACTTCTAAAGAATTAATTATCTTATCTATTCTAATCAAATAAAAATTATAGAAAAAATATTAATAACTAAAATTTATCTTTTAGCCTTGTAGCCTTTTGCAACCCTTGAAACATCCCTGAAAGCGCTTGTTCCTGGCTGCTGCTTGAATTCAACAGTGTCTCCGATCTTGAAATCTAATTTCATTGGAACTTCAAGATAAACTGGAGTTGATTTTCCTGCAACCTTAACTTTCATCAAAGCCATTGCTTCTTTGTTCTGTGCTTTGTGAATCTTAATTTCAATTACTTCTCCTGATGGCATTTTATCACCTCAAATTTGATTTAACAAGTATAAATATAGAATTATATATAAACGTTTCTATGCTGAAAAAACGAGCGATAATCAGTTCCGCTATGCGAAATAGATAAATTTATATAGAAGCACACCCCTAATATAGGCAAAGGGGGTATTTACCTATGAATAGGTTTAATTGGGGGATTAAAGATAGTAGCCTATTTGATGGAAATTTTGAAAGGGGAAGGCTTGAAACAATAGCAATAGAAGACATACCTGATACTTCTAAAATCCCTGTAAACATTTATCTAGCTAGTTTTGATCCGTTGACAGAAGATCCTTTGCAAGGAGTTGTTCCTCCTGTTGAAGTTGCGCATTCTTATGTATCAATCGATTTCAGGGCACCTTATTTTAATGGATTCATTGAGGTTCCTGATTCAAGAAACACTCCTGTTAGAGAAGTTTTCTACAGGGCGCTAGATGTGCTCCTGTCAATCGCGCAAAAAGAAGAGCTTGACATAAGCGAAATGGATGTTTCGATTTTAGTCTTATACAAAGACCAAAAAATGCAGCCTGAGCTTGAACAGGCCTATCATCACCTGGCGCGCAAGTTGAAGGAAGTGGTTGTATTCGACGGAACTATCAAAGAATTCGAAGAAGAAATGAAATCATATAGAAGAAGCTGAGCAGTATCGCTTTTTATTTTGCTTCCTGTTTCTCTCTTGTTCTTCTCACTGTTTGATTCGCTTTGTACCCGTTTATCTTGAACTTCTGCTCTGATTGTCTGATGTGGCTAGGAGGTTCGCAGTAATTGCATAACAGCCTCGATAAAACCAATAAGCTGATTCTATCTTCTTTTCCGAGAATTAAATTTAATGCTTCTTCCAGTTGCAGAATTCTTTCTGGCTGCCTAGCAGGCATCAGATATTGATATATCCTTGCTCTTGGATCCAATGGCTTGTCAAAGATGTAATTGAAAAGCATCGGATGATCCTTTTCCTGGAACTGCGGGATTGCAAGCAGTATTTTTTTCATCCCCGGTGCCTGATGATTCAGTATGTATGGCTCTTTTTTCGTGCCGAAATAAAGCGACTTGCTTCTATTAGTCCCTGCTTCCATGGCTTTTGCAGTTGAAAATCCAAGCACCAAAGCATCATATCTGTTTTCCTGAAGTAATCTTATAGCATCTTTTTCATCTGATGCAAATGTGAGCCTGCACGCACCCTTTAGCGCCAGCCTGAATTCCTCTGCTTCTTGTCCGTTGCAGTAGACAAGAAGGTTAGGAAGCATGTCAGGAAAATTCGCATCAACTTCTTCAAAAATCTTTTTGACCAAGCCCCCTACAATTTCATGGGAACCCATATGCGTATGAAGATCGCCAGGGCCATATCTAGGGTCTATTTTTGTGCTGCCTTTATCATCTTGTTCAAAAGGATAGAAATGCCTTAAATCGTGTATGTTTGCAGCTGCCTTTGCAGCACACCAACTCAACAAGTCTAATTTTTCCTCACCAGTTGCTCTACTATCTGTCATTTTCCTTCTGTAACTGCTTACGCTTCTAATGCCTTTGAATAAAAACAGATATATAAATGTAGTCGAAAAATCAGCCTAAATCGAGCCCCTTTTTTTGATTTTTATTACTCTTGCGGAACAAATTTGCGGGTGATAGATACAAAAGTATTTATATTTGCGCCGGAATCTTTCCATTGAGGGGTAACTTTGGATGAATTCGAAGAGTTTAAGCTATTGTTAAGGGTAAAGATTGACATAGTTGAATACATAGGCCGTTACGTTAAACTGAGAAGAGACGGCACAAAATATGTTGCAAAATGCCCTTTTCATCAAGATAAAGAAACCAATCTGCTTCATTTTGTTGTCAATCCAAACAGCCAGAACTTCAAATGTGCCTGGTGCGGCATAGGGGGGGACATAATAGGTTTTGTCATGCATCACAATAAAATAGAATACAAAGATGCATTGGCTGTCCTGTCAGAGGAAACAGGCATACCCAAACCAGAATTCCGGCCGCGGGCAAGAGTAGGAAAAATAAAGATCCCTTTTGACGAATTAAGAGCTGCTGGTTTGGAGGTTAGGCTGGACATAGACCATGCAGGAGTGCATCCTCACGATTTCCTACAGCAGAAAAGGTCTGCAGATTATGCACAGCTGCTGAATTACGCGATTGCTTGCTTATTTTTCAGGAAAGAAGTGCTTTACGACGAACTTAAGATTTCAGATAACAGACCATTAAGCAAAAACGAGTCAATGCGCATCCTTGAAGAATTGCTTCCATTCATTGCACGGACTCCGAGCGTATGCACCAATTCCTACCAGATCGACATGCTAGGACATCTGGTTAAACTAAGCGCAAAAGGTATAGAGACTGCTCTTGCAGAATTCAGGAAACCATTGCAAAGAGGCAGGAATTTCTTTTACACAAATCCGTATCCAACTACGCCGTATGAATTAAGAATAGCGTCGATGATGATAAAAGAGCCGCACATTATTGAATATTTCAGAGGCAACATCAGGCAGGAATGGTTCAATGATTCAGGATGCAAGGCCATTTTCTTATTCTTATGCGAAAATACGAAAATACAGGAATTTGATTTCTCATATCAACAGCCAGGAGATGATCTTCCATTGCTGGAAAGGGCTTACAGTAGAAATATCCCAAGAGAGATTGTACAAGATGCCCATTCCCGCGGCATAAAAGTCTCTGAAGAAGAGATGAGCAGATTGTATAATTTTTTGAAGCAGATGCCGATGCGTTTCACGTCAGACGAACTGCGCCTGTTTCTTGAGGAGTCTCATCTCGAGCACAAACTCATTGAATTCGAAAAATTCCATCCTACTTCAGAACTTGAGTGCCAGCCTGATCTTGTCACGGAATATTTCGAGCTCTTTGACAAGTACAAGCAGGTTCATTCTAGGTTCGCTGCAAAACTCTACAAGGAATACGACAAATTAGTTTACAGGAGAAAGCAGAGAGAAGAAAGAGAGAAAGAAAAAAAGAAAGATGCTCAGACAGAATTCGATTTCGGAGCGAACAAAGATCCTGAAAAAGAAGAGAATGGCAATAAAAAAAATGGGAATGGCAAAAACGGTTCTACATTTACTGAAGGTCTTCTGTTTGATCAGACTTAGAACTTATTTTGATGTTCCGATTCTTTCTATTCTTATATTCAAGTATTCTTTGCTTGAATTTTGGATCTATCAATATCCTAAGATAAGTCGCAACTAATGAAACAACATCAACATCATTATGCTTTATCGCTTTTACAAGATTATCAGGACTTCCTCCAAGAATGTATTCTTCGTACGCTTTCGGCACTTCTGCGCTCGGAAGATCTTCTTCTCTCTCCAATCCGAAAAGTATCTTCTCAACATCTCCCAATTTGGATGTCTTTCTTTTTTTCTTGTCTCCGTTTTTATTGCCGTTGCCAAGATGATGAGCTATGAACGGATGGATAAACTTGTAAAGATCAAGATGATTCCTGTCAGGCCATTCCCAGTCAATCTGGTAAGACCTGTTTCTTACAACAAGCCTCCTGTTGTCGAATCTCAAGCCGTTGTACGAAATCATCTGCTTGAAATTGCTTGAAAACTTGTTGAAGAATCTAAGCATCGCCTCTTCTTCGAGCGGAGTTCTTGCCAAGAGAAGGTCTATGACTACATCTTGCTCTTTGACATAGCCGTAGCCGATCAGAAAGATTGGATTGCTGTAAGCCAATCCCAGTGTTTCAGTGTCAACAAAAATAGCTTCTTCAGGCCTGAAATAAACATGCTTCGTTATATTAGAAGGCAGCTCATCCACATTCAAAAGACTTCCTCTTAACCAGCTGTTAAGATGTTTTATTATGTAATTGCCGATAGGTCCTGTTCTCATGCCTCCCAGAGTCTTTCTCATAAGATAGCATCTTCCTTCAAAGTCCTTATCTTTGACAACACATACTTTCCCCTTTAGCTTTTCTTCGATTCTAGTCCCCATATGCTGTCAGAAAAAAATTCAATATAAAAAGATTGCTTTATCATTTAAAAAGGAACTTCTTCGAGCTCTCTTTCAAGAGTCTCTGGAGAGAATTCAGGTTCTGATGACAAAGTTGCCAATTCTTCAAGCTTCAAGACAAGATTCCTAATGTTGTGCTGCATGAATCTTCTTTCGGCAGTCCGTGTACCGCGCATCAGGATGTGTGGTATCTGTACAACATCTTTCGCATGCTGTAAGATAGGGTCTAGACTGTCCAAACGCGGTACTGCTTCTGCAACTGCCTCGTGAAAGGGCGATCGTCCTAGGTGATTTAATAATATTCCAAGATAGCATAAGATTCTCTCTGAAGACAAAACCCTGTAGCCGTCGTCTGTCAATTCATTTCTTACTGCATTGACTACTTTGTCCCTCATCAGCAACGCTGCGATTCTTCCATGCACAGGATATCCTTCTTCTGTTTCCTTGTCCCACCACATGTATTCGCCGCCATCGAACCTGCCAAGAAGTCTTCTTGCATTTGCTTCGTGGTAGCCGGATTTGACTTCGATTGCAAAATTCCTGGTTCTATTTCCATTTTGAGACCTTGTCCTGAGATCAGGAAGCAGTCTGTTATTGACTACAAGCGAATCACCTTCATAGCGATACAAAGTCATAGGATTCTCTACGTTTTCTCCTGTTTCTTGCACTAGCTCTATTGTTTCCTTAAGTTTTATATTTGGCTCGACAGCCACCAAAGGCACATTAAAGATCTTTGCAAAACCGTTCTGATAGATATTTCCATTTTTGTCAGGATCAATGATCAATGTTCCTAATGCAATAAGCTCGACCAATAATTCTGCTGTCCTTCCAACCTCTTTTATGCCCCATAGGTCCTTGACAAATTCAGACGGATGGAGGCCTGCTAATTCTGCAACAGCCTCGTTGAAAGTTATTCCTTTTTCTCTTGCCACATGGTTTACCCTGCGGCAGATCTTTCTTAAGAACGGAACAGAGTTGTAGCGCAAAGTCTCATGGCTGATGTCCCTTCTTTGAAAGAATTCATTTCTTAGATCATCTCCTATAAAATCGTCAGTGCCAGACACCGCGCTCACAAGATTCGCCAGCCCTGGAATATATGCATTTAGTCTTTCATCGAAACCTTTTTGATTTTTTCCTCTGTAAGATCTGGATCTTATCACTTCATAAATATGTGGGAATGCTTTTCCAAAGTCTTTTTTGTTTCCTAGCTCTGCTTCTCCCTGCTTGAACGCTTCAACTTTTTCCTTTGGCCAGAACTGCGCGATTGCAGCCTGTATTTCCTCGTCTGTTGGTGTAAACCTACTGTTGCCTGTGAAGCCTATCGCTTCTAATCCTCTTGATTCTGTCTGCACTCCGTATTCCTGGCTTGCCCTTCTTCTGATATAGAAATCAAGGCCTTTAAAATAATCATCTTTTTTCGCCAGAGCCCTTATCCTTTCCCTGAAATCTGTGGTTTGGATTGTTTGCTCAGGCGAATATCCTGCCTTGATTAACGCAGTTCTTGCTGTTTCATCTGTCCAGGTTTCTATTCTTGGCTTTGGCTGTTGTAATCCAAAATAATCCATTGCAGTGGCCAAACTAGAATTTCCTGCCAGTTCAAAGGCCTTCGCTCTCAACTGCGGTCCAAGGCTGAATAGCTTTTTCTTTTTTCTCGCCCTGTACTGTGAATCCAATTCTATAAGGGCTTTTGTGCCGATTTCCTGGCCAGGCTTGAGCCCTAGCTCATCAAATAACCTTTGCCTAATCACTTCATCAGAATACAGTCTACGATTATGAACATACTGTCCGCTAGTCTTGCCTTTACTTTTACCACTTATACAAGTAATTACTTTATAATTCATCACCCTTTCCACACCCTTTTCCTAAGTACAAGAAAGCATTTTGTCTTTATATACTTTTCCGTAAAATTTACGATAAATATAAAAGAAAATCGTTACTACTATCTCAACCTGACACTTTCAAGATTCCTAGGAGCGCTTGTCTCTACTTTGTACCTTTTATGCAATGAACTTGCCAAGTCAAGGCATCTTCTGCTTTCTCCATGGACAATTATGACTTTTCTGGGCTTTGGTTCGCAGGCGCCTACAAAATTTATCAATTCATTTCTTCCTGCGTGTCCTGTGAAACCGTCAAGTTTGTGGATGTCCATCTTCACCTTGATCACTTCTCTCTTGTTCTGTCCGATCTCAAAGCCGATTTCTTTCTCGCCAAGCGCCAATCTTTGCGCCAGGGTTCCAGGACCCAAATAACAAGTGAATATCAAGCAGTTCTTTTTGTTTTCTGACAATGACTTGAAATACTGTACACTAGGACCGCCCACCATCATACCAGATGTCGCGAGTATCACGCACGGGCCTTCTTCAAGGCATATCTGTTCTCTTTCTTTCTGGCTTCCAACTCTCTTGAAGAAGTCTGCAAGGAACGGATTGCTGTCTTTGTGGAAGATCTGCTTCCTTACCTTGATGTTAAGGAATTCAGGATATGCAGTATGTATCGCAGTGATGTCCCACACCATACCGTCAATGTAGATAGGGATCTTCGGTATCTCGCCTTCCTTGATCATTTTTTCTATGATCAAGAGAACTTCCTGCGCCCTTCCGCTACCAAGCACTGGCATCAAAACCTTTCCGCCCCTCTTCACTGTTTCCTTGACAATGGCTGCGAACTCGTCCTCGCATTCTTTTCTCGTCGGAAGTATGTTTTCTTTTCCGCCGTAAGTTCCTTCCATCATCAAGGTTTCGAGCCTTGGAAACTTTGTTATTGCACCTTCTAGGAGGTTTGATTTTTCGTACTTGAAATCTCCTGTATAAAGCATGTTGTGAAGGCCGTTTCCTATGTGCAGATGGACCATCGCGCTTCCAAGTATGTGTCCTGCATTGTACAAAGTAATCCTTACATCGGGCGTGATGTCAGTGACTTCATCAAACTCAAGGCAGATAGTGTGCTTCACCATTTCCTTGATGTCGTCAGAACTAAACAATGGCTCTTTTCCATCTGATCTCAATATCTTTATCATGTCCAACTGCAGTAGCGCCATTACATCTCTCGTAGGTTCTGTACAGTAGATAGGGCCTTTGTAGCCGTACTTGAACAATAATGGTATCAGACCGCTGTGGTCGACGTGCGAATGTGTTATGATGACTGCATCAAGTTCGTCTACTTTTAATTCAGGCAATTCGAAATGAGGATATGCTGATTCGTCTGATGCAGAAACATCAACACCGCAGTCAAGCAGGACCCTTGATTCAGGTGTCTGGAGCAGTATTGCGCTCCTTCCTACTTGTCTTGCAGCTCCCATGAAAGAGACTCGGATCCATTCCTGTCTTTTTCCTCTCATCCATCCGCAATATATTCTTTTTCCTGTCTTGTCGAGGAAAGATCTCCTGAAATCGTTGTTCTCATATAAAACACTCCTTATGTCTTCTATCAGCTGGGATCTTATTGCAGGTGTTCTCCTTACTAACGGAATCCATAGAGTTTGCTCTCTTATGTCCTTTAATATAGAACCCTGCTTTCCTATCGCCAGGCCCGGCTTTTCTGTTTCAATTACCACCTGGCTTCTTTGAGGATCGAAAATTACTTGCGACAAGCCTGCTTCCTGCGGAATCAAGCCTTCAATTATCTTCTTTGTTTTTTCCTGAGAAAGGCAGATGCTTGGATCAGGCCTCAGTTCAACTCTTTTCTTGAACTCGTCAACTGCTTTCTTTATTATCCCTTTATTGTCAAGGAAAAATTCCTTGTCTTTTGTATACAGAACTATGTTGGCTCCTTCAAAACAGGCAAGACTAATCCTGCCTTCTCCTACTATTTCTAAAATTTCTTTTAATATGTCTCCCATTTTAAACTAACTCAAATTTTTAAATGTTTTTTCCAAGATTCAAGGTATATTCATTTTTAAAAAATAAGAAAAATTTATTCGATATTTCTCGGTATCCTTTTTTCGCTGTGCTTTTTCGCGCCAGCCTGCGTAATAGTGTAAAGCAGGATTCCCTCGCCAGAATACGCATCCCTCTGCAATGACGCACTGATGGCTTTTTTCACCAACTTCACTCCGTCTGCAATAGTCATGTCTTTTTTGTACTCTGCTTCTAAGACACCAAGGGTAAAAACCATACCGCTTCCAGTCGTCACATAGTCTTTGTAGTGATTCACGCTTCCGTCAGGGAACAAATCATACAGGTGAATTCCTTCATCATCTGCTCCTGCCAAAATAAAGTGCGCGATCCCTGGAAAGAACGGCTGCCTTATTGTCTGGTACACCATGTTGCCAAGCAAATTGGCTGCAGCTTTCACACTAGGTTTCTGACCAGTCCTAACTTCTTTAAGTTTTAGCTCAGCCTTGATCAATTTGACCAATAACTGAATGTCAGAAACATTGCCAGCTGTCGTCAGTGCTATTTTGTCTGTAATAGGTACGATCTTCTCTACGTCTTTCTGTATTATCATTCCGCCGGCTGTGGCTCTCATATCCGCTCCCAGAACAACACCATCAGTGCAAACAATACCAACAGTGGTTGTACCGGTCTTCAACTTTTGACTCTCTTCATTTACCATTCTTATTCTACCTTAAGAACTCTTGATGAATGTGTATGAGATGGGGGATATATAAAGTTTTCGGTTCCATTTATTCTTTCCAAACAATAAACCCGCCCATGTAATCCTGCCTGAAGACTTCTTTTCCTTTGAAGAATATTATCTCAGTACCTTTGAATTGTGCGATGTCTCCTTCGCTCTTGTCAATGTACATGAAATCTCCGTCCTTGAATTTGTCCGGGCCTCTGAACGGTCGTTCTGGACTGACTTTCTGCAGTGCTTTTCCCAGAAATAGAAAAACTTTGTGCGTGAAGTCATGATCGCCATGAAATTCCATCTTCATCCCGCCGTTGTAGGACATGTTCCATATCGGTTTTCCTTTGAAGCGAATAACTTCTTGTCCAGGCGCGAAATAATAGCCAGCATAACTGTCAACATATTCAAGATCATCTTCCTTGTACGGCGCAAACTCAATAAAGCCTGGCCGCTGCGGATTATCTATTTTTGGAGCATCTCCTGCATAACCCTTCATTCTAGCTTTCAATAAGAATTCAGTTAGTTTTGTTTTTTCAAACACCATATAGAATAATAAAAGGAATAAATATATAAATCTATACAAACTAAAAGCAGTTATGAAAAAATACATCGTAAAGAAAACAAAAGGAAAAGGACAGGGCCTGTTTGCTGCAAAGAGCGTCGAGAAAGGCGAGCTCATCTATCATCTAGACAAATCCAGGCTCAAAAGATACACATTGGATGAAATAAATC
>JAHWHE010000035.1 GCA_019323495.1 Candidatus Woesearchaeota archaeon | reverse complement strand
GAATGCCTGCCTGATTTTGTAGACTGGGCGCGAGGCTGCGGACACAAGGGAAAAAGAAGTCCGTTCAATGGCGGCGGAAAATTTCCGTGGAAAGTTGAATGGGCTGCGAAATGGCCTTCGAAAGGCGTTATTATAGAATTGGCAGGAAAAGATCACTTCACAAAAGGAGGGAGCAGGACCTGTGCGTGCAGGATCAGTGTTGATATTTTCAAGTACCCTCCTCCATATCCTAGCAGCGGCTATAGGACAGGGAAAGGCTATGAATTCTTCCAGATAGGAGGAAAAAAGATGTCAACAAGCAAAGGAAGAGGAGTAGCTTTCGCAGACATCACAGAATACGCTCCAGCGCAGATGCTGAGATTCTTGCTTGTCAAGAGCAGGCCGCACGCAGTGGTGGACTTTGATCCGTTCGGAGCAAATGACTTGATCCTGCTTTATGACAGATACGACAAGACAGAGCAAATCTACTATGGTGTTGACACAGAAGGAATGAACGAGAAAGACATTGCAATGCAGAAGAGAATCTATGAACTGTCGCGCGTAGGCAAGATTTCAGAAAAGATGCCGATACAAGTTGCATTCACTCATTGTGCGATCGTGATTCAGATAGGTTTGGCAGAAGAGAATGCAATAGATTTGTTGAAAAAATCAGGGCACATTCCGAAAAAAGCAACAGAAGAAGAGCTGGAATACGTAAAGGAACGTTTAAGATTCGCAAAGAAATGGGTAGATAAGTACGCACCAGAACAGTACAAGTTCCAATTGCAGGAAGAAGTGCCGGTCGGAATAGTATTGGATGCTAAACAGAAGAAAGCATTGAAGCAGATCAGTGTTTCATTAAAAGCAAAAGAATACAAGGAAATCCAGGAACTGCACGATGAATTCTACAATATCGCGCGCTATGTAGAGATAGAGCCGGCAGAATTATTCAAGGCAGCATATCTTGTCTTAATCAAGAAAGAAAGAGGCCCGCAGTTGGCTAATTTCGTCCTCACAATAGGCCAGGAAAAGGTCGCAGAATTGTTTGAAAAGGTTTAAATATAGGTGAACTCTGATATTATTAGGGGGAAAATGACTGATAAGATTGTACTTGGTTTGTCAGAGAAAGTGATTGTTTACGGCAACGGAAAAAGCAAGAATGCTGTTGCCAGAATCGATACTGGAGCGACAAAAAGCAGCATAGATGTGAGTATAGCAAGTGAACTTAAATTAGGCCCGATCGTCAAGACAAGCAGGGTAAGAAGCGCTTCTGGAAACGGTGTGAGGCCGGTTATCAAGGCAAGAATCAGGATAAAGAACAAAACATTCACAGGCATGTTCACTCTCGCTTCAAGAGAGCACATGAATTACAAGATACTGATAGGAAGAAACATTTTGAAAAAAGGAGATTTTTTGATAGATCCTAAAAAATGATAAAAAAAGACATAATGAGGGCTGCAGTGATAAGCTTGAACAGCGAGTCGAGCAGGAATATCGCCAATGAGCTGAAGAAATTCTTCAATGAAGTAGACCACATAAGCCTGAAGGATGTTGACGTGACACTGGCCAACGAGAAATTCGAAGTTTTGTATAAAGGAGAGCAGTTGAAGAAATACGATTGCATTTACGCCAGAGGAAGTTTCCGTTACGCATCTGTCCTGACTTCCTTGACAAGCGCTCTAAAAGACACGACATACATGCCGTTAAAACCTCACAGCTTCACCATTGGTCACGACAAATTCTTGACACAGTTGCATTTCCAGCACAAAAAGATTCCGATGCCAGAAGCATACATTGCTGCAACAAGTTCGGCAGCAAAAAAGATTCTGAAAAAGATAAGCTACCCTATCATGATAAAGGTTCCGCACGGCACTCATGGAAAAGGAGTGTTGTATGCAGAAAGTTATGCAAGCGCGAGCAGCATGTGCGATGCGCTGACTGTCATGAACCAACCTTTCATTATCCAAGAATACATAGAGACAGGAGGTACAGACATAAGGGCAATAGTTGCAGGAGGGAAAGTTGTTTCATCATACAAAAGAAAGGCAGAGAAGAGCGAGAGCAGGGCGAACTATCACGCAGGAGGAACAGGCGAGCCCTACGTGCTTGATGCGCACGAGCAGAAGATCGCGATCGACGCTGCAAAAGCGATAGGTTCTGACTTATGTGCTGTCGATCTTGTAGTATGTTCGACCAAAGGTCCGCTCGTAATCGAAGTCAATCTTTCTCCAGGTCTTCAAGGAATAACAAAAGTCACCAAGCAGAATGTCGCAGAAAAAGTCGCGCGCGCATTGTACGAGAAGGCAAGGATATTCAAGGACAGATCACAGAACGGAACCTACGGCCAGATGATTAAAGAGCTCGACGAATCCAAGCTTGCCCAGCAGGAAATTATCTCTAACTTGGAATTCAGGGGCGACAGGATTCTTTTGCCGAAGATAACAACAGATCTCGCAGGTTTCAAGTCAGAAAAAGAATACGTTATTAAGGCAACAAAAGGAAAGATCTTGATCAAGGACAATTTGTGACAGTATCGCTTGTTCTCAAATCATTTTGATAGTGCTCAGCCAGTTTTATCAGTCTCCTTAGCTCATCTAAATGGATTGGTTTTTGCATGCCTATGCAAAAGAAACTATGCGCAGACGCAAGTTCGTGCAATAAATCATAGTTGCTTTTTTCCGTGCTTTCAGAATATCTATCTTTTAGTTTTCCGAGCGATGCGCTTGCGACAATAGCAGCAGGCATCAAATAATTAAAATCCTTGCAGATCTCGTATAAATCTTTTAGCAGATCAAAGCCTGTTTTTCTTGCTTTGAGATTTATGTCAGTAACAAGTATGCTATAAGGCGCTAATAGAAAATGCTCTCTTGCTTTTTCAGGATCCCTGAAAGCTCTTGCATCGAACCCTTCTGATATAAGGATGTCTTCCATTGTATTGCGCAGGGATTCATCATCTTCTACAATAGTTGCTGTTCTTGGCTTGCTGTATCTTTTTGTGCTCCATTCCAGGTTGAGCATCCCGTCCTGATTTAAAACAATTCGCTTGATCTGCATGATTCTTTTAACAGCATCACTTGCCTTTCGCGTACCGTCTGCAATATGTGGCAAATATTTTTCAAATTTTGGCGACATTTCTTTTTCTGATTGGAGAATTTCCACGAAACCTGCTACAACAGTCAAAGGGTTATTGATTTCATGCCCTAGCATGCTGCAGACTGCTCTTGCCATCTGATGATTGCGTGCAGCCAGTTCGTCTTTTATGCTAGGAACTAGCCTGACTAATTGTTCGATATTAGTAATTTTCTTTATTTTTGGAGGCACATAAAGTAGCATTTTGTTTAGCTTTTTGACAGCCAATTTATAAAGCTTATCAATAATCCCCTCTATGTGACTACACCCATTTTTATATATGTAAACAACCTCTCTTAGGCCATGATTGTCAACTCAATAAAGCTGGAGAATATCCGTTCTTATGTTAACGAAAAGATCGAGTTCCCTGATGGCAATGTCTTATTGGCAGGCGACATTGGCAGCGGAAAAAGTACGATTCTATTAGCTTTGGAGTTCGCTCTTTTTGGATTGTCTAAAGGTGTGTTGAGCGGAGAGGCATTGCTCAGAAAAGGAAAAAGAGAAGGCAGTGTAGAAGTCAATCTCGAGATTGGAGGAAAAGAGCACATAATAAAACGCACGCTGAAGAATGTCGGTGAAAAGGTTTCCCAGTCAGCAGGCTATATTATAGCAGACGGAATGAAGAAAGAAGGGACTGCGCAGGAATTGAAGTCGCACATACTTAATTTATTGAACTATCCACAGGAAATACTTACAAAGAAATCCTTGATCTTTCGCTACACAGTATACACCCCGCAGGAAGCGATGAAAAAGATTCTTCTGGACGACAAGGAATCCAGGCTTGATACATTAAGAAAAGTTTTCCAGATAGACAAGTACAAGAAGATAAGAGAGAACACAGGGATCTATGTCAAGCACCTGCGCGAGAGAGTCAATCTCTACAAAGGCCAGCTGGAAGGATTGGAAGACAAAAAAACAGAATTAGGGCAGAAACTGCAGGCCTTGAATGTCCTGCAGGAAACAATGCAGGTTTTATTGCCAAAGCTGAAGAGCGAGAAAGAAAATCTGGCGCAACAAAGAAAGAAACTTAACGAACTCGAGCAGAAGCAGGAAAGATACCACAATATGAAAAGAGAATTGTCAGTATCCCAGGCAACATTGAAAGAGAAGCTTGCCTACAGGGAAAAAAACAGCGATGAGATAGAAAAGATAAAGCAGGACATAAAGAAGATCAGCTATGACCTTTCCAGCTTGAAATTGAAAAAACCTGATTCCAATCTGGAAGAACTGCAGGAAAAGATAAAAAATGCAGAGAAACAGTTCCTGGAAGCGAACAACAGCCTGCAGCAGTTGCACGGCAAGAAAGAGCACCTTGAAAAAGAACAGAAACAGATCCTGGAATTAGATGATTGTCCTACCTGCAAGCAGCCTGTCAGTGAGAATCACAAGAAAGAGATGCAGCTTGTTGCAAAAGCTTCCCTAGATAATATCTCTCGGCAGCTTGATCAGGCAAAGGCAAAGAAAGCAAAATATGAATTGGAGTTGCAAGAACTTAGAGAGGCAAAAGATCTTGCGCAGAAACAGAAGCAGGAATACCAGATGGAACTGCAGAAAGAGCAGTTATTGACAGAGAATACTGCAGAGAAGCAGGACAGGATTGAATTGTTGAACAAGCTCCAGGAAGAGATAAAGCAGGAGATAGGCGCATTGAATTCCCGCATGGTCGAGCTGACTAATGGACTTAGTTTGCTTTCTGACATAGAAGAGCTGAATGAAAGGCTGCCCAAGGAAAAAGAAATATTGGATGAATTGCAGCAAAAAGCGCATGTTTTAGAAGTGCAGAGAGCAACCCTTGAGCAGGACATAAAAAATAACGAAGAGATAGTTCTTCACCTTAAAAAAGAGGTGGAGAAAAAAGAAAAAGCAAAGCAGAAGCTTCATAAAATACAGCACTATCATAACTGGCTGAATGACTTCTTTGTGCAATTGATGTCTACGATGGAAAAGCATGTCATGCTGCAGGTCCACGGCGAGTTCAACAACCTTTTCCAGGAATGGTTCAACATTCTTTTGCCGGATGAGAACGTTAGCATAAGATTAGACGATGAGTTCACGCCGATGATCGAGCAGAACGGCTATGAAGTCGAGCTCGACAACATGAGCGGCGGTGAAAAGACAGCAGTCGCTCTCGCATACAGGCTGGCATTGAACAAGGTCATCAATAACCTGATTCAGAACATAAACACAAAAGACCTTTTGATACTTGACGAACCGACAGACGGATTCTCAACAGAGCAGTTGGACAGGATGAGGGAAGTCCTTGACCTTCTCGGGCTGAAACAGGTGATAATAGTCTCGCACGAGAACAAGATAGAAAGCTTTGTGAACAATGTCGTGAGAGTAGAAAAGAACGAGCACATTAGCAGGATAATCTAAGTATTGAAATAATGGCGCATTAAAGTTGTGATCGCAGTTTCATACAATTCTTGTTTCTTAGGATTACATCCGCGTTTTGCTTTCAAGGCTTCGAATTCAAATATCTCTGCAATATATGGAATTACACGCGCATTTATAGAATACGCATCAAGACTCTTAGGGTTATTTAGTATCCTTCTTTTAACTTGTTCATAATCTATATTAAATTTGTCTGTGAGGAGAATTTTTGTTTTTTTGCATAAGCCTTTCAATTCTTTGAAAGCTTCATCTATTTCTTTCTTGAATTTTTTACGGTCTCTCATTAAGTGCTTTCTTGCTTTCCAGAATGGCTGCAGGAATGCGAATTCATAAGGCGCCTGCATTAGAATCCTTACGTGCTCCTGGATGTCGCTGCCTCTGCCATGTCGCGGTTCTTGTCTAGAATGTGTTGAAGCACGATTTATTTCTGCTATGAAAACATTATATTCGGCAATCTGGGCGACAAGAGGGATAGCCCATATATTATCCGGATAAAAGACTGCTCTTAATCTTTCCCAACTTTCCTTGCTTTCATCTATAAGCAGATTTTCTAAAGTTCCTAGACTGATTCCATAATCTTTGCCGAGTTTATATATTATGTCTTTCCATACATCGTGTAAGTCACCAAAATAATTGCATGCTGCAGCAAAAGCCTCTGAATATTTACTAGAATATATATCGATGTATCTGGAGTTTAATCCTATTAGGCCTTTCACGTCAAATTTATTCTTATCGTCTTCCCCCATTGGATAGAATCCTGACTATTGAATATTTAAACTTTGTGTAAACTACCTTTTCCTTATTTAGCCCACTTGTTCAGGCAGTTCAGACTGCAGAAATTCTTTACATCTGGTCCTTTCTTGATTTTCCAGTGCAGGTTCAAGATGAAATAGTCGTTTTCTTGATCTATTACTTGGCTGCAGTGGCTGCACTTGATGTAGTCATTCTGTCTTTTGTACGTGATTTTCTTTTTCGCAGTCGTTGATGCCTTTGCAGTAATTGCAGTAAAATAGCTTGTTTTCGCCATATACAACCCCCTTACCCTTTCTGGAAGGAACTTTGCTTTATAAAGGTATCTCTTTTTCCCTGCGCATGCAAAATAACCTTTAAATATGCCTTTATCAATCAGTGGTAGTATGATTTGTTTGGGTATAGAATCAACAGCGCACACGTTTGGGGCTGCTGTGATCAAGGATAAAAAGATATTGAGCAATATCAAGAAAATTCTTACTACTGAAACAGGCGGTATAGTGCCGCAGAAAGCAGCAGAGCACCATGTCGAACAATTTGATTCAATCATAAAAGATGCATTGGAGAAAGCAGGCCTAAAAATAAAGGACATAGATCTGATTGCATTCAGCAATGCACCTGGGCTTGGCCATACCTTGAGGATTGGAGCGCACGTCGCCCGTTCCTTGGCTATCCAGAATGACATCCCGATCGTAGGCGTAAACCACTGCATTGCCCATTTAGAGATAGGTAAATTGATGACAAAGGCAAAAGATCCAGTACTTCTGTATGCATCGGGCGCAAATACGCAGGTGATTGCATTCGAAGGCGGAAAATACAGGGTGTTTGGAGAAACCCTGGATATAGGAATAGGAAATTTTATTGACACTTTTGCGCGCCACATAGGTTTGGGTTTTCCAGGAGGGCCAAAACTGGAAAAAATGGCGAGCTTGTCAAAAAAATATGTTGATCTTCCTTACAATGTCAAGGGCATGGATGTTTCTTTCACAGGCATCCTTACAAAATTAAAAAGGCTGTTCGATGAAGACAAGCACAAAACAGAGGACCTTGTCTTCAGCATGCAGGAAACAGTGTTCGCAATGCTGCTTGAAGTTTCTGAAAGAGCGATGGCGCACTGCGGCAAGAAAGAACTTCTTTTAGGCGGGGGTGTTGCGTGCAACAAGCGCCTGCAGGAAATGGCGCAGAAGATGTGCGAAGAAAGAGGCGCGAAATGCTTTGTCCTGGAAAACCAGTACAATGTCGACAATGCAGCGATGATCGCGCACTTGGGACTGACGATGTACAAAGGCGGAGTAAGGCATGACATAAATGTGCCTATAGATCCGTACGAAAGAACAGATGATGTTGCAGTTACTTGGTAGCGCATATTGTGCTTCGCAAGATTCTATATTCTACTATGCATACGAGTCTTTTTTACTTGGCTGTTATTCTTCATTGCTACGCTAGACAATATGCGCTATGCGCATGTAAGCAATAAATTTAAATACCTAGAATATTAACTCTTTCTTCATGGGATTTTTGAGTTACTCGCTGGTCAAGATCAAGTTATTGCTGACAGATCCAGAATTCGTTTTCAAAAGAGTGAAGCACGAAGGATATCTTGAACCTTTGCTGTATTACACTTTCTTGTTTGTTATTTTTTCAATCCTTACTTTACCAGCAACATTGATAAATGGCGCCTTGTTAGGTTCTGCATTGCAGGGAATGGACCGTTTGTTCTTTTTTGTCTTGATTCCGTTTGGCATCCTGATTGGCTTATTGGTCGCAATCGCAATCATGTTTGGTTTTGCAGGACTAGTGCATCTCTTTGTCAGGCTGTTCAACAAGAATTCAGATTTCATGCAGACATTCAAGGCAGTTGCTTATGGAAGCACCCCTTCTTTGACAATAGGAATCATTATTGCATATCTTGCATTGGTGCCTATATTAGGAAGCTTGTTCATCATCCCTTTTGTCTACAACATTGTCCTGGTAGTTATAGGATTAAAATCGTTGCAGGGCATAAAAACAAGCAGGGCTGCGTTCGCAGTCATAATACCTGTCTTGATACTATCCATACTATTTCTTCTGACAGTATTGATTTTCGTGCTGAGAGCAGGCCTAGCCTAGAAATTTCAAATGATTGTCAAGTTCAATCTGCACGTCTGTCTTTAGCTGCAATAAGATGTCTGCTCTTTCATCCTGCGGCTTGACTTTCTGTTCTTTGTAATAATCGATCCTGCTTTGCGGAATCATGCCTTTCTGTAGCTGATTGTTAAGATTCTCAAGGTCAGCTTCGATCTGTATCCATTGCGCCTGCAAAAATGCAGCGCCTGCATAATAATCAGCCATCTTGTTGAGCGCAGACATGAGATGTTTGTGCGCTTCTGTATATTGTTCAGGAACTTCTATCTGGTTAGCTTTAGCAAGCGATTGGTTGTTCAGTTCAAACAGGTTTTCATAGACCTGGACCTTTTTATCGCGCTCGATGCTCTGTCCTATGTACTGCTGTTCTGTTGCCAGCTGTCTCCCGAATTCTTCAATAATTTCTTTTGAGAATTCCCTGTAATTTTCTTCTGGAGTCTTCTGGCATGCACTGATGCTTATAAGAATCAAGAGCAAGAATCCGATAACAACCGCTTTATTCATAATCTTCATTATCACATCACCTTTCTTTCATAATCTAGTGCAGGGTTTATATGTTTTATGGAATTATATTATATCACTGATAATCTTGTTCTTCCCTTTATAGTCAAGCACTGTTCTGAGCACTTCCCCTATTGTTTCAACAGGGATTATGTTTATTTTTTTAAATTGCTCCTTGTCCAGCACAATGTCCTGCAGATTGCTCTTAGGCACG
>JAHWHE010000034.1 GCA_019323495.1 Candidatus Woesearchaeota archaeon | reverse complement strand
TTTGTTGTCCTCATTTAGTAGTGACTTGTGTGCGGAATTCAAGGGTTTTAGGCCCTCTTATTTATAAATCCTTGATAAAGACCTTGACACCATTTCTGATGCTTTCGGGTTTATAACCTCCTTCTAGAAGCGCGAATTTAGGGTATTTGGCTGTTATTTTAAGCAGTTCTTTGTAGCTGGTCTCTGTAAGCTGGAATCCTGCTCCAGGGTTCATATAGCCGAAATCCTCTATATAGGAATCAAATCCTGCGCTAAAGCCAATGATGTCCGGGTTGAATTCTTCTAGGGCAGGCACCAGTTTTTCATTCAGCGCTCTAATATATTCTCTGTCACCGCAGCCATACGGAAGAGGCACGTTGATGCAGTTCTTTGTGCTTTTCATTCCAGAACCAGGGTAGCACGGGGCCTGGTGCGTTGAAAAATATAAAATGCTCTTATCCCCCATGACAATGTCCTCTGTTCCGTTTCCGTGGTGCAGGTCAAAGTCGATTATGAAGATCTTTTTGCCCTGCTCTGCAAGATGCTTTGCAGCAATTGCCATATTGTTGAAGATGCAGAAGCCCATAATCTCGTCTTTTGTAGCATGATGGCCAGGAGGCCTCACCAGGGCAAACATCTTTTTCTCTGCTGCCTTTATTGCGGCGCCTGCTGCATAGCACGCAACATCATAAGAAACAGGGCAAATGACTGTCTCGTTGACTAAGACTGACTGGTCCTGTTTTTTCGCTTTTGCACCTATGCCCTTTATTCTTTCTATGTATTCTTTAGAATGCGCGAGCTTGAGGAAATTTTCTCCAAATTCAATTGGAGTGTCTTTTTCTTTTTCAAAATACTTTAACCTTTCCTTGTTCTCTGGATGATCTCCTGTCTCGTGCAAAAGAAAAACCTTGTTGAAAATCAGTTTCATAACTATGATTTTTTAAAATTTAAAATTTATTTTATGTTCAGCTTGCGCTTTATTGCGCGGAGATCGTTCATCATTATCAAATTCTCTCTCTCTGCCCTTCTATTAACCTGATAGTCGTATTTTGCAGCAAGCCTGTCCCTCTCTGCCTGCCTGTTCTGGCTCATCAAGATTATCGGAGCCTGGACAGCCGCCATACAAGACAAAATAAAGTTAAGCAAAATGAAAGGATATGGATCCCATTTGTAGATGACCATCATAACATTGACAGTCATCCATATGGCTATGAAGACAAAAACCAAAAATATGAATGTCCAGCTTCCGCAATAATTTGTTACCCAATCTGCAGCTTTTTGACCAGCAGTCAAATGCTGTCTTGGTATTTTCTCTTTTATATTTATCTTTTTAGTATCTATATTCGGAATTTTTTTCGGACCTCTTTTTACCATGGTTTGTTTTACCTGTTTACGTTATTTAAATATTTCCTAAAAAATGAGACACAAATTGAGCCAGGCCAAAACTAATGATTATAACAACGACAGCATAAAAAACATATTCGAATGCGAGCTTCCAGCAAGCGAATTTCTTGTTTACCCTGCAAACCAGGCCTGAAATCAATATTATCAATATAATCGCGACAATCAATGATACGATTGTTGCGATCTTCAATTCAAGAAACAAGATCGGCATCAATAAGATCGCGACAACAATAATCTTTGATATGAAGACAAAGAATGTCGATTTCCACACTTCTCTTTGCTTGTGAAAAGTCTCTGTTTCTTCTGAAACATGGAAACCTGCTGCATCTGCAAGCGCGTCTCCTACGCCGGTTATGATTACACCTAAAAACAGAAGAAAGCGGTTCTCAATTACTGATAATCCCGCGATAATCGCACTCATCACAAGTATGCTGCTCATCGCGCCGTATGTCAAGCCCTGCAGACCTTCGTTGTTTCGCTTCACCTTTTTTGCCATATCGTTTGCAAAGAAGAAGTGGTATAAAAACTTAACTTCTATCTGCCAAGCCATTTGCTTATCTTAGCAAAGCAGTACTCTGGCCAGAAAACATTTGTCCACACATTGCTCCTGTTATGGCTTGCAAAAGATGCTTTTTGCGCGAACAGGACATTGTATATCTGAGCAGCTCTCTTTCTTATTTCTTTAGGGTCCAATAAAATACCCATCCTGTCTGTAGATGCGATTGACGGAGATACTATTCCTTTTTCCCTCGACTCATTCAAGCAAATCGCAAAGAACGCCGCATACGCTTCTGTGTTTTGTTCCAACAGCTTTTTCCATTTATCATCAGGCTCGACCCTTCTGTCACAGATATAGCTTAAATTCATGTAATAGCGCATAATGTCTTCGTTGCGGACGACGACTGAATCGTGCTTGCTGACTTCTTCTGGATCCACTTCTATTTTCTCATTCGCAGCCAAGATAGTCGCAATCTCAAAGCCCGTTCTAATTGCTCCTGCAACTGCCTGTACAAACGGCTCTCTAAGATTGTCATTCATTGACAGAACAGGGGTTATTTTCATAAACCTTCCGAACCAGTACCAGTCTTCCCTGTCATCACCCATTTCTTTCTGCCAGGTCTCTGTCTTTACCACATTGAATTTGTAACCTATTGAATCTTTTCCTTTTCCTTCGTACGCCATGTAGATGTTCGGCTCTTTTTCAAAGCATCTCAGGTGATAGCATAACTTGTTATAGCCTGCTGCGACATACACCAGGTTGCGCAGGCTTTCGCTTGGATTCAGCCTGAAATGCTCAAGGAATCGCTTGAAAAAACGATTGTAATCGCTTGTTAATAGGATGAAATCAATCAAACTGTCTGACTTGTTTCCTGCAGAATTAGAGCCGTAAACAAGAACAGCATCAAGACAGCCCTTGAATTTGTCCCTTAATCCATTGGCTAGCTCGCGTACAAGCAAATTTGTGCTTTTCGAATCAAAATAGAATTCTCTTACCTTTTCTGCTAGTCGATCTGTTTCTGTCGGATTCATTCCCAAAGTATATCATAGATAGAATTTGAAAACTAACTTATAAGTCTTTTGTATAATTAATAAAAAGAGAAAAAAAAAGAAATTTATAAGTTGCTGAACAACTTATCCAAGAATTTCTTGCTGTAAGGCTTTAGTCCTGAACCGAAGCTGATTCCCACTGCCAATGCAATTGCGATTGCAATACCTGCCATGATTATCAGGAAGGTGTTTTCTGCAATGCTTACATCAACGCCGATCTGCTTCAATGCGATGATTACAGCTGCGATGACGATGATCCATCTTATTAGCTGTCCGCCAAATTCATACATTGCGCCTTTAGCTGATTTGATTCTTGTTTCACAGTAATCTCCAACAATCAATCCAACTATCAGGATAAAGATTGCCAAGATCAAGTGTGGAGCCCATAGAACCAATCTTGTAAGGATGTCGCTTAGTGCACCCAATTTCAATTGATCCATTGCTGGTGCAAGGAATACCACGAATACATACCACTTTGTGATGCCGCCCATTATTTTGGACATTGTGGTCTTTCCTAGTGCCTTGTGTGCTCCGATCTTCTTTAATCTGTCATCTAATCCTACTTTTATCAGAACTTCTTCTACTATCCTTCCTAGAATCCAGCCTATTATAAAACCAATAATAGCAACAATTACAGCTGTGACAATACCTGGAAAACTAGAAGCAAAGCCATTCCATAGTTCTGTCAATGGATTAAGAATCTCGTAGCCAGTTTCTGCAAAATATTGAGATAAACTTTCCCAAGCCATCTGTTCTCACCTCTTTTTTTTACCTATTAAACAGTACTTTATAAATCTAAAACGAAACTATATATAAAAACATTTGTATTAACTCTTTGGTGGTATTTCGTAAAAGAATAGATTTATATAGGAAACTGCCATTATTCGCTTCATAATAAATGAGGTGATTATCAATGGCACGATTAGTTTGGGTCATTCAAACCGCAACTAAGGATAAAAACAAGCTGAAAGGAAGGATCAAGAAATACAAAAGAACAGAAATCGCTCAATTCGAAGTTCCTTTTTCATCTGATTTCGCAATTGGAGACTGGGTTGAAGTATCTGAATGGGGCGGAACAGCAGGAACAAGAAAAGCGACAAAAATTAAGAAACTAAAGTAATTCACCAATCAGCGTAAAACCGTCTTGTTTTATTATTTTTACTTTTACTATTTCTCCTAGCAAATCAGGGTTTCCTTTTCTATGGAAGCTGTCAGGATCTATTGCAACAAGTTTGTAGGCGAAATTCCTTCCTATGAAGTCCTGCTTCTTGTCATTAATCAAGACCTCACCTTCCCAATTAATCCATCTTTCATTGTTCAGTCTTGTGATGTTGTGATAGATGTCTGTCAGTAATCTTGTTCTTTGCTTGCTCACGTTTCCGTGCACTTTATTTTCTATCTTGTATGAAGCGGTCTTTGGAATGTCTTGGTATCTTGAAATGTTTATTACATCAGGGCTTAATTTTCTTGCAAGGAAAATGCTTTCTGTGAATTGTGCATCTGTTTCTCCTGGGAAACCTGCAATGAAGTCTGTTGATATTGAAATTTCAGGAAATTCTTTCTTGAATCTTTTCACAATCTGCTCGAATTCCTCGACAGTGTATCTTCTGTTCATCTGCTCCAGTATGGGGTTGCTGCCTGACTGTACAGGAATGTGAAGGAACTTGTAGATCTTGTGCGATTTGTATACTTCTACTAATTCGTCTACAATTGGCTTTAGGTTTACAGGATTCAGCATCCCCACCCTTATCATGAATCTGCCTTCAAGTCTGATCAGTTTCTGCAGTAATTCAGGAAGTTTAGACTTTAATGGGATGTGCTCCAGGTTAGATTTCAGCCTGTCCGCCTGCGTATACCAGTCCAGGCCATAGGCTGCAGTGTCCTGCGCAGTTATCCATATCTCTTTTGCTCCCTGATTCAGTGCTTTTTGTGCATCCTCTAGTATTTCTTCCATTGGATACGAGAATAATTTTCCTTTCACGCTCTTCACAATGCAGTAACTGCATTGCTCTGTGCAGCTGTTGCAGATAGGGATTATCGCAGTGACCTTGTTTTGTCTTACCCTCGGCTTGTTTATTTTTATCTCCTGCTGTGTTGTCATCAAAGTAACGCTGTTGTCGTGCCTTGTCTCTTCTACAACTTCCACGATGCTGAGAATATTGTCAGTGTTGATATAAGAAGCGTCAGGCGCGATTTCTCTGAACTCATTGTAAGCCTCCTTTGTCATGCATCCTGCGATTATTAGTTTCTTTTTGTTTTCTTCTGCGTATTCAGCGAGTTCAATGATGTGCTTTTTCGCATTTGCAGTTCCTTTCACAATGCAGACATTGAGGATGATTATCTCTGCGTTTTCTATGCTGTCGACTATTTCAAAGTCAGCTTTTTTCAGCAAACCTGCCATGACTTCTGATTCTGCATGGCTCGTACTGCACCCTAGTGTCTTAAAATAAATACTGGTCATAAACAGGCTGTTTTTAATAGAAAATATAAAGGTTTTGGGTCTATGTCCTCAATGTCTCGATGCTATCTGCGCAGATCCAGGCGCAGGCATTTCCGAAGCCGGTCTTGTTGATATTGAACGGCTCGATCTTTTGTGCGTTTTTCAGGAAGATCAAAATGCAGTATTTCTTGTTTTTCAAGAATTTTAGGTCCTCTGGTGCGTTCTTTATCCCTAAGTCTGCTGCATATTTGTCAAGCAATACTTTCACTTTTGCTTCATTCAGATTTTCGAACTGAAGAACTTTTTCAATAGTTGCTTTTGCTGTTAGCTTTTCACCGCTGTCCTTGAAGTAGATTGTTTCGCCGGATTTTATCCGGTTCCATGGAGCGTACTTAGCCATGTACCATCTTGATTCTATCTTTTTCTCGCCTGTCAGGATTTTAGGAATCAACTTCCATGACTTTTTCATTATTGCTAGATGCTCCATGTTGATCATAATTTGATTGTTATATAAATGCTTATTGCTTATAAATAATCTTAAACCACCTTTCTGTTACAAACAACATTTATATATTTTGTATTTTTCTCCAAAACTCCGGAGAGAGGGATGTATTTGGGGTATAAAAATGCTAAAAAACTAGGATACTCTCAAAGGGCTAGTTCTTTGTATCAGCAATTATGGAGGAGCAAGCACATAGATAGAAACAAGCTAGAGATGCTGCTGCGAAAAGCAGAGATTTACGGCGGACAATTGTCTTTTTTTGATGCCGGCGATGCCCTTGTTGGAGACGAATCTGCACCTGGTTATGAGAACGCGATGTTCACTTTTGCTGA
Source organism: Candidatus Woesearchaeota archaeon (assembly GCA_019323495.1). Lineage (GTDB taxonomy): Archaea > Nanobdellota > Nanobdellia > Woesearchaeales > WJKV01 > WJKV01. The sequence continues at coordinate 12,966 of JAHWHE010000034.1, read as the reverse complement.
GTATCTTGAAGCAACCGGCCTCGGTGTTGATCAAATAGATAAAAAAAGACTGCTTGAAAGCCTGCTGAAAAATCCTTGTCTCGACGGAAAAAAATTAAGCGCTCTGCTTAGAAGGGCAGAGTCTAATGGCCGCAAAATAACTTTTAAGGAAGCAGGCGACATAATTCTAGACGAGAGCCGCGACTCGATTACAACAGATGCGTATCTTGACTTGCTTGAATTGTATAGGATAAAAACATTTTCCAGACTGCCAAAGCCCAGGAAAAAGGCAGTAAAGAAGGATGAAAAACTAAAAGACACATCAAAGGATACTTCGCAGCCTGCAAAACAACTTGAAGATAAAGTAGAATCTGCATCAGCTGTGAAAAAAGATGAAGCAGATGAAGATATTCCAAGCAGTCCAGAAAGAAAAGTCGAAGATCCTATCAAGCTTTATTTTAATCAGATGGGGGAGTGCCCGTTATTGTCCTGGGAGGAAGAGATAGGGTGCGCAAAAAAAATTGAAGCTTACCGCGCGATGATGTACCATACAATTCTAGGTTCAGACTTGGGCATGCGCGAAGCTCTCGAGGTACTTGAAAAAGTCAATTTAGAAGAAAAAACTCAACCTGGAAAATATGCTCCAAGCAAGGTTTTTATGACAAATAAGGGGGCAAAAAAAATAGAGAAACTTGCCGAGGTGCTTCCTCATTATATCTCAACGCTCAGATTGATACTTTCGTGGAACAGACGCGACTATCTCGCGCTAAACGAACGGGAATTGGCAAAAAAAGAGGAAACACAACTAATGCAAGCGATAAGTGACAGGCATAGAAGGGGAGGCATCCTGCTCGAAGAGCTTTGCATAAGGCCAAAAGTCATAAAAAAAATAATGAAGAAAATGTTTGCGTTCCATGATAATATGTATAGTCTTAGCCAAGAAATTAAGCGATTAAAGCGCAAGAAAGCCAGCAGGAGAAAAATCAGCGATCTAAATGACATGCTTAAAGGCCTTGTTGATGTCTGCATGGAAAATCCTGATTCGCTTAGAAAAAGAATAGAAAGAATTCATTACTATAACAATCTGTATGAAAATTCCGCACGAGAGCTTGCAAGCGGAAATCTCAGGTTGGTTGTCAGCGTCGCAAAAAAATACAAGAACAGGGGTTTGAGTTTCCAGGACTTAATGCAGGAAGGAAACATAGGCTTAATGGCTGCGGTTGAAAAATTTGAATACAAAAGAGGGTATAAATTCTCTACATATGCAACCTGGTGGATTAGGCAGGCAATAACAAGGGCGATTGGAGACCATGGAAGAACAATAAGAATTCCCATTCACATGATAGAAGCTATGGGAAAAGTAAGAACAGCAGAGCGGAAATTGACTCAAAGACTTAAGAGAAATCCAGACATAGAGGATATCGCGATAGAAACAGGCATGACTGTTGATCAAGTCAAAGTAGTTAAAAAAGTTTCGAAATATCCGATTTCTTTCAGTCGCCCTATAAGTGAAGGTGATGATACTCTTTTTGGAGAATTTATCGCCGACGATACTTTTGAAGATCCGTTAGATTGCGTGACTCGCCAACTATTGAAAGAGAAAATTGAAAAAGTGCTGCACACATTAAGCTTCAGGGAAAGAGAGATAATAAAATTGAGATACGGCCTTGACAATGGCGAGACTTATACACTAGAGGAAGTAGGCAGAATATTCAAAGTGACAAGGGAGAGAGTCAGGCAGATAGAGGCAAAAGCTGTACGAAAATTGCAGCATCCTACAAGAAGTAGAAAGCTATTAGGTTTCCTGGACAGCGCTGATAATAAAAGCACTTTAAAAACGGCCAAGTAAAACTTTAAATATTTCTTAGGAATATTGAATAAACTGGAATGTTTATTTTGGGAAATTGGGGCGGATATATTGTACCTTCTTCAGCAGCAGTTGCTCTTAGTGTGCTCTCTCTTTCTTGCGTGCCTGCTGAAAAAAAACAGACTGTTGACGAGCTTGTAGAAGTGCCTTTGCAAAAAACTCCCATAACAAGCACCAGCACCGGTGAGAAAAAAGAGGCAGAGGAAGAAAAAACGCAAGAAGAATCGCTCGAAGAACTGTGCGACCAGATCGTATCGAATGTTTATCAGTATAATATAAAGCAGGCAGAAGTATTTTACAAGAAAGCAGCAGTAAGAGCAGATGCAAATAAAAGCCCGTTGTTTATCCTCGCTGAAGCAAGATTCTTCAATGAATGGCACCAGCGCGATCAGTTAAGAAAGGGCAGAGATTTTGACGCTGTCAGAAGACACTATAGAGACATAGTTGCAAAACTTGAAACAGTTTTCTTGGATGACGAACTCGATAAAAGTACAAGAGCGTTTGCGAACTTTCTCGCAGGAACTTTCTATCTAAGATTAGCCAGGCTCGAAGACCAAACAGGTCATAAAAGAAGAGCTTCTGAATACATCCAGGTAGCTGCCAATAATCTTACCAGAGCTTTAGACTATGGCAATCCATTTGCACATGCAGACATGATCTCCCTGAAAATCCTTGCAGAAACATACGCGATCCATACCTCTCTCAAGAAGCCAGATAATCAAGGCAACAGTGAAATAATCAAAAAATTGATTGATGAATTAGATCTCAGAGAAAGAATGGCGGGGATATTGTATTCGCGCGGCCTCGGTCTTGCTAACAATCTCAACAATGAATTTGAACGAGCTCATGCAAATGCTGTCCTTCATACCAGATATGCATTCTATAATCTGCAGCTTGCTGAAATCAAAAAGGAAAAAGAAAAGAAAAATCAATGTCTTACAACTGCTGAGCGATTATTGCTGAAAGCCATTGAATCAAATCCCAAGTATGAAAGAGGCCACAACATATTGGGGGCAACTTATCTTAAATTTGCAGATCTAACAGAAGGGTCGGACCAAATATTAATGTACTCTGAAAAAGCACTTGCAGAATTCAGAAAAGCGTCAGAGCTATGCCCTAACGATTCTGCGATCTACTGTAACATGCTCGATGCGTTAAGCAGAAAAGCAGGCTGCCTGAATTCAATGAGCGAACCTGCTAGTGCTGCATTTGTCTTGCAGGAAGTGTTTGATATTGCAAATCACATAATCCAGATGTCTGAAACATGGAATGTCCCTGAAAAAGACATGGATGCTGCAAGATCCTGCATCAAGAAATTAAGAGGGGGCTAAAGCTAATTCTTTTGTAAACCAGGTTTATACCCTTTATAACCCCATTTCACCGAAAAGCTTAAATAGACATTTAACTATGTATGAATAATAACAGTATAAATTGGGGGTGTTGTATGGAAGAAGACGCAGAGACTATAAAATTAGGCGGTAACATAGAACTCAGTGGCTTCAGAGACTTGGATGGCGGAACCATGGTAATTCTTAAGAAGATTATTGGAAACTATGTAAGACGACTTAGTGACAGCAGTGAGAAGTTCGAAAGTTTCAGGCTCCACATGAAACAGATTAGCCAGGGAAACATATTTGAAGTACACGGCCACCTGATTGACAATGGAAAAAACTATGCAGCAGAACACACTGACAGGAATTTGTTTGTAACAGTAAACAAGGTCTTAAGCAAGATAGAATCAAGCATGAAATAACCGAATAAAGAGGTCAATGTGAATTTCTTTTCTTTAGTCTGAAATAGAAAGATATTTATAACACAAATGCATTCTTATTTTTAAAATGGCAAGAAAAGCACAATATAGAGTAAGGGAATTGAAACATCAAGGAAATTACCTTCAAGGTACCATTTACAGAATGGACGGCGGAGGACAAGGCTTTCTTTTCAAAATCCCAAAGAGCACTGACCCTGGCTTGAAAATAAACAGCCTAGTTGAAGTAGAGAAATGGAGCGAAGGGACAATGCACAGGGAAAGAAACAGACTTGCGATCCGTCTAAAAAAGTCTGAATAAATTTTATTTTGTTTTTTAATTTTCCTTTGATTTTCTAAGAATTCTCTAGAGATAAATTTTCATCATAGACAATCTGTATCTGGTTTTGCTGGTTTAGTTGTTCAACAAGCTCAGCTGATTCTGGCTGTGTTTCTTGCTCTGCTTCAACTACTATGATGCTTGGATCGTTTACTATTGGCGGTTGCTGGACTGTTTGCGGTTGTTCAACTACGACAGGATTAAGATCTACCTCAAGCAGTTCTGCGCATTTCTGCTTAATGTCTTCGATGCATTCCTGGTCTCCGCTTGCGACTGCTTTGTCAATCTCCTGCACAGACAGCCCTGTGGGAGCATCTGTTTTTGCTTGTTCCACATCAGGCGGCATCAAACAACCTGTCAGGAATAGCATGATCATTACTAATGCGATAAATGCAAAAAGAACAATTTTTCTGCTATTTGTGCTGCTCATCTTTCACCTTTGCTTTGGTTAATGTAATATCATATATAAATATTGTCAGAACATTTTTATTATTGTTCAGTCATTAGTAGTTAATATCTATTGTTTCTACCGAGTGAATTTGTTTAAAAGCGAGCACAGATAGGTTTATATATGAATAGTGTTTTTATAAACAAAAAAGTTAGCAAAAATGAGGTGAGCTGGATAATGGTAATAGTCTTTAGGATTCGGGACGGCAGACGAAACCAGAATTTAGGCAAGTATGAAGGCACCCTTGTCAGGACTGACAAAGGCGGCGAACATGTTTTCTTTTCAATACCAATTGCAGAAGCTGATAAACACAAATTCAAATGGAATAGTTATGTGACTGTTACAAAATGGGGGCCAGGCAGGACAGAAAGAAATCTTAAAGACAAGATTGCATTGAGTCTGAAGCCTGCGGAATACAAATAAAATGGCAAGGCAAGGAAGGATAATAGACATCAAAATAGGAAAGAGTCCATTCAGGGGCGGCGGACCGAGCAAAGTAGTCAGCGGAACCATCTTGAACTTGAGAGGCGGAGGCCAGGTGAAATTCATAACACCGCTAGAGGAAGTCAATGTTAAGAAACTAGGCTTGAATGTTGTTGTTGAATTCGAGCCTGTTGAGAGAGAAGGTGTGAAGTACAGGGAAAGACACGAGCAATGGGTAACGATCACAAAAGTTATCGGTTAAATAAAATATGAGGTGATAATATGACAAGAGTAGGAAGAATAGTACAACTGAAAAAGGCATCATCCCCTGCAAGAAGTAGCAATGTAGAATTAATCGAAGGCACTTTGCAGCAAGACAGGTTTGGAGCAGATGTTTCATTCGAAGCACCATACAGTATGAAGAGCAAATTGATGCTTGGAACAATTGTTGAATTCGAACCTCTTCCAAGGAAACCAGAAGGAAGAACTGTCGGCGAAAGAAGAGTTAAAATTGTCAAGATAATCAAATAATTTTAACTTTTTTTATGGCTAAGAAAATATTAAGAAGAGGCAGAATATTCAGGGTTAAGCGCGATCCAGAAACAAAGACAATAAGAGGGAGCCTAAAAGCTCTCCCTAACGGCGCGGAAATAGAGTTTGTTCCTGTATCGAACTTGGTGTTCGAACAATATGATGAGGTCTTGTTCGCTTTAACAAGGGGCGATGAGATGGGCAGGAACAAAAAAGCAATAATTGTAAAAAAAATCAAAGAAGGAAGAAAGAGGTAGAAAAGATGGCTCAAGAAAGACTAGGAAGAATATATGAAGTAAAAAGAACCAAAGGTTCTTCTAAAGTAACAGGCATTCTAAGGAACAGAGCAACAGGCGGAACCAGCTGGACAGGAACAAAAGTAGAGTATGAAGCACCTGCAAGCTTGGACTTAAGGGTTGATGACATTGTTGAGTATGTGCCTGGAAGAATCGTCAACAAAGAAAAAAGCGTAAGAATCATGAAAGTAACCAAGGTTGTAAAGTCCACCAAATATTAATTAAACTTAAATGGCAGAAAAACCAAGAATCGGACGTATATATGATGTAAAGCCTTCTAGAGATGGCAAGATGACTTCAGGTGCTTTGCGGCCAAGAGCAGAATCCGGGAGCTGGAAGAGAACGAAAATAAATTATGAAGCACCTGCAGAACTTGGCCTTCGGGTTGATGACATTGTCGAGTTCGAATCCGGCAGGGTAATTAACAAGGCAAAAAACATCAGGGTCATGAAAGTAACAAAGAAAGTAGGTTCATTGCGCTGATTTCTGAAAACTTTTAAATACATCTTTCTAGCATTATTGCTTTATGACTGAATTATTAGCGCCTGCAGGCAATTGGGAATCATTGACAGCAGCTGTAAAAGCAGGATGCAATAGTGTGTATTTTGGCGTTAAAGGCTTAAATATGCGCGCTAATGCCCGGAATTTTGAATTAAGTGAGCTGAAGAAAGTAAGTGATTTCTGCCATTCTAATGGCGTAAGATGCTATTTGTGCGTCAATACTATTGCGTTTGATGACGAGTTTGAAAAGATTAAGAAGATATTGGATTCTGCAAAGGATGCTGGAGTTGATGCCATAATCTGCTGGGACATGGGTGTTGTGAATCTAGCTCACAGTGCTGGTTTTGAAGTTCATCTAAGCACGCAGGCAAGCGTAAGCAATATTGAAGCTTTAAAGTTTTATTCAAAATTTGCTGACCGCATTATATTGGCGCGAGAGCTCTCATTAGAACAGATAAAGCAAATAAAAGAAAAAATAATAAAAGAAAAAATTAGAGGTCCAAAGGGAGAGCTTGTCATGATCGAGTGCTTTGCTCACGGTGCTATGTGTGTCGCTGTCAGTGGACGCTGTTTTACATCACAGTTTTTATTCGGACGGAGCGCAAACAGAGGGGATTGTTTACAGCCTTGTAGAAGGGGGTATAAGGTCATAGATCTAGAAGAGCCTGACAAAGAGCTGGAATTGGAGAACAATTTTGTTATGTCTCCTAAAGATTTGTGCACAATAGAGTTTGTTGACAAACTTATAGATGCAGGAATCGACGCTTTAAAGATAGAAGGAAGGAACAGGAGCCCTGATTATGTTGATGCTGTAGTTGGTTGTTATAGAAAAGCGATAGATGCAGTTAAAGAAAATACATATACAGAAGAACTGAAGAAAGAGCTTAAGCAGAAATTGCAGACAGTCTATAACCGCAAGTTTTCAGACGGATTCTTTATGGGAAAACCAATAAATGAATGGACAGACATCTATGGCAGCGGCAGCAAGGAAATAAAGGAATATGTAGGAGTTGTAAAGAATTACTATCCAAACATTTGCGTTGCAGAGATAAAGATAGAAGCAAAAGGAATAGAGATCGGAGACTGCATCATGATTACAGGCAATACTACGGGCGTGTTAAGACAGGCAGTACAAGAGATGCAGAAGAACCATCAAGACATTGAAGAAGCGAAAAAAGGGGACAGTATTGCAATCAAAATCAAGGAAAAAGTGAGAAAAAACGACAAGGTTTTTGTTATGAAAGAAAATTTCTAATATGTTCTACTTGATACTCCAAAATCTCCATTCATGGGGAATATCCACACCCCAAATTCTGAAATGCAGAAAATCATCAAGGTCGCTTATGAAATGGCCTGCTCCAAAGAACAGAAAAAATATGCCTAAATACATATCTATGTAAAATATTCCAAGAATGGAAAAGATAATGCCTAATATCCAGTGGTGAGGAGCATTTAGATGGCCTGCGTATTTATCACCAAACCTGCCTACTGCAAAACCCGCAAATGCGCTGACAGGAACAAGGGCAATGATTATTGCAAGATTCATATTTTTGTAAAATCATTTAATGTTTAAAAATTTTTCTTTTTTAAATTCGTATGATACTGTTAAACTCCCCAGAACAGTAAACTTTTAAACCATCTATAATTTCCCGGCATTCTATGAATGAATTGATAATGGGATCTACAAGCAGAATTGCATATGAATTTATAAAGCATTCAATTGAAAACGGTTCGTTCTGCATACCTGTATCAAGATCAAGGAATGCTAGTGAATTCATGCATCACGACTTAATAGCCGATCAAATCAATTGCGACTTTACAAATGGAATTGCCTCGATCGAGGAAATTCTAAAGACAAGGAGTGTAGATAGAATTGTTTATTTTGCTTGCTCTAACGCATTAAGGACGGCTCCTGTTTCAGAGCAGGACAAGATCAATGCTGATCCAGTAAGTAAGGTGATTAAGATGGTACAGAAGCATTCTGAAGGAACAAAACTGGTTTACATCTCATCTGATTTCGCGACAGGGGTACAAGGCAATGTAAGTGAAGATACTACTTCATTAACACCGGTAGATGATTATGGCCGGTCAAAACGTAATGGAGAACTGGCTACAAGAAGTTATGATGACGGATATGTAGTGCGAGTTGGGAATGTGTTGGGAACAAGACGAGATTTTTTAAGCGCGGTTGTGCTTGGACTTAAGCAAAAAGGAGAATTTTCTGCCTGGACGAATGTTTATAACACATTTACTTGGGCGGGTCAATTAATGCGAGTACTTGATAAATTAAGGGATTATAACGGCAAGCAGAGAATCTTTCATGCAGCGTCAAGTGATGCGCCAATGTCAAGATATGCTTTTTGTATAGATTTTGTGGAAACTATTGGTAAAGACTTAGGTTTTACTAGGGACCAAATCAAACCTGTAAGGGCGCCATTTGAAGGCGACAGAATCCTTCAGCTTAGCACAAAAATTACCAAACGCGAACTAGGTTTTGAACCTACGCCTATCAAAAATGAAATAAAACAAAATATAGATAAGTACCGAGCCCTATTGCCGTGATTCTAGTAAAGTTTTAAATTGGTCAATTCAACTGAATTCTTTTATGACGTCGCGAATGTCTTTTTGGAAATCATTTGAACGTTCTTTATAATGTAAATTATATTTCTTACTCTCGCGACATAAATAATCACTAAAAGCTTTTGTAAATAAGGCGATTTGTCTCAACACTTCTTGATTAAAGTCTTTCAACCAGTTATCTTGACTGGTATTTTGTACCATTCCTTCCAGGATTAGCTCAATATTTGTTGATCCTATAAATATTGTTTTAATGTTTTCTTTTCCAAATCTTCTTATATAATTATCAACATAAGCAGGAAATAGATGAACTCCTTCAATAACAGTATCTTGAGGCTTGTTAATAGCCTTATCTATAATATCTGTGATATAAGATTTTATTTGTTTTGCTTCGTTTTTGACAGCCTCTATTCTCTCGCCAGGAGTCAAAATGTTCTTTTTAGGATCACTATAAAAAAAGACTGAAGGACTTTGATCATCTGGATTTTCCAAGTCATCTGTTGAGACAAATCTCCCTTTAATAGATTCAGCAAATTGCTTGGCTATTATACTTTTTCCAACTCGAGGTGCACCACCGATTAAATAAATCATATTTTGTTGTTAAATTAGGGATCCTTATAAACGTTATTATTATGGCAGGCAGAGCCGGATTGCACATAATCTCTGTTAAACTCTATCAACTAGTAAAGTTTTAAATACTATTTTCATCTTTACAAAATTATGCAAAATAAGCTTCCGTTTGAGAAAAAAAAGAGAAAAATATTAACCAGGCAGAAGGCAAAAGGCACGCTTGGAATCAAGCCTGATGAACGGCCTGTTGAACAGCTGTTTAATTATGGCATAATCAATATCGACAAGCCTGCAGGTCCTACTTCTCACAATGTCAGCGCTTATGTGCAGCAGATTTTGGGCATAAAGAAAGCAGGACACTCCGGCACGCTAGATCCTAATGTAACAGGATGCTTGCCTGTCTCGCTCGGGAATGCAACGAAAGTGAATACTGCCCTTATTTCTGCTGGAAAAGAATATGTATGCGTGATGCGGTTGCACAAGCACGTTGAACTAAAAGATCTGAAAAAGGCTTTGAAAAAGTTTGTTGGAAAGATCAAGCAGCAGGTTCCTCACAAGGCAGCTGTCAAAAGGCAGGTAAGAGAGAAAGAGATCTATTACATAGACTTGCTCGAAGTCAAGGACAGAGAAGTTCTTTTCATTGCCGGCTGCCAGGCCGGAACATACATCAGGATGCTTTGCCATGATATAGGTGTAGAACTGAAATGCGGAGCGCACATGCAGGAACTGAGAAGGACAAAAGCAGGACCATTCAATGAGAAAACTTTGGTTACATTGAATGATTTGCGGGACACTTACATAATGTGGAAGGAAAGCAACGAAGATAAATTGAAATACGAAAAAAAATTAAAACAATATTTACTGCCTGTTGAGACTGCTGTAGAGCATCTGCCGAAGATGTGGTGTGTTGATGAAGCGGTCAAGCACATCAAGCATGGCAGGAGTCTTATGTGCGAGCACATTGCGAAACTAAATGACGGAATTGAGAAAGACAGTGATGTTGCAGTGCTTAGTCTTAAAGGAGAATTGATATGCCTGGGAAAAAGCAATTTCAACAGCATTGATCTGCAAAAGAAAAAAGGCCCTGGTGTAAAGCCGGTAAGGGTTTTCTAACCCATAGCAAGTTCTGCTTCTAAATCCCTTTTCCTGTTAAATATTTTATACAAAGCTTCTGCGAAAGCAACCTTAAGCCCCTGTTTAAGTTCTGGGTCCTGGATTGAGCATTGTTTTCCTACAAGCTTGACAAGACCTGTTGCACTTCTATTAACAATCCTATCCATTCTATCTGGTGTCAATTTTCTTTTACCTTTAGAATGTTCTAAAAGCGTGCCTGCAATATTTTCCAGAGGATCTACTGAATAAGCGCCATGCTCTCTTCCTTCAACAATGTATATCCGCAAAAGTTCTGTTCTCAATTCTTCAGATGCGTCAGGATAACGGATACCTGATTCTCTCAAATAGTTAGCTACAGCTCCGCAAGCTGCATATGCATGATCCCTCAAACACTTTGGTATTAGTGCCATTTTAGCTCTTATTCCTTCCATTTATAATGAAGTTAGCCTCTCCTTTAAAAAGGTTTCGAAATAAATATCCTCATTTTGGCCTTGAACAAATTGTCACACATATATACTGTAGAGCATAGATTACTTTTTAAAGTAGTCGCTGGATTTTACTACCTATAATATATATTGCATTTTTAGGTATTTAAATTTAACGAGGTACTAAATCAAAATGGCAAAAAAAGCAAAGGAAAGCAAGAAAGAAGAAAAGAAAGCAGAAGCTCAACCTATTCCTCCAGAAGGAATGCCTTTTCCTGAATTGACAGAAGAGCAGAGAAAAGAGATCGAAAAAAAGATGAAGGAAGTTTCTGCAAAGGTCGAAAAGTTCGCAAAAGCTGCAAAAGAAAAATTTGAAAATTACATTCTTGGAGTATCTATCCTGCCACCTGAAAAGAAAGGGCAGAAAGAAATCAATACTTTGGTCCTGGTCGATGATACAGACAGCCAAAGAATGACAAAGAGCGAATTAAGGGATAAATTAGCAGCTATCTTGACAGAGATAGGAAAAAAGGATGATATAATTCCAAGCGTCCTGCTTTCAACAGAACTATGGCAGGCCTGCTTTGACAGCAATTATGAACATCTGCAGACTATCGCGATATCACAGCCTGTCTATGACAAAGGCGTGCTTGACGCAGTAAGAATAAGCGAGATACACAAACAGATGGTCTTGAAGAAGTTTGATAAATACATTGTCAGCTATGTTGCGTGCGGAGCTCTTTTCAGAGGAGAAGGCAATGAAAAATCAGACATTGACGTCTTCATAGTAATTGATGACACAGATGTCAAGAAGATGACAAGAACAGAATTAAGAGACAGATTGATGTCTATCATTTACCAGATGGCTTTTGAAGCAAGCGCCCTTACAGGCGTCAAAAGACAGCTGCACATCCAGACATATTTGCTGACTGATTTCTGGGAAATATTGAAGGACAGCGCAAGCCCTGTAATCTTCACGTTCCTTAGAGACGGAATCCCTTTCTTTGACAGAGGGATCTACATGCCTTGGAAGCATCTCCTGGACATGGGAAGAATCAGGCCTAGCAGAGAAGCTATAAGGAAGTTCAATACAAGCGGAGACCATTTCTTCGACGCTGCAAAACGAAAATTACTGCAGATAGGTGTTGAGGATGCATATTATGCAGTACTAAATCCTTCCCAAGCAGCACTGATGATGAAGGGTTTCAATCCACCTACCCACAGGGAGACAGGAAGATTGATGAGAGAGGTCTTCGTGCAGAAAGAAAAACTGCTTGAACCTAAGTACGCAGACATCCTTGAAGAGATGATCGGCCTGTTCAAGAAATGGGAATATGCAGAGATCAATGAACTGAGCGGCAAGGAAGTCGACGAGATAATGAAGAAATGCGAAAGCTACAGGAAAAGGATAGAGAAGCTGTTCAAGCAGATCGAATCGCAGGCTGACAAGGAATCTATGCTTATCATCTATGACCAGGCAGTCGCAGCTGCAAGAGAGGCTCTTGCGATCGAAAGCGACAAGGAAGTCAAGGATGCTACATTGATGAAGATGTTCCAGGAAAAGCTTGTCGACACAGGCAAGATCCCTGAAGCGATATTCAGAAAGCTTGAGATTGTCGTGAATGCGAAAAAGGATTTCGATTCCAACAAGATCACGCAGTCTGAGATAGATACTGCTGAAAGAGAAAGCAGGCTATTTATCAGGACAATGCTTGAGTTTGTGCAGAGGCACAGGATGAGAGAAGCAGAGAGAAAGACAATAAGAGTTAAGCACAAGGAAGGAGTTGCAGAGATTGTCGTTCTCGACAAAGGCTTGTTCATCATAACGCCTGACAAGATAGAGAAGTCCGCGTTCAAGGAAGACGGCAGTTTAGGACCTATCAAAGCAAGCAACAAGGAAGAAGTCGACGCTGCAGTGAGCGAAGGCGGAAAAGTCGTTGCAACACTGTCAAGCAAAGCGATCGAAAACTTAAAAGCACACCTTGGTTCTGATCTAGAACTAATGGTTTAATTTTCTTTTTTATTTATAATTTTATTTTTCTTCAAACATCTCTTTATCGACTGTAAACAAAGTAGAATCTCCACCGACGTCAAACAATCCTAGCCTGGCGCCTGCATCCAGCCATCCGTGCGCATAGTTCAGCGCTGC
>JAHWHE010000003.1 GCA_019323495.1 Candidatus Woesearchaeota archaeon | reverse complement strand
TGCCTTTTAATTCAAAAGCGAGCCTCCTTCTGATTGCAGGAAGCACATACCAAACCTCGATTTCTTGCGGTGTTTTCCCCATCATTAACAATCGTTAATAAAGTTGTATATAAAAGTTGTGGATTTCGATATGGGGCAACTAATTCTTTTCAATATAGAAAATAATACCTATCTCATACATATTGTGCCCGGTAACACCCCCTTGTTTCTTATGGAACCTTATTACTAAACAAAGCGGAAAACCCGCCCATTAGCACATATAGCTGCTTAATAGCAATGTGCTTTCCAAACGAAACGCAGGGTGTGTGTTCTGCAAACTATATTTTATAGAACGTACTGATTTAAAAACATTTATAAATAAAAAGATATTTCCTTTAAATATTCCACATTGGGGGTGGCGATAATGGCCAAAGCTAAAGCAAAGAAACCTGTTAGTAAAACAACAAAAGAAACAAAACCAAAAAAGATCGAGATAGTTAACATTGTAGTGAGTGGACAAGTCGACCAAGACAAGATTCCTTTAGAAAAGATGGCAGCAACTTTGCCAAATACAGAGTATAATCCAGAACAATTCCCAGGACTTGTTCTAAGAATAAGAGAGCCTAAGACCAGCGCATTGATTTTCAACAGCGGAAAGATAGTATGCACTGGTGCGAGAAACATGGAGAAAGTAGATCAGGCAATGGGAAAGATTGTTGAAGCATTGAAGAAAATAGGAGTCAATATCAAGAGCAAGCCTCAGTATAAAGTACAGAACATGGTTGCTAGTGGAGATATTGGCATGGAAATCAATTTGAACACGCTCGCAATAAAACTAGAAAACACAGAATATGAGCCAGAACAGTTTCCAGGCCTTGTTTATAAACTGAAGGGTACAAATGCGACTTTCTTGCTGTTCACCAACGGACAGATAGTATGTACTGGAACCAAGAGCAAGGCAGAAGTAGACGATGCTGTCGAGAAGCTTATAAAGAAGCTCAAGGAAATTAAATAGATTTTTATTTTCCCTCTTTTTTTACCTGTGCGGAAAAATGGATGCTAGTACTCAGATAGAATTATTTCAAGATTTTATTGAATCTAATCTTAAAGCAGATTTATTAGAATCTGCTAGAAAAGACAGCAAAAGCCTAGGCATTGATTTCTCAGAACTTTCAAAATTCAACATAGAGCTTGCAGAATTGTTATTGAATAAGCCGGATGATGTTATAAAAGCAGCAGAACTCTCCATAGGCAAGTTCGACATCGACAAAAAAATCAAAATCCGGTTCCATAATCTACCTGACAGCTGCATGACTCATGTAAGAAACATAAGAAGCGAGCACATTGGCAAATTCATAAAAACAATAGGCGTCATAAGGCAGAAAACAGATGTCAGACCTCAAGTAGTAAGCGCGACATTCGAATGCCCTAGCTGTGGAAACATCATCAATGTTTCGCAGGATGACAACTCATTCAAGCAGCCAAGCAAATGCGGATGCGGAAGAAAAGGCAAGTTCAGACTGATCGACAAGAAACTGATAGATGCCCAGAAACTGGTCATAGAAGAGGCCCACGATTTCCTTGAAGGAGGGGCGCAGCCTAAAAGAATTAATGTTTACCTGCACGACGATATGACGAGTCCTTGGACAGACAAAAGAACCAATCCAGGAACAAAGGTGGGAATAACAGGGACTATCAAAGAACTGCCTATAATCACAAGGAGCGGCACCCAGTCCGTCCTCTTCGATCTTGCACTCATTGGCAACCACATAGAACCTATAGAAGAAGATTTCACAGAACTTACTATAGATTCAGAAGAGATGAAAGACATCCTGCAATTGTCAAAAGATCCTAAGATTTATGATAAGCTCCAAACAAGCATCGCGCCCTCAATCTTTGGCCATGAAAGGGTCAAGGAAGCTCTTGTTCTGCAGATATTTGGCGGAGTGAGAAAGCAAAGAGATGACGGCGTAATAACAAGAGGAGACATACACATTTTATTGATAGGCGATCCTGGAAGCGGAAAGAGCCAGCTGATTAAAAGAATGTCTTTTGTTGCTCCTAAGGCGAGATTCGTAAGCGGCAAAGGAGTCACAGGCGCAGGCATCACAGCCACTGTTGTGAAAGACGAGTTCACGCAAGGCTGGGCATTGGAAGCAGGCGCTCTTGTTCTTGCAAACAGAGGATACTGCATGATAGATGAGCTAGATAAAATGAACAAGGAAGACAGAGACGCAATGCATGAAGGCCTGGAACAACAGTCTATCAGCATATCGAAAGCAAACATCCAGGCAACCCTAAGGTGCGAGACAACTGTCCTGTCAGCTGCAAATCCTAAGTTCGGCCGCTTCGATCCTTACATGCCCATCCCAGACCAGATCGAATTGCCTGTTTCATTGATCAACCGTTTTGATCTGATTTTCGCGATAAAAGACCTGCCAGACAAAGAAAGAGACAAGATAATGTCCGGCTTCATCTTAAAGCTTCATCAAAACGTGAAAGTTTCAAAAGACGTTCCTATTGAAACAAGCTTGATCAGAAAATATGTTGCTTATGCGAAACAAAGGTGCTTCCCAATACTGACAGATGATGCAATCACAGAGATACAGAATTACTATGTCAAGATGAGATCTTCTGGAATTGAAGAAGGAAGCAAATCAGTTCCTATTTCTGCAAGACAACTAGAAGGTATCCTTCGTTTGGCA
>JAHWHE010000033.1 GCA_019323495.1 Candidatus Woesearchaeota archaeon | reverse complement strand
TGTTGTTTCTGTTTTGAGAAATCTTCCACCAACTTTGAGAAACAAATACTGTGTTGAACATGAATTGCATGGAGGAGAAGGCGCAAGAACAAAAATAATCGCTCCGAACGGCAATTTTGTCCAGATAGAGATCCACACGCAAAGAGGCCTTTATTCTGCAGACTTAAGCTTCAAAGACATTCAAAGAGGAAGAACAAGAAACTTAAAGATTGTCGATCCTAACAGTATAAGGAAAAAAGCAAAGCGAAGAAAGACAGAAGAAATGATCGTGGAAAAGCAGAAGAATTTGCTTGACATACTAGAAATCCCAGAAAGTCTTCAATAATTTTATTTTTATTTTTCAAATTCTTTTAATCTTGACTGGTGTTTCAGGCCGTCAATGGCGTCAGCAGGATTCGAGCTTTTAACCACATAGCTTCCGACAACAGCAATGTCGACATCGCATTTCTTGATAGTTCTCAAGTCAATCCCGCCGTCAACCTCTATCTCAAAATTCATTCCTTTCTTTTTCTGCAGTTTTCTCAGCTGTTTGAATTTTGGAATGCAGTCTTCCCTGAATTTTTGTCCGCCGAAACCAGGCTCGACAGTCATGACAAGGACGAGTTCGACCTTCTTAAGGTATTTTTCGATTTTTTCGACAGGAGTTCCAGGCGATATCGCGATGCCTGCGTTGCAGCCTTCCTTGTGTATTGTGTCTATTAATTTACTTATGTTTTCTTTGAACTTGATGCATTCATAAGAAACAGTGATTATGTCGCTGTATTCTGCGAACTGACGAATGTACTGCGAAGGATTCGATATCATCAGATGCGTGTCTATCTGCTTGTCCCAGATTTTTTTTAACGCCTTTATTACAGGAAAACCAAAACTAATGTTTGGAACAAAATGGCCGTCCATCACATCCATGTGGAGATAGTCTGCATTAGGGATTTTATCTATGAAACTCTTCAGGTTGCTGAAATCCGCACTTAAGATACTGACTGAAACTTTCATCTTGCACCTCTTTAACCTTTGACAACACTTATCGGCCTGACTCTTGCGACTATCTTGCAGATGCCTGCACCTTCTGTCGCTTTGATGACTTCATCTACGTCTTTGTATGCTTTTGGCGCTTCTTCTGCAATTCCTTTCCAGGACGCGCTTTTTACAATGATATTATGAGCTTCCAGCTCCTGCTTGATTGTCTCTCCCCTGAACTGCTTTATTGCGCCGTGCCTGGACATCGCTCTTCCTGCTCCGTGCGCAGTGCTGCCGAAAGCCAGCTCCATGCCTTTCTGCGTTCCCACAAGGATGTAGCTTGCAGTGCCCATTGTCCCTGGAAGAATAACAGGCTGTCCTATTTCCCTGTAAGCCTTTGGTATCTCTGGATGTCCTGCTGGAAATGCTCTTGTCGCACCTTTCCTGTGCATCATGACTTTTTTCTTTTTACCGTCGATAGTGTGTTCTTCTTTTTTAGCGATGTTATGAGCGACAACGTAGACAGTTTTTAACTGTTCTGGCTTCAGATTGAAAACATCCTTGAAAGCAGCTCTAACTCTGTGAGCAATAATGTGTCTGTTGCACCAGGCATAGTTTGCAGCTGCGCACATCGCGCCGAAATATCTTTTTGCAAGATCGCTGCCTAAAGGAGCGTATATCAGTTCCCTGTCAGGCAATTGCTGCAAAAGTTCTGGATGCGTTTTCTCCATCTCTCTTATAAAATCACTGCAGACCTGATGTCCAAGACCCCTGCTTCCGCAGTGTATCATGACAGTGACCTGTCCTTCTTTTTCAATGCCAAAGCCTTTTGCAACTTCTTTGTCGAAAATCTTGTCAACGTACTGCACTTCAAGGAAATGGTTTCCTGCACCTAAAGTATCTAGTTGATTCTTTCCTCTTTCCTTTGCCCTGCTGCTGACATAGTCTGCGTTTGCATCAGGCAGGCAACCGTTTGATTCGCAGTGGTCAAGGTCCTCTTCGAAGCCATAACCGTGCTCGACCGCCCATTTCGCACCTGTGTTCAGAACATTATTCAATTCAGCAGGATTCAATTTTATCTCGCTCTTGCTTCCAACACCGCAAGGAACGTGGCGAAACAAGGATTCTACTATCTCTCTTGCTTTCGGCAGCACGTCATCTTTTGTCAAAGGTGTTGCCAGCATCCTGACTCCGCAATTGATGTCATAACCAATCCCTCCTGGACTGATGACGCCTGTTTCTGCGTCCATCGCAGCAACACCGCCTATTGGAAAGCCATAGCCTTCGTGCATGTCAGGCATTGCGATCGATGCTTTTTGTATTCCTGGGAGAGTTGCCACATTCTTTGCCTGACTCATTGCGCCGTCTTCTACTTGTTTCAGCAAGGTTTCTGACAAAAATAATAGTGCTCTTACTCTCATATTTCCTGTTTTAGGAATTTCATATATGCAATTTTCAACCTTCTTTATATTGTATTTTTTCACAACATCATTGCTCATTTTAACCTCAAATGTCCATCAAGACCTGGACAATGTAGTGATCATCTTGTTTTTTGATAAACATGTCATTATAGGTGACCGCTTTTATGTCTCCTCCTATCTTGTATTTGTGGTCTACAGTGTCTCCTGCTGCTGTTGCTGTCAATTTCATCTTGTTCGAGTCTATCCTTTTTATCTTTATCTCTTTTATCTCGTGCAAAAGGAACTGTTTTGTGTCTATTAAAAATAAGAATTGCTCTAAAAAATCATATAACAAGGATTTGTTGTCTTCGCTTTGTATTTCTATCTTTTCTTCTATCTTCGGCTCTATCGATTCTGTCTTTGTAATGAAATCAAACATAGCTATAGCTGCGTTTGCAAAAGCCTCTTCTAGGGACTTGCCAAAGGCCTGGAATTTCA
>JAHWHE010000032.1 GCA_019323495.1 Candidatus Woesearchaeota archaeon | reverse complement strand
GTATTTTGGTTTGTCATTTTAGATTGATTTGGTAAACCTCTTATTTAAATTTAACCTTCTATTTTAAAACTACCAGCCGTGCCCTTTGCACAGATTTGTAAACATGTTTAGGCTTGAGGTGTCTGTTGGTTTGTTGAGCTCTTTTCTTAGATCTGTGATCTCTTTGATGAGTGCGCAGTCAAAAATGCTCAAACCCACACTAAAACCTCCGAGGTTTTTATCATAAGACATTTCATTTGTCGCGATTTTGCATAAGAATTCAGAGTCATAGCAAGCATAGTCTTTCGACGGCTCTTGTGTTTCGACTTTCTTGGCAACTTTCTTTAGCACCTCAGGAGGGATCTCCTGAATCTTTTTTTCTTCAGTAAGTTTCTTCATAATCTCTGGAGATATCTTGAGAGCAACGCCTTTGCCTGTATACTCAGATCCCGTAAGACTTAGCATCAGCATGCCGACAATCACAATGACTGCGATAATTGCAAAACGAATATCCATTTGTTTCACCTCTTTAATTAATCAGGAAGTGGCGGTGGTCCACTTGATACAGCTAATGGGCACATGCCGCCTGAGAGCCACCATCTCCCATTTACACAGAGTAGGCCAGCTTGAGCAGGAAGTGATTCTCCTTTATACGTGCGAGTGCAGATTCCTGCGGATTCTGAATGCTGTTCTATTGTTCCTCCTTTAACACATATTGGTTTTTTATCATAAAATTCCGGAATGTCAATGAGTTCTAGATCTGCTATGTCAAAAAGATCGTATGAACCAACCAAAGACGGATGGAAGTTCAAATATTTTGGTGTTGGTTCTGATATGTGGAACATCATTCCTTTCTCTTCCCATATGCAGCCATTGTCAGGGCAAGCGCTTTTCAAAGGTTCGATAAACTGCCAATATCCATCTTTGCACTTTAAACCAGATTTCATAAATCCTTTGTATTTGTACGCATACAGTTCTGTGCCCTCCTTAAAGCATCTTGATTCTGGGGATTTGATAAGTTCGAATATCTTTCCATCCTCCTTGCCAAAGAACATTTTTCTGAATTCAACATCATTAGGAGTGAAAGTATAAGTCATTCCTCCTTCTTGCAAATACATCTTGCTTTTCCAGAAACAGCCGCCGCAAACAGCTTCTCTGGTTTTTGTTTCTATGATCTTTTGAGGGACCTTTTCGCGAGAGTCTTCTACAGGAAGCTTCGGCATTCTTATTGGTTTTAATGCCTCGCCTGTAACTTTTTCCTCGTACAAAAAAACAAGGTTGAGCAGAATGAATACAACAAGAACTCCGGCAAGAATGAATGTCACGCTCTTTTTTTCCATAAGGGGCTGTCAAGCAATAATAGTATATAAATTTATTCTAATCAAAAGGATGCTCTTTGAGATATTCTAATAATTTCTTGTGCATGAAGGGTTTCCCGTCGTCGAAAACATAACGATAAGGAAGAACGACTGACTCTTTTTCTGTGATTTCCAGTTCGTATTCATCGATGAACTTTATCTTTTCGAATGGGATTTTATCCTCGACAATCATCTTTGCTGTCTTCACTGCATTGTCTGTGCTCATCTGCATCTCTCCAAGGTTTCTTTTCTCTATTCCTTTCAGCCTCGGTGAAAGCAATTTCTCTGTTCTTCCCTGCGGAGGATTATCTCCTAAAATGCCTCCGAAAATAAGAAAATCAAATGTATCTGCATCTTCTGGACAAAGCGTTTTTCCTGCAGAAGGATCGAGCAAGCATGCTTTTTTCATATCGATTTTCAGTTCGTTTACTTGCTCTTGCTTTACAGTCCCTAATTTTTTAAGTTTTTCTAGATTTTCTTTTTGTTTTTCATTATTTTCTTTTTCATCTTTGATGTTTGTGAAAATCAAGCTGCCTTTACCGACTGTTTTAGAAATCTGCTCGTACTCCCACATGCTCCACTGACTCAATTCCTCGTCTAAATGCTCGATAATGTATTTCATTTTTTTCTTGTTAAGTTATTTTCTTTATTAAGCTTGCTATAATAAGTTTTATAAATTCTTTATTAGTTTCATCTCAAGATGGCAGGCAGAGATACAGGAGAAAATCCGCTGGATCTGAAGACCTTGAAAGAATACAGGCAGATCTATTTCGGAAGACAGGAAAAATTCTTCAAGGCTTTCGAAGGCATTCCTTTTTTAGTAGAAATCATTAATCCAAGCAAACCTCACAAGGACATAACCCCTGAATTCATGACACCTACTGATCCAAATCCTGTCCATAAGAAATCCAATGCAGGCGCTGTTTTTCTTGAGTCTGATATCTATCCTGTAAAAAAGAGGATATGGCGGAGCTATGTAATGTCTGGAACAAAAGTAGATCAACCTGCCAACAAAGACCCCCATGTCACGATAGGAAGGGATGACCTTAATGACATCATAATTCCAGATCCTGTTGTTTCTGGTCTTCATGCAAGAATCGTAAGGGTTGAGACAGACGGTCAGCCTGTACAGTTCTTTTTGGTTGACAACAATAGCAAGAACAAGACTTACATCCTTAAGCCAGACATTTCGCTAGACAAGGAAGAGCTTCTTAGAATAGAGCCTTTGAAGCCAGGTGAGCCCCGTCCTTTACAGACAAGAGACTTTGTCAGGTTCGGCAACAGGCTTTTCTGCTATGTAGACAGTCCGCAGATAATGTATTATTTTATTGCTGCAAAGGGATAGTTGTCTCCAACAAGTGACAAATAGCCGTAAGCTTTATATACTACCGGGCCTATATTTCTAGTAAAATCCATATAAAAGCCAAATTTGGGGCTTTTTCGCCTCTTTAGCTCAAAATGCCTATATAAAGACGTACAGAAGATTTATATACCTGTGCGCCCTTATGAATGTTGGGCAAGGCATAGAGAAGTGAGATCGAGATTCTAAGGGGAGTTGGCTTTGAAGATGATACAATAGAGAAAATGGCAAATACTCCCATGTACAGAGTTTGTGAATTAACAGTGCCTGTTAAAGAAGGATATAGAGAGGAGTATGTCCAAGTTCCTTTCAATCTTGATCAAATCATTTTAAGAGGAGGATATTCTGATTTTGTCAAAAAAGGCACAAGATTCGGCATTTTTGAGATAGAAGAAGAACTTGCAGCAGGCACACAGGGTGTTGCTTATACTGCAAAACTGGCGCAAGGAGTAAGGCCATCTGAAATAGGATATGAAGATAATGTACTTCCAGAAGACTTGAAATTTGTAGTTAAACTGCCTAATGGATATAACCATAACACTCAGAAGTTTGATCCATCTACTCTTGTAAAAAGAGCAGTTGAAATGAATAACGAGATAGAAGTCTTCAAAACGCTTGGAAATGAAGATAGCAATATTGTAAAAATGGCAGGCTATGTATCAAGCCCGCTGATGCCAAGGAGCTTGGATGAATTAACAAATGAATCAAAACTTGACAAGTTCGTGGTTCCAGCAATCATAATGGAATTTGTTGAACCTTCTTCAAGAGCAAAGCAGAAGGGGCACTACAGCCCAGAATTGATACTTGACTATTTAGCAGGCAGTGCAAGCGCTCTGATGTTCTTGAACAAGCAGGGTTTCCTATACAATGATTTCAAGCCAGGAAATCTGATAATCAGGACAGACGGTCAGCCTATAATCCTTGACTTGGGAAGCGCAAGGAAAAAGGAGATATTTGATCCCTTGGAAAAAGCAGTCAAGGATAAAGACAATGATGCAAAGATTAAGGCAGTAAACAGGATATTGACAGAAGTAGGATTGAGCTCACCAATATACACTGCGCCTGAATTGATAGCACTTTTTGGCGGAATGGACATAAGTGAAACAGACGACAGGGCTTCTTTCGTAGCAAGAGCTCCTAGTGAAAAAAGCGAAGCTTATGCGATCTGCGCAACTGTCTATGAATTGATGACCGGCTTGAGGCCATTCGAGCACATTACAGATAAATCTGGTGCAATCGGAAGAGCGATAGTCAATGAAATAGAACCTGTAAAACAACTTGAAATGATGTTCACACAGTTTGCAGGAGGAGTTTCTCCTTTTGATTACGACAGAATTCCAGAAGACACTGTGCTTGCGAAAAACCTAAAGAATATAGTCATACAGGCAACACAGCTTGACTATAGGAAGAGGCTGTCTCTTCGAGAGTTATACGACCAGATGTACCATCTTTATGCAGAGCACAGGGGCAGAAAACTTGGTCCTGAAAGAAGGGAGTTTGCAAGAAAGAATGGAAGAAAAATAAGCACAGGCTGTGACAGATTCAATGGACAGCCAGCTCAGAATGGAAACGGCAGCGGAAAAACCAAGTTTGTTGACTTTGAAGAATGGTCAAAGACCAGAAGAAAAAAACCTAGCACAGACAGTTTACCGATTAAAGAGTAGTAACCCGATTTCTGTTAGATTTAATATCAAAAATCAAAACGTTTTTAAACTAATGAAGCTTCTACATACGAAAAAGTGTGATATTCGTCATACTAACCAAAGGAGGGATAAATAATGGTAGAAGCATATTGCGTAAAATGCAAGAAGAAACAAGTCATGAAAAGTGAGAAAGAAGTAACTCTTAAGAATGGAAGAAAAGCAATGAAAGGGCAGTGCCCTAAGTGCGGAACAACCATGTGCAGGATTATGGGTGGCGGCGGAGCTGCCAAAAAGAAGAAAAAGTAAACAAACTTATTCTTTTTATTCTTTTATTTTAGCCTACTTGAAATTCACGGGTTTTTAAGGGAAACTTTTATATAATCCGGCTATTTAAAGTCCAGATAATGAGGGGTATTATATATTCGGCAATCACGTGCATGATGCTTATAGGCATACTGCTTATTTCTAGCTGTACTTCTTATGAATTGAAGCCTGTTACAGAAGAACAGATCGCTGCAGAAGAACAGCAGATTGAACAGGGTTTAGAAGAGATAGAAGAGATGCAGGAGCTAGAACAAGAGGCAGAAGAGATAAACATAGAGTTTGAGCCAGAAGAAAAAGAAGTGGTTGAATATGAAGAGCCTGTTGCAGAAGAACCTGTAACAATAGAAGAACCTGTTCCAGAAGGTGTTGATCCTGAGATACTTGCAATACAAAAAGCAGGAAAATCAACAGACGACATCAATTATTTCTACAGGGAGATGGGCGGAGATTTCGGAGATTCTGAAGTCTTTATCAGAGGAAGCAAGATGAGGCTCAAGTATTCGAGCTTGAGAGGAGATGAAAAGGAATCTTATACGCAGATCTTTGTTGATTTCAGTGCAAAAACTGCAAAAGCAGTATGCGCAGACGGAATCAAGTGCAGCATGAATTTCAACCAGCCATTTGATATCAAATTTGACCGTTTCCTGAATTTCAAGACGCCTATGTTCTGGGCGCAGCAGGTGCCGAACAATGCAAAATTCACAGGCACTACAAAATTCATGAGCAGAAATGTGTACAATCTTGAATACGGGGCGGTGAAGATGCAGGTATATGATTTTTACAAACTGCCTGCAAAAGTAGAGGCAGGAGGAAAATTCTATTCATTCGAGATCTTTAAAACAACGTGTCCTGAAAAGGATGTCACGCTTGGAGGTGTACTAATATGAAGAAAGCAGCATTAGCAATAGTTTTGTTGATGGTTGCAAGTCTATTTATTGCAGCTTGCGGCGCAAAAACAGAACTGACAACAGTAGAAGACGAAGGTGTTGAGACTGAAGAAGAGATGGTTGTCGAACTTCCTACACCACCGCCTGCACCTGCGCCAGTAGAGACAGAGCCGGTTGAGATACAAGAAGAGCCAGAACCAGTTGAAGAAGCTGGAATGGACACTGTCACAGGAAGCAGCGTAGTAGAAACAGGAGGTTGCCTGGATCCGGACGTGCAGATGCTTGTTGACAAGGCAAAGAGCACAAAGGAAATGCGTTACTTGATGAGAAAGCCTCCATATTTCAGAGATGAATATGAAGTGTTTGTCAAGGACAACAAGATGAAGATAGTTCTTCCAGAAGCATCTAAGTTTGTCAGAGGGGAATACTTTAATACAATATACCTAGATACAGACTCAAAGGAAGCAATTGCTTACTGTGAAGACAGGGTGAGATGCGACGACCTGAACAAGCCGTTCGATGTAGAATACAATGACTATTATGAACTGACGCCGAAAGACTGGATATTGACGCTGGGTTGTGCAGACAACATAGGCACAGAAACAATGTTCAACAGGCACACTGTTGTAGTGGAATACAAGGAAGACAGCAAAACAAACAGGATGAACTTGTACAGCTATTATGGTGTTGCAGCGCAGGTCATCAAAGACATCGATGCGAAAGAGCCAAAGATGTGGTCATTTGAGATGATATCCTCAAGCCTGACAAAGGAGGACGTCACGCATCAAACATTTGATTAGATTTTTTTAATTATTTTTTCTCTTTTATTTTTATTCCCAAAACCTTTATAAACTATAGCCATCTCTGTCGTCGATATGGGTGTTTTCAAACTAAGTTTCGACAACTTATCAAATGTTGGCTTGTTCGGATACTGCAATGACAAGATTTGCTTTGTCGGGAACAATGTAAAAAAGAGGTTCTTCAGTAAGATAGAAGAGGCTCTGCAGGTGCCTGTTGAGAACCTGTCGATAGCTGGTACAGACCTTATCGGAGTATTCATGGTCGGAAACAATAACTGTGTCCTTGTCCCAAGCTACATATTCCATGAAGAGTTCGAGGACTTGCAGGAATTCAGCAAACAGTATGAGTTTGATTTCAAGGTGCTCAAGACAGACTTGAACTGCCTTGGCAACAACATACTGGCGAACGATCATGGCGCACTTGTGAATCCTGAATATTCAGCAGTCGTGAAAAAGCAGATAAGACAGGCGCTGAAAGTAAGGGTCGTCCCAGGCGAATTATGCGGCGTGGGAAATGTAGGAAGCCTTGCTGTTGTGAATTCGAAAGGCGGTTTTATCCACGAAGACATAAGCAAGAAACAGCTGGCAGAACTGCAGAAGATGTTGAACATAGAATTGGTGCCGGGAACAATCGGAGGCAGCCCGTACATAAGAAGCGGTGTTTTTGCGAACAACAAAGGTTATGTGATCTCGAGCAATGTGCGCGGCGATGAGATACTTTTGTTCGAGGATGCGATAAAAACCAAGGAGTGAGAAATACTATGGCTAAGAAGCAAAAGGAAAAATCAAACGAAGAAAAAGAACAGGAACTCAGGCAAGCATACTTAGAATTACAATTAATGGGGCAGCAGCTGAAGCAATTGCAGCAGCAGATCCAGCACATAGACGCGCAGGTCGAGGAGCTCATCCATACTGAAGCTGCTCTTGACGAGATTCCTAATGCTGAAAAAGGCAGCGAGATGCTTGCGCCGCTTGCATCAGGCATATTCCTGAAGACCAAACTTGACGAGAACAGGAAAGTTGTTCTGAACATTGGTGCGGGCACTGCTGTCGAGAAAACAATAGAAGAGACAAAGAAATTAGTGACAGACCAGAGAGTAGAGATAATGAAGGTAAGGGAACAGCTTGCAAAACAGTTCGAGAGCATGAGCGCGCAAGTGCAGACAATGCAATTGATGATGGAATAAAATGTTCGGCTTTTTAAAAAAGAAATTAAAGGACGCTGTAGGTGTTTTTTCTAAGAAAGTTGAGAAAGAAGTAGAAGAGAAAACAGAAGAGAGAATAGAAGAGCCTATCAAGGAAGAAGTCAAGATAAAAAAGCCGGAAGAAAAAGTCGAGGAAAGGATAGAGGTAAAAGAAGAAATAATAGAGAAGAAAGTTGAGGAAAAGATAAAGAAGCCTGAAATAAAAAGGCCAGAAGCAAAAAAAGAAAAGCTGGAAGAAAAAAGAATAGAGCCTAGGAAAGAAATTAAAAAAGAAGAGACCATAGAGAAGCCGAAAAAAGAATACAGGGAAGAGATAAAGAAAGAAGTTGTAGAATTCAAGGAAGAAACAAAAGTAAAAGAAGAGCCGCTGCCTGTCAAGGAAAAGAAAGGCTTTTTCAGGCGCATAAAAGAGAGCGTCGTTAAAACACAATTATCAGAAGAAAAGTTCAATGAACTGTTCTGGAACCTGGAGATCGTCTTGATGGAGAATAATGTTGCTGTAGAGGTTATAGATAAAATAAAGGAAGACCTGAAAAAAGAATTGTGTGAGGAAAAGATAAGCAGGCTTGGAATTGAGAAAATAATAAAAGATACTTTGAGAGAGAGCATCAATGATTTGTTCGATGTTGAGAAGATTGACTTGGTCCAGATGATAAGGCAGAAGAAAGAAAAGCCTTTTGTCATTGTGTTTGTAGGCATCAACGGAGTCGGAAAGACAACTTCTCTTGCAAAAGTCGCGAAAAAACTTCAGAGTGAAGGATTGAGCTGCGTGATTGCAGCAGCTGACACCTTCAGGGTGGCTGCGATAGAGCAGTTGGAAGAGCATGCAAACAATCTTGGAATCAAATTAATAAAGCAGGAATACGGGAGCGATGCAGCTGCTGTCTGCTTTGACGCGGTTGCGCATGCAAAAGCAAAAAAGATAGATGTCGTATTGATAGACACTGCAGGAAGACAGCACAGCAATGTTAACCTGATGGATGAACTTCATAAAGTCATAAGAGTAAGCAAGCCAGACCTGAAGATATTTGTAGGAGACTCTTTGACAGGCAACGATGCTGTCGAGCAGGCAAAAGAATTCAATGAGCATGTGGGGATAGATGGAATCATATTGTCAAAAGCAGATGTCGATGATAAAGGAGGGGGTGCGATTTCTATTTCTTATGTGACGAGCAAACCCATCTTATACTTTGGTGTCGGGCAAAGGTATGAAGACCTGCAGGAATTCAATCCAGACATAATTCTAGAAAATCTCGGGCTTTCTGCTTGAACAGAAAGATTTATATACCTATAGTTGTTAATTCGAGCTAACATTGGGGGATAGGTGATTTTATAATGGCTAAAAGAAAAACTAAAAGGACAGTCAAGAAAACTTCTAAAAAGAAGGCTGCCAAACCTGTGAAAAGAAAGGCGGCCATGAAACCAGCTGCAAAACCCGTGCCTGCTGCAAAGCCTGCACGAGTCGGCGTGAGAAAAAGTCCTGTAGCTGCTGTTCTGCTTGAACTGCTGCTGGGATTGTTTGTCGGCGTTCTCGGCATAGGTCATTTCTACACAGGTAGAATTGGCAGAGGAGTATTCTTTCTTCTAGGATACTGGGTATTGATATTCATCGAGTTCATAATTTTGATTTATGTTGCAGCTGCGACATTCGGGATGGGTGTGATAGTTGTGCTGCCGATAATCGTGGTAATCAATGTAATAGTTGTTATCATATCAACGATTTTAGCTTACAAAGAAGCAAAAGCATATTGAAGAGGGGTGAAAATTAAATGGACGAAACACAAAAAATTTTAGTCGCTTTGGGATATCCTATCTGGATAATTGCGCTTATCATGGCAATTGTCGAGAAAAAAGACAAGGATGTCAAGTACCATGCATTCCAGGCATTGTTCTTCGGGATAGCATTCATTGTTATCTGGATTGTATTATGGATAGTATTCACGATACTGACAGTAGCAACATTCGGAATACTGGGATTCATGTTCCTGTTATTGCCAATTGTGTGGCTGATCTACATCATAATGGCAATAGTGTATGCTGTCAAGGCGTATAAGGGAGAAAAGTTCAAAGTGCCATTTGTGCACAAATTTGCATATAACATTGCTTACAAATAAGGAGGTTGAAAAATGGTTAGCTTAGTTACAGGCGGCATCCTTGTGATGCTAGGATCAACAATAGCTTTCATCATAATAAACGGCTTGATCCTGTGGGGTTTTTCCCGCTGGCTTAAATTCAAGGACCAGGGCATGAAAACTGCATTCCTTGTAGCTCTTATCGGAGGAATCATTGGCTTTGTGCTTGGATTGATTCCGACTTTCATAGGAGCGCTTGCAGCAGCGATCGCACTAAATCTTGTCTTCATGATAGTTAACTTAGTGATCTTGTTGCTGTTGATAAGATACTTTTACAAGGAAAGCTGGGGAAGAAGCGCAATTGCGTGGATACTGCTGATTGTGGCAGACATCATCATCGGCGCAATAATCGGTCTGATACTTGGACTCATCATAGGTGCAGCAGCTCCAGGAATCACAGCAGCCTTGATTTAATTTTTTATTTTTATTTTTAATTTTTGGAGGGATGTACATGAAGAAATTTTTAATGGTGTTGGTATTGCTCGCATTGTGCATAGGTATGTTTGCGTGCGCGCCAAAGAAGCCTAGTATTGTCGCAAAACTGACAATCGAAGAGCTTGGCTTTGCATCTATCGGAGAAGACAACAAGGTGCAGATGGATGTGATATCCGCAGATACTCCTTTATTCTTGTATGTGAAGAAGATAGGGGATTTCTCTAACCCTAACGGAGAGATACAGCCAAAGGTTTCGGTTGAGATCGTGGAAACTCAAGCAAAGAGAGAATTCTTTGGTTCAGTTATCAAGACGGAAGGAAAATCAATGGACAGCAGCACTTTCCCATTGGGTGCATTGGCTTCAGGAACATACACTGTCAAGATAATCGCAATGGATCTGCTGGCAGGGACAGAAGCGAGCGCGCAAAAGCAATTGATTGTGCCTTAAAGAAAATTTAGCTTTGTTTTTTATTATTCTTTTTTTTGGTATTTCAGCTTGGTGAATTCTATGATGAAGTCTGCAGCTTGCTTGCCGTCAGAAAAAGTCTTTAGTATCTTTAGCCCTGGTCCGAGCTTGCTTTTCGGGTTTATTGTCGTGCTTTTATTGCACCTGAAGCACTTGAAGGTTGTTTCAGACTGGGTTGCCTGCAGATTTCCGCATTTAGGGCACTGGCAGACCTTGAAGCTCATTCTTCTTCCTCTTTTTCTTCATCATCGCACTCTTCCTCGTCTGGTTCGTTGATGTATTTGCTGTATTCTTCGTCAGGGACCACTATGCTTTCTGCGTCCGGTTCCTCTTTATTGTCCCAGAACGATTCTTCATCAATCAAGGCCTCGTCAATCAATTCCTGCGGAGTCTTGTGCAATGTAAGATATCTGAATGCTTCCTGCAATGCCAGGATTGCTTGCGGTATGTCTGTCTTGTTCAGGCTGGTGGTGGATTTCCAGACCTCTGTCCTTGTGTCCATGTACCGTTTTTCAAAAGAAACAGAATAGAACGATCTCTTGCCGTCATCTGTTTTGTTGCGCCAGATCGCGACTGCAATCGGCCCTGCCCTGATCTTTTTCTCAGGCATCTTCTTTTTGTCAATCTCCATGTCAACCATGTTCAGCTGAAATTAAGGCTTAAATATAAAAATTTATCCTATGTTTTTAAGCGTTTAGTGTGCTTCGCTAAATTCTAAACTTGACTGTATTTCCGAGTCTTTGTTAAATGACTGTTATTTTAATTGCTACGCTTGATACTATACGCTGTGCTTACCGATACTTTTATATATAAGAGAACCTAATTATTTATAAACTTATGATTAGACTAATTGAAAAAAGAAGGTGGTAGATTATGGCTGAGGATGAATACGAAATTCTGTCGCGTCACGAACTAAAACGACTTAGGGATGAGGTCAAGGCTTTGAAAGACGGGGGAAAGGCTGACACATCAGACCTGCTTAAGGCAATTGAAGAGCTGAATGAGAAATTGCAGCAAATGATTGAGATCTTTGATTCTGCTTCCCAGGACCTTAGGGAAGAGGACACTGAAAGCGAGCTAGTGGAAACCAAGATTGATCCTATTCTTCAAAGGATTTCTGGTATAGAGGAGCAAAACCAAAAGATTGCAGAAGGGTTGGTGGCAATAAACGATATAGTGGAAGAAAAACTGGCAGAGCTGACAGAAACTGCGAATTCACTGAAAGATACGCAGGAAGAATTAAAGGAGAAGATGTCAGAGATGCACGAAAGCCATGAAGAGCATCATGAACGATTTCCTGCATCGCCAAGAATGGGTCCTCCGCCAATGATGCAACCGCCGACTGAAAGATACACTCCGCCTACGACAGAGCGGTTCACACCGCCGCCATTGCCTGGCAGCGAGCAAATGCCAGAGCACAAAAAGAAAAGATTCCATTTGTTTTAAGATGGCAGGGGAAGACAAAAACAACGTTATCATGATTAGAGAAGATCCTGATAGACGAAGGCGTTTCTTTAAGTATGTTTTGAGGCATTGGAAGAGACGAAATACAGAGAGGTCTGAAAAATTCAGGGAGAAATTCTTGAAAAAGATCGACAAGCTGCGCGCAGTAGAGGACATGAGGGAGTTGAAGAAAGTCGAAAAAATAAAGCCTGTTGAAGCGAGGCCTATCGAGCTTATAGAGAAAAAGATAGGCAGGATACTTGATTATGAATATGATCTTGAACAGGAAGAAAAGTTCAACACAGCCATACTGAGCAGATTGAGCGAGAATGACGAAAGAAAAATTCAACTGCTGAAGAAGATACTGAAAAAAGAGAGGCTTGATACGGCAAAGCTTGACCAATTGGATGAGAAATTCAAGATAATCGAGGCTCTGAGGAAAAGCGTGCAGAATATGAGGCAGACGCTAGAGAAACTGCACAAGGAAGAGACGGGCGAGGAAAGAACTGTCAAGCAGATAGAGAAGAAGCTTGACGATGTTTACACAGAAGTTAAAGAGATGAGAAAGAAGAAAACTGCTGTCAAGAAGCCAAGGAAGCCGAAGACAATTAAGAAAGCAGTGAAGCCAGCAAAAAAAACCGCCACAAAGGCTAAGAAAATTAAAGCTGTGAAAAAGAAGACTAAAAAACCAAAAGAACCTGTGCGAAAGTACAGGCTAGTCTAGTTCTTTGTAATTTACTAATCCTTATTGATAAATTAGAAAAAATAGGAAAAATTTATACGTCTTTTCCCATGACTGTTGTTCTTTTGTTAGCTTTTGCCCTGTCAATCGCTTTTTTGATAAGCGTCTTGACTTCTTCATCCAGCTTTTCTGTAAAATCTGAAGAAACATTCATGCCTTTTGCGAATTCCTTGACTTTTGCTTTTACTATTAAACTCATGTTGATGTCACCCCCTTAAATTGTGTTATTAACAATTAACGCTAATATATAAACATTTCGATTTGTCGACGAGAATCACGCATGAGTGAAAATAAATTCTAATTCTTTTTTGTTGTCCAGGCGTGCAAAACCGTAACGCTCGAACTGCACAATGTCTCCCTGCTTAAGATTTTTCACACCAGATTCTGCAGTTCCTTTGATTAAATTGTTTTCAGGAGTTCTTATTTTTATTTCTGCGTTCTTTTTGTCGGCAGGAAGCCAGTGTATGATGATCTTTCCGCCTGCATTCTTGAAATCCTCATAAGGCTGCGAGTGGAAAATTAGTTTGTTCTTTTCCAGCTTGAAATTCAGACAGTCCATCAGTCTTAATATCGTGCCTTTCTTTGCTTTCATGATGTTTTCATAGTCCTTTTTTGTTATCAAGAATTTTGTTCCTGTCTTGAACTTTCTTCCTCCTTTCTTGAATTCAGGATGAAGGTCGAGCTCGATGTCCAGCTTTGGTGCATTCTCTATATCTATCTCTACAGGATCGTCGATAAAGAAGTACCTGTTCGAGCTCTTGTCGAGATATTTCCTGTTTGTCGACGACAGAAGCGTCCAATCTATATTTGTCTGCGTCTTTGAAAGCCCGACTCTTATCGCAAGCTCATAAAATGTTTCCTTTACAAAACCTCTTCTTTTCATGGCTTTAAGCGTCACAAGCCTTGGATCATCCCAGCCGCTAACTGCGCCTTTCTCTATCAACTCCCTTATCTCTCTTCCTTGTGTTGTTGCGCCTTTGACATTGATCCTGCCATACTGATAGGACTGCGGATTCTTATAGCCGAATAATTTTCTGATGTAATCCTGAAGCTCAACTCTCACATCGAATTCAGCGCTTCTAAGCACGTGCGTAATTTCGCAGAATTCCTCTTCAAGAGCATTGTAGAAATCGTACAACGGCCAGCAGCAGTATTTTTTCCCGTGCTTATAGTGAGGAGTGCTTATTATCCTGAAAACAACAGGGTCCCTCATAACTGCATTCTTATGCTTCATGTCGATATTGAGCCTGAGAACCATCTCGCCTTCTTTATATTTTCCATTGATCATCTTTTTCCATTCATCAAGTACAGTATCTGGAAACTTTTTAGTGCAGTCGCAAGGTATTCCTTTCATCCTCTTGTCCTGCATCAGCTCTCTTTCGCAATTGCAAGTATAAGCCTTCCCCTTTTTTATTATCTGCTCTGCATGATCGTATAGTTTTTGCATGTCATCTGTGACATAGATTATTTTGTTTGGCTTGATCTCAAGATAATTCAAGACGTCATCCAGCGCAGTGTCTACGAATTCTTTTGTCACTTTCACAGGATTGGCGTCTTCAAAACGAAGAATGCATTTGCCTTTGTATTTCTGTGCATAAAGAAAATTTATAAGAAAAGTCATTGCATGCCCGACATGATTGTATTTGCTCGGCTCTGGAGACATCCTTGTTATGACTTTGCCCATTGCAGCCTTTGGCAGCGGGGGAAGCTCCAGTCTTTCTTCTTTTCTCTTCTGCTTTTCCTTTTCTTTCTTCTTTTCAAAGCCAGGCGATCTTTTTTCCAGCTCTTTTTTCTGCTCTTCCAAAGGCATGACATTCACTTTCTTTATTATCAGCCCTATCTCTTTCAAAGTCTTTGCAGTGTCTTCCCTTGCTTTTGGAAACTCACCGAGTATCTTTCCGAGAACAGCATTGGTATTTGCTTTTCCCTTGAACTTGACAGCGTTCTCCAATGCATAGAGCCAGATTTTTTCTTTCATAGCGCTCCAGAACCAGAACGGCTTTATAAATCTTGCTTTTGGCATAAAGTATTTATATGAGGGTTGTTTAGATTGCATTATAATTCATAATCAAAGAGGTGATTTAGATGGCTAAAAAAGCACTAGTCATTGGCAAGTTCCAGCCAATAACCAAAGGACACATTGACTTGTTCAAGCAGATAAAAAAGAAAGGTTTCGACACACTGCTTATCGGCGTTGGTCATTGTGGAGAAAAAAACAGGGAGCACCCTCTTTCTTTTGACCAGATCAAAAAGATGATGCAGGCTGTTCTTGATGACGTGCCTAAAATGAAATACTCCATATACAAGATACCTGACATACCTAATGACAGGGAGTATGCGTCGCACGTGAAAAAAATAATAAAAGCAATCGACAAAAATACCGTATTGTTCTGCAGCAACAAAAGAACAAAGGACTGCTTCACAAAATATGGCCACAAGCTAAAAGTGAATGCGCCGAAGCATAATGTGAAAGTACATCCTGCAGAAGTTTGCCTGAAGATTGCACGAGGAGAGAACTGGCTGAAGCACGTGCCAAATAAACTGCACAAGCACATGAAAACGCACCTGAAAGAAATCAGGAAGCACTGCTGCAAATAGTCAGGCAACAGGATTCATGCTTATGGATAGAATTGATGAATTAAATAAAATAAGGGATATTATCAAGAAATGCACTAAATGCAGATTGGCAAAGGCAAGAGGCAATGCTGTTCCTGGTGAAGGCCCGTTAGATCCAAAATACATGTTCATCGGCCAGGGGCCTGGCAAAAAAGAAGACCTTACAGGCCAGCCTTTTGTCGGGCAGGCTGGCAAGTTTCTTGACATGCTAATGGAAAAGAACGGCATAGACAGAAAGAAAGCGTTCATTACTTCTACTGTCAAATGCATGACGCCTGAAAACAGGCTGCCAAAGGATGATGAAGTGAAAACTTGTCTTCCATTCGCTTTAAATCAGATAAAACTGGTGCAGCCTGAAATAATAGTTTTATTAGGCCGGGTTGCTATGAAAGCTTTCACCCCTTTCACAAATCTTGACGAGCATCACGGCAAGATGATCAAGGTTGAGAATAAAGAATATTTTTTAACCTATCATCCTGCAAGCGGGATGAGGTTTCCTGAAATAAAAAAGAAGATGGAGAAAGATTTCAAAAATCTAAAAGAATTCTAATCTTCTTCATCTAATTCATTCTTGTTAAACCATTTAGGCAATGTAAGAGAACTCTTATTGCGCAATATTACCTTCCCAAAGGAAGTCCTAACTCTTTCCATTTCTACCACCTCTTTTTTAATACCCCCGTAATTCCCCAATATTAGAGTAATGCCCTATTGATATGTAAATATGCTAACAAGGGATAGTTACTCTGTAGGGATACTGCTATTTAAATCTTTTGTTTTCTTTATAAATAAGGCGCAAAGTATTTAAATTTAGGAGATACAACATATTTTCATGATGATCAAGGAGTGCAAACAAGCGCAAAACAAGAAGGACTGCGGCTGTACATACCCTGGATGCCCCAGGAAAGGCAAGTGCTGTGAGTGCATAAGATATCACAGGAAGAATGGGGAACTGCCTGGCTGCTTGTTTTCGCGCGCAGCAGAGAAGACATATGATAGGGGCATAAAGAAGTTTATTGAAGACAATGGCTGATTAACAGCCAGCAGATTGCAAAAATGGGTGATGAATTTAAGATAAGCAGGAAGCAGCTCGAAAGAGAGCGAATCAGGGAGAAGAAGATGTACAAGGAAAAAAGCACATTCCTTGGCTATTTCCTATACATTGTTTTTGCATTGATAATAATCGGGATATTTGTCGGCGCTTATTTCTACTTTTTTGTATTCAATCCGGTTTTTGTTGAAAAACCAGTCATAGAAAAACCAGTGATTCCTGCTGCAGAAGAATTTGAAGTGACAGAAGAACAGCTTGAATATATAACAAATGAGATGGGCGGATATAAATTGCACAGCACTCCTGTGACAGATGAACTGCCTGTGATAGAGTTCTTCATAACGAATTTTAGAGATACATACACTATAACAATAGACGACCATAACATCACAGCTGTCAAAGGCGCTGCCATCGATCCTGATGTGAGGCTCAGCGGAACAAAGGAAGTTTTCAGGCAATTGGTTGAATCAAAAGACATTGTCAAGGATGTCCGCCGTCTGGTGAACTGGAGAAATATTGAAGTCGAGATACTTAAAGAAGAATCAACGCTTGCAATGAAAGGCTACAAGGCGCTCTATGATGCTTTGACAGGAAACGGCGATGAACAGGAAGGGCTGGGCGAGGCAGCAGGGTTTTTGGAAGTGGGTGCGCATGCTGGGATCAGTGGCTTTAATTTCATTGCAGTCATCAACAATTTGTTCTTGGCAGGATTCATGTGCCTGTTCATTGTTGCGGTTTTATTGGGATTTGAGATTTATCAAAAGAAATAAGAAACATTTTTATACGAATCCTTCTTCATGATTATCATGTACAAGCAAGTCATATTGGTAAGGACAGATTTGAAGATGCCCAAAGGAAAGATAGGCGCTCAATGCGGCCACGCGGCAGTCACAGCGCTATTGAAGGCGCAGAAATCTACCAAATACAAGGACATAGTTGGGAAATGGATAAACGAGGGCATGGGAAAGATCGTATTGAAAGTTGCTGATAAGACAGAACTTCTGAAATATATTCAAATGGCAAAGGACATGAACTTGCCTACTGCGACCATCACTGATGCAGGAAAGACAGTTGTAGAACCCGGCACAATGACCTGCGGAGCAATAGGGCCTGCTTCTGAAGAGGAAATCGACACGATCACAGGCGAATTGAAGTGCCTGTAGAAATTCCGACAGCAAGAGCATTAAGTTTTTATATTCCTAAATATTCTCTTATAAAGGGGGAACTATGTCAAGAAAGAAGAAAAAGAAAAAGCATGCAGAGACCCAAGCAGGAGCCCAGCCTGATACAGCTCAGACTTCTGAAGAATTAATAGGAGATGACATTCCAGAAGAACAGATAGAGCTGATAACATTGCCTGGCCAGAAAGCAGAGGAAGTTCTGGTAGTTGACAGGAGCCATCTGTTCGGACCACAGCACGATCATTATTTTGAAGGGTTTCTGAGTGCAGAAGCAGCAAACAAAGGTTTTCTTAATACTATT
>JAHWHE010000031.1 GCA_019323495.1 Candidatus Woesearchaeota archaeon | reverse complement strand
TGCCAGCAATGTAAATATCACCAATTGTAATATTGGCGGCTTTGTAAAAGACATTGACAGCGATCCTGCGGTAGGAACAATCATCGAAAACAACACGCTAGAAAACGCAACTACGTGTTTGTTGTTCTATGAGACTAACCAAAGCATTATCAGGAACAACCAATTTTGGAACTGCAGCAAAGGAATAAATCTGACAAAATCCTATCTGAACAATATTACGAATAACTATCTGGAATTCGTGCTGAGGGGAATCCAGCTTGATCCTAATTCAAACTTCAACTACATAGACAACAACACAATAAACAATTTCACTGTCAATTTCACTTCATCGACATCCACAACATTTGGAATACTGGTTGACAGCGACGGCAACACCATATCAAACAACACCATTAAGAACGGTTTCAGAGAAAATCCTAGATTGTATTACGGAATCAATTTGGGTTATGGTGAAGCCTCTGGAGTATCAGCAGAAGGAAACATCGTTTCGAGCAACACGATTTATAACATGTCAGTGATTTCGAACCCTGCAGGCGCAGGAATCTGGATAGATCGGGGAGGCCATAATATTCTCGAGTTCAATACGATTTATGACATAGATGGAAGAGGAATACAAATAGCGTGGGACAACAATACTGCCAACAACAACACTATTTACAATTGCGATTACTTCGGTATTGATCTTCAGCGTTATGGCGGCAGGGATATAGTCATTTTCAATAATACAATATACAATATTTCTGGCTCGGGAATTAGGAACTACGACGATTCTATTGGATTCAATATTTCCTACAATAGGATTTACAATAATACTGGATATGGAATCATTTTGGGCGACGAATTTGCCACCAATGAAGACGGCATGCTTTTCCACAAGGTGTGGAATAATGAGGTTTTCAACAATTCAGAAGCAGGTATTTGGATGTTCCACGGCGAATCAGTTCTGTTAGAAAATAATACAGTGTATGACAACAGCGGTTCGGGAATTGTGCTGAACACGAGCGATTTCTCGAATGTTACAAATTCCAGTTCCTATAATAACTTAATCCACGGCATCATGATTGTAGAAGTATCAGGGGGCGGAGGCGGTCCAACTACGGGCAATATCGTTGAAAACAATAGGGTAACAGGAAACACAGGCAATGGAATAGATGTTGAAAACAGCGGCCAGGAGTATATCATCAATAATACAGCAATAAGCAATAACAATGGAATCTACCTGGAACTTTCAGACAATTGCGATATTATCAATAATACTGCCAATAACAATAATAACAACGGCATCTTGGTTAATGTATCAGATGGTGTGTGGACTGTCGACAACACTGTAGACGGAAACGTGCGCGATGGCGTACATACTGCAGCAGTTCTGGGCAATACGATTGAACGCAACTCAGCTCAAAACAATTTCAGAGGAGGAATTATTTTAGAATATTCAAATTACAGTTTTGTATATAATAATACTGCCACAAACAACCCTAACAATAACGGTATGGAACTTTTCAAGTCGCATTACAATGTAATGGCAGATAACATCGCGACGCTTAACGGCAAGGACGGCATACAATTAGACGAGGCAACCTTTAACAATTTAACAAACAATTCTGCAAGCAATAATCTTGGCACAGGCTGGATGGGTCCTCCTCCTGCAGGAAACGGAATTCTTTTAGACGACCAGGCATATTTTAACATATTGCATCTTAATACGCTTGTTGCCAATAAGGTTGGAGGAATAACAGTTACTAATTCTGACGATAACACAATAACAAACAACACATTTACGGCAAACAGCATAGGCATTAACATAACAGGCGCATCAACAAGAAATACAGTATATTTCAATAATTTCACAAACAGCGTAGCAGTGCACGCGAACGCAGATGCAGTAGGCAACAGCTTTAACACGACAAACGGCGTAAAAGCTGCAGGATTCACAGCAGAAGGAAACGCGTGGAGCGATATTGCGCTATGGCAGATTTATGATAGAAACGCAGACGGCTTCGGCGACATAGGTGCAGAATATCCTTATGGACTGCAGGTGGACGGAATCACCATCTATGGAAATGTGGTGGGCAATGTCACAGACTGGGGTCCGATGGATGCGAATGCAACTCCTAATCCTGCAGTTCAGCTAGTTGGGTTGAATTCATCTTACTATACCAATTTCACAGAAGAGAATCTGAATTGCTATGCAACAATAATCGATCCATACAACACAACAGTAACTGCATTCTATAAATGGTTCAATAGAAGCATTGAAGTTCCTTCGCTTGCAGGAAGCACGGCAATACCTAACGGAACATTCTCGCTCGTTTCCTCATTGAGTCCGTCAGCAACGCACATTGGTGACAACTGGACATGCGAAGTCACGCCTAGCAATGGTTTCAAGAACGGAGCGCCTGTAAACTCATCAAACCAAACAATCCGCGGCTGCGGAAATCTTGACAGGAGCTTGACATTGATAGAGAACAGGCACCAGAACGGAAGCTGCTTTAACCTGACAGCAGACGATATTGTGCTCGATTGCTCGAACAGATTATTGAACGGCATGAATTCAACAGGCAGCGTAGGAATCGCCGCATTATACTTGGACAATGTCACGATTAAAAACTGTGATGTCTACAACTTTACATACGGAATACAATTCAACTATACAAACAGCAGTTTTATCTTAAGCAATATCTTACATAACGCATCTTCTGGAGACGGTGCATACCTGTATTATTCCTTCTACAATAACTTATCCAACAATAAGGGTGCTGGTAAGAGGGTCCAAATAGGCCCTGGCATATTCAGCTGGAGGGGCCGGGCGTTGATAGCGCTTGAAAATTCAAACTATAACATTTTAGTGAACAACACACATAATCCTGGTGCTACGTTTACGACAGGAAGATACAACTATTGCTTGCTATTGACAAACAGTAATTACAATAATTTGTCAAATAATACTGGCCGCAGCGCAAATATGAATGCATTTAATTTGACTTCATCAAGCTTCAACAGGCTGTTCTATAACTATGCATCCAATTCAGGAGTTGCTGGCTTCCATCTCTTTGGCGGATCGAGCAACAACACCCTCATAAATAATAGCGGCGACAATAATGGATTGGATTCATTCAGGCTTGAAACATCACACAACAACATCATACAGGACAATTCTATGCAGGATGACGGATTGTACGGCGTTCACATTATTTTATCAAACAACAACTTAGTTTTAGACAACACAGTGTTCCAGGAAAACGAAGGTATTTATTTGAATAGATCGAATTTCACTCTTGTAAGAAACAACGTAGGAAATAACAATTATGATTATGATTATTATCTGCTTTATGGCTTCTACAATACTATAATAAACAATACAGCACTACAAAGCACTTCAGCTGGTTATTTCCTTGATCACTCCATGTACAATAATATAACCAATAACACTGTAGTCGCCAGCTGGAACCACGGCTTGCAGATCGCAGACAAATCGCATAATAACTTGTTCACAAACAACAGAGTAACAGGTAGCATATGGTATAATGGATTCGATATTTATGATTCGTTCAACAATACGTTCTTGAATAATTCGTTGGCTAGCGCAACCAGCTGGAATGGTTATGAGCTCGGCAATGCCTCTGGAACAGTCATCTCCAATGGCACAATTGATCCTTGTGGAAGAGATGCGTTCTACCTAATCAATTCAAGCAACGTAGACATAACAGATTGCACTGCAAGGAATGCAGGAAGAAAAGGAATATTCTTGATTGATTCTGATGGTGTAGATATCGTACGAACTACATCTACGAGCAATTCAGCAGAAGATCTTAACATTTCATTATCTGAAAACATCACTTTCGTAGATTCATTTGCACAATCTTACAGATTCAGCCAGGCAGGCGTTGCTTTTGAGAATACAACTCACGGAAAGATAAATTTCACAGCATTGCTGAACCAGGCAAGAACAAATCTTATGCAGGACATCGCTTTCTCGAACAACCACATCTTTGTGGACAGCGCGAACGCACCAGGTTTGAATGTTAGTGCAGACTTAACCTTCTACAGCGTTGTGCTAACGGATCCTTATCCTTTCTATGATCTTGAAGATGACGGCAGCTTTACCTTCTGCCCAACAACCATTTGCACAGAACAGAGTTATATAGGAACTACTTACAAATACAATGTATCGCATTTCACAAACTACACTTCGAATGAAACATTGAACCCTATCCTTACTATTGTCAAAAATGACAATGTTGCCTTTGCGTACAATGGATCTTATTTGAATTACACAATTCTTTACTTGAATTCTGGCAATGGTTCTGCATATAATGTGACTGTCATTGAAACGTACGACGCAAATGTCACATATTACAGCGCAGTTCCAGCACCGAGCGATCCAACTACCAATAACACATGGAACCTTGGAACGATTGCTCCTAACTCTAGCGGAGGCATCAATGTTACAGTATTTGTCCATAGCAACCTTACTAATAATAGCGCTATTACGAATATTGTAAATATTACAGGCTCTAACTTTACAGGCCCTGTATCTGGCCCTACGCAAACATCTTCAGAATTTACACCTATCTTATTGACGCCGCCTGAGTACGTGCCGCCGCCACCTCCAGCAGCACCAATAGGGGCCGGAGGCGGTGGAGGCGGAGGAGGTAGCAGGTCAGGCTATTACTCGTATGAAAAAGCGCCTGTTGTAGAGGAAATTCCAACACCTCCTACAAAGATTCCAACCAAAGCAAAACCAGTTAATGTGACTGTCGAGGAAAAGCCAGAGATAGTTGAAGCATTGCCTGTTGTGGAAGAACCTGTGCCTGAAATAATCGAAGAACAAAGAGAGTTCAACTTCAAATTCCTATGGTGGCTCATACCTCTGTTATTGTTATTGATATTGCTGCTGATATTGTACGAAGTAAGATTGCATCAATTGAAAGAGAAAGTTACAACAAGACAGCTTGCATCATCATTCATCCGCAAGAGGTTCCCTGAGAGCTTGGCCAAACCTGCAAGACCTAGTAAGCCAGCCAAGCCAGTTGAGCCAAAGAAGATAAAAATTAAACCAATTAAGAAAGTTATAAAGGCAAAGCCAAAGCTGTCAACAAAAGAATTAGCAGCGACATTCATGGCAAAATACGGAAAAGCAAAGGAAACCATTATAAAGCCAAGGAAAGCAAAGCCAATGAAAGTCAAGATCAAGAAGGTTAAACCTGTTAAAGTAAAGAAAATAAAAATAAAGCCAATAAAGAAAGCAAAACCAGCGAAAATAAAGAAGGTAAAACCCAAAAAACCAAAGCTAGGATTGCTGAAAAGAGTCAAGATGAGGAAGTTTGCGAAGCAGGGCAAGAATCTGGGGAAATTAGAGACAGAAATGAAGGATCTTGGCAAGGAAATAGACCAATTATTGAAAAAGAAGATATGAATTGGGGGTAATTGATTGAAATACAAAGAATTTACATTAGACCCGTTTCAAGAGGATGCGATACATTCGATTGAAAAAAATCATTCTGTTGTGGTCAGTGCAGCGACAGGGACAGGAAAGACTTTGATTGCAGATTACATAATTGACAAGAGCATCAAAGAGAAGAAGAGAGTGATCTACACAGCACCGATAAAAGCTCTGAGCAACCAGAAATACAGGGACTTTATCCATGAGTATGGAGAAGACAAGATCGGCATTCTAACAGGCGACGTTGTCATCAATGACAGAGCTCCTGTCTTGATAATGACAACAGAAGTTTACAGGAACATGCTATTAGAGCACAGCATTGTGCCTGACTTGAGCTATGTTATTTTTGACGAAGTGCATTTCATGAACGATCCTGAAAGAGGCACTGTCTGGGAAGAAAGCATAATTTTCAGTCCAGAGACAGTGCGTTTTCTCTGCTTGTCAGCGACTATTCCGAATGCAGTTGTTTTTTCGCAGTGGATTAGGGACATCAAGGGCCATTCAGTAGATGTGGTTACTTGCAGCACAAGAGCTGTGCCTTTGCAGCATTTTCTTTTTGACAATGACGCAGGCGTCATAAAAGCTAATGAATTGAAAAAGATGACAGAGATGGAAGAGAACTACAGGATGATTCAGGCAAGAAAAAGAAAAATCAAGAGAAGATCGTTAAGGCCAGAGCCGAATCCTCCAAATCATCTTTATCTTGTGGAATATCTGAAAGAGCACGATCTTCTACCCACTATTTTTTTCACATTCAGCAGGAAGCAGTGCTGGGAGAACGGCCTGCAGTGCGCAAAAGATTTCGAATTCACTGACAATGAGCAAAAAGCAGAGATCATCGATCATTTTAACAGGATAATCCCTGCAAAATTCAGGGGCATGAAAAGCATGCAGAACCTGAGAAGCATGCTCTTGAGAGGTGTTGCAACGCATAATGCAGGTCTGCTGCCGAAAGCAAAGGAATTGGTCGAGATCCTTTTCAGCAAGGGTCTGATTTCTGCTTTGTACGCAACAGAAACCTTTGCAGTAGGGATCAACATGCCTGCGCGAAGCGTCTGCATGCAGTCCCTAAGAAAATATGACGGAAGGACATTCAGATACTTGTTCAGCAAGGAATACTACCAGATCGCAGGAAGAGCAGGAAGAAGAGGCATTGACAAGGAAGGCTATGTTTTTGCAATGGCTGACAAAGGCTATGATGACATCCCTAAAATTATTTCGATTACAACAAAAGACGTAGAACCTATAGTGAGCCAGTTCTCATTGTCCCCTAATATGGTGCTGAATCTGGTTGACAATTATGACGATTTCCAGATAGAGGACATTCTGAAACAGAACTTTGGTTATTATGTTCTAAAGAAAAAGAGCGACAGACAGCTCAGGATAATGGCTAGCTTCAATAATCTGAAGAGGAAATTGCTGAAGAACGGCTACATTGATAGAAGAACAATGAGATTGACTTCAAAAGGAAGATTCGCTTCAAGATTGTACGCAGATGAATTGCTGCTGGCAGAACTGTTGTTCAACGGCACATTCAATAAACTGTCAGAGACAGACATCAATGTTTTATTGGGCGCAATTGTTTATGAAGAGAGAAGAGCAGACAAGTTCTATACAAAGATGAGATCGCCCAGGGTCAAGGTGGACATGGGCAACCAATTGATAAGAAAAAGATTGAAAGAAAAAAACCTTACTCTTGTTGACGATCTTGTGCGTTCATGGAGTGATGGCTGTGAGTTCAAGCAGCTGCTGCAGAAATCAAACCTGGCAGAAGGCGACATCATAAGATTCTTCAGGCAGATAATAGACAGATTGGGCCAGATAATGAAAGCAGAAAGAAATCTTACAGAGAAACTAAAGAATAGTGCGAAAAGAATAGACCGGGATGTTGTTGCTGTCGAGTTCTCTTAGCATTCGCCGTCGCGCAAAATTCCAACTTTGGCGCATTCTGCAAAGCACCTGTTGCTATAGGTCTTTCCGTCCACTCCGCACACAGGAGCATATTCCATGGTGCAGATGCAGTCGTTCAAACTAGGTGATCCAGGAGGCTGTTCTATAACAGGCGGTTGCTGTGGTTCTTCTGGAAGCGGTTGTTCAGTTTCAGCTTTCATACAGCTTGTTAGACTAACGATCGCCATTAACAAAACAGCAAGTAAAATTATCTTTTTCATGTTTTTCCATCAAACTGTTCGTGGTATAAAAACTTAACGAAA
The DNA here is from genome assembly GCA_019323495.1 of Candidatus Woesearchaeota archaeon. GTDB lineage: Archaea > Nanobdellota > Nanobdellia > Woesearchaeales > WJKV01 > WJKV01. The sequence goes on along the minus strand of JAHWHE010000031.1, from coordinate 12,710 downwards.
AAGTTTATATACCGCAAGTATATCTAATTAAATTAAAGAGGTGGTAGATGGTAAGATTCAGGCTGACCAAGGATATTAAGAAACTGCAGAAAAAAGCCAAAGACCTGAGAAAAGACATTCTTATTATGTGCCACGCTGCAAAGAGCGGCCATCCTGGCGGAAGTCTGAGCGCGATCGACATTCTTGTCTGCCTGTACTACGGTTTTCTGAAGCACGACCCGAAGAATCCTAATGTGGCTGACAGAGATCGTTTTGTTCTTTCAAAAGGTCATGCCTGTCCTGCATTATATGCGGTTTTGGCAGATTGCGGTTATTTCAGGCACAAGGATCTTTTGACATTCAGGAAAATAAATTCTCATTTGCAAGGGCACCCTAGCATTGTAGACACTCCTGGTGTAGAATTCTCAGCAGGCAGTCTTGGCCAGGGTTTTTCAGGAGCAATTGGAATGGCTCTTGGTTACATGCTGGATGAAAAGAAAAATACTATCTATGCGATGCTTGGTGATGGAGAATGCGACGAAGGTCAGATCTGGGAAGCTGCGCTTTCTGCTGCGCATTTCAAGCTCGACAATCTGATTGCGATAGTAGATGTTAACGGATTGCAGATAGACGGGTTCACAAAAGACATAATGAACACAGAGCCAATCGCAGAAAAATTCCAAGCATTCAACTGGAATGTCATTGAGATTGATGGTCATGATTACAAGCAGATAATCGCTGCATTCGAAGCAGCACAGCACAGGAAAAACCATAGGCCTACAGTCATCATCGCTAGGACAATAAAAGGAAAAGGGATATCTTTTATGGAGAACAAAGTTGAATGGCACGGCAAAGCGCCGAACGACGAGGAATTGGTAATTGCACTAAAGGAATTAGAATAAAATGATAAAGCAGATAGCAACACGGGATGCGTACGGCCAGACACTGGCTTCACTTAATGATCAGAATATAGTAGTATTGGATGCTGACCTGTCAGAATCCACAAGGACAAGATTGTTTGCAAAAAAACATCCAAGAAGATTCTTTGACACGGGCATTTCAGAAGCAAACATGATGGGTGCTGCAGCAGGACTTGCAACCTGCGGAAAAACAGTATTTGCTTCGACTTTTGGAGTTTTTGCATCTACGAGAGCTCTAGACCAGATAAGACAGTCTATCTGCTATAGCAATCTTAATGTTAAAATTTGCGCAACACATTGCGGAATAACTGTCGGTGAGGACGGCGCTTCGCATCATGCGATCGAGGACATAAGCATAATGAGAACTTTGGCTAACATGAAAGTTCTCGTGCCTGCTGACCCCAATGAGGCAAGACAAATAATTCAATTCTGTGCAAAAGACATAGGACCTGCTTATGTGAGGTTAGGGAGAAATAAATACTTTGATTTGTATGACAACCCTCTGTTGCATAGTAGAAGAAATTACAAAACACAGTTTAAATTTGGAAAAGCGCAGATAATGAGGCATGGGAAAGAAGGCACCATCATTGCGTGCGGCTATATGCTCACAAATGCATTGATGGCGGCTGAAAAACTGGCAAAAGAAAACATACAAGTGACTGTCTTAAACATGTCTACTATAAAGCCGATAGACAAGACAGCTATATTGAAATGCCCTAAACCTATTCTGACAGTAGAAGAGGCGATGGTCAATGGAGGTTTGGGCAGTGCAGTGGCAGAAGTTCTTTGCGAAGAGCTGATTGACTATGCTCCGAAACCCGTGCTCAAAAGGATGGGACTCCATGGCTTTGCAGAGTCTGGTACTGCAGAGGAACTGCTCAAAAAGTACAAATTGACTGATTCTGACATTGCAGAGGAAATGAAGAATCTGCTGATATAAGGTCTAATTCTGCGGAAATCAGAGGTTTTAGCTATTTCTAATTATTCGCCTCTTCAAGGTGGTAAAAACCGAAAGCTTTAAATATGTCTTTTTATTCACTACTATAAAGATACTAATAAAAGAGGCTCAGGAAGTCTTTCTTCCCCCAACACCCCTGAAATTCTGCCTGAGCCCTTTTTTTATTAGGCCTTTTTCAGAATTCTAATAAACTCTTATTTCCTAGAAAATTCCTTTCTTTATCCATGCCGTCCCAATGATGGAATTTCTTTGGCACGTTTTTCAGGAAAAGTTTCAGGTTTCTTCTTTTTTCAATGTACTGCGAATCATAGAACTCATTCCATATCTTGTCATCGTTGTTTAATTCGCTCAAGATAGGATCCTTTTCTTTTTTTTGTTCAAAATCAGCAATCACTTCATTCATCTTTCTCTTGTCTTTCCACACTCTGCCTTTTTCGCAGACAAAACAACCCCTCTTGCTTTCTATTACGATAGTATAAAGCGGAAATCTGTAGAAGAACCATCTAACCAGCAGATCTTCTATCCTATGCTCTGGATCTATTACAGCATAAAGAATTCCTTTCTTATTGATCTGGAATCGAGTGAACGCTTTTGCCTTGTGCAAGCAGCCGCCGACAGCCCTTCTCATGTTGTAGTATTGGCGCGCTTCTTTTGTTGTCAATGACTTTATTTCTGCTTCTGACTGTTTGCTTAATTCCTCTAAAATTTTAGGATCGAAATCCTTGTGCCTGTCAATTAGCACTAGAACCACCTCTTCAGGCTTGCCTGCGTTTTTCCACAAACTTTGATGAATGGTTTTGCCCTTTTCAAGACAACTCCCAGATTATGCAGCTCTTCGTAACTAAGAATCTGTTTTTTCCTTCTTCTATACATCATTATCCTTGTTGCGCTTTGCGGGCCAATGCCTGGGACTCTAACAAGTTCATCATAATCTGCTTTGTTCACGTCAACAGGCTCTGTGATTGTCATCTGCGCAAGCGCAACTTTAGGATCATGCCTGGGCAGCATGCCTTCGCTCATCACAGGCATGAATTCTTTCAGGTTCATATTATATTTTCTGAGCATGAAATCAATATTGAACAATCTGTGCTCTCTGTGCAGGCTGGCCCTTGCCTTGCCCTCGAACGGAGTCCCTTGCACAGGAATGAATGCGCTATAGTATCCTCTCTTCAGGTTCATGTTCTTATATTCCCAGTCCATCATCTTAAGGATTTCAATATCAGTCGCGTCAGTTCCACCGACAACAACTTGTGTTGTCTGTCCTGCGACAAGTGCTTGTTCTCTTTTGTTAATCATTCCTTTTATCCATCTCTGTCTTCTTAAGATGTCTATTTTGAAATCCTTAACACTGCTTATCTCTGACAGTCTTGATTTGTTTGGCGCTTCAAGATTCACGCTCATCCTGTCACTAAACTCGCTCGCTTGTTTTATCAAATCATAGCTCGTGCCAGGCAATACCTTGAAATGGATATAACCCTTGAACTTGTACTTGTTCCTTATCAGATTGACAGCCTCTATCATATTCTGTGTTGTGTAATCAGCATCCTTCATTACACCGCTTGAAAGAAAAAGACCTTCGACATAATTCTTCACATATAAAGACATGAAAGTTTTCGCAAGCTCTTCAGGAGAAAAAGTCGCTTTCAGATTTTCTTTCTTGTTGTCAGGATTGTTTGAACAATACTTGCAGTCGTGCGTGCAGACATTTGTCAAAAGAGTCTTGTACAATGAAATGCATCTTCCATCTGGTCCGAAACTATGACAGATTCCGCAAGCAGCAGCATCACCTATCCTGTCCCTTGTCACGACCCTCCTATTGCTGGAAGAACTGGCGCAATTGTCGAACTTGGCAGCCTGCCCTAGCAAACGAATCTTCTCCAAAATCCCCATACATTTAGAAATTAGAATTTTCTTAATAAACTCTGTGAGCTATTGTCCAGTGACCAGTGAATCAACCGGTTTTTCTTGTCACGGTTCTTAGTTTTTCTGTCAATGCTGGAATAGAAGCCACGACAGGAAACAAATGTCCATGTTCAGGACCTATTTTTTCAGCTTCAATTTCGCGATCTTTCGCTCTCGTGCTTGCTCTATGCCTATCTTTTTTCGGCACTCAAAGCACCATTTTCTCATAGGTGAATATGATTGTATGATCTCTCCGCATTTAAGGCATTTCCTCAATTCAGCCATCTATAATTCCCCCAATATGTAGAGAATTTATACGTGCGAATATATAAATGTTTCGATTTTCTAATCACTTAGAAGTAGTCAAATCTTGGAAATAACTAGAAGTTATTTAAAAAATGCGCAACCTGTTCGTAAAGGTTTGTGTATCTATCTAATAATGTGCCTATAACTCCGCCTGCAACAGCACCTGCAACAACAGCAGCAGCGGCTTTTGTTGCATAGGATGCAGTGTCAACCAGCCTGTCGCCGATGCTTCTTTTTGCATGAGTGCTTTTTTGCGCGAAAACTTCTGAAATGTAGCACTCCCTGCATTTTCTGCTGGCTTTTCCGTACTTTGGAATCTTTGAGATTATCTTGAATATCTTTTCAGGCTCTCTGTTGTTTCTGACAGCATCAAGATCTGCAATCACCTGGTCCATTGTTTTGTATCTAAATTCTTTTTTATGCTCGCCTTTTTTGTGGTTTTCATTTGTTCCAGGATGCATCATTCCTGCGATGACGCATTCAAGGTATTCTAGCTTTCTCAGCAGATTGTGATGCTGTCTATGATGCCTTATTCTGAGGTACAACTGTTTTAGTTTAGAGCACAATCTTACTTCGTCATAATCGATATTGCTTTCCTTTATTTCCCTGAACTTCTTGCTTTTTCTTTCTTCTTTTGATTCTCCCAGCAATGAAAGGCCGAACAATTCTCTTAATGTAACTCTTCTGTCAACATTCATAGGCCTAAGAGGGAGGGTGCCGTCTCTTCCATAGTATTTTTCAATTAGATTTGCCAGATATGCAGTAGGCACAGATCTTGCCTCAGGCGGTACTGGATTAGGGCTTTCCCAAGTAAGTATGTCATACAATGTTGCGCCTAAAGAATAAATATCGCTCTGCTCGTCTGCGGATTTAAGTTCGAACGCTTGCTCAGGCGACATGTAAATAACTGTTCCTCCTCCTTCCAGTGTATTTGTTAAAGTTGCGCCTGGCTGTTCAAAATCAATAATCTTCATCAGTCCGAAATCAATAATCCTTGCCCTATTCTTTGAACCATTTGGTCTTTTGAATAGGATATTGTCAGGCTTGATGTCCCTGTGCAGTATGCCGTTGTCATGCATAAACTTGACTCCATTTGCAGCGTCGATAAACCCGTCCAACAATTGGTCCAATGAAAATCCGTATGGCTGTACAACGCCTTTCACAAGTTCAGTAATAAAAACAACTCTGTTTTTTATTATTCCGGAATTCATCATGTAAACTATGTTTGGGTGCCTTAACCCCATTGTTGCCAATTGCCTTCTCATTCTTCCTTTTTCAGCACCGCTCACTTCTGTAAGAGAAATTCTGACGCACACATCATTTCCCGGAACACGCAAGCCAGGCATCTCCTTATCTTTTCTTGCAAGAAGTTCGTCTCTAAGCTTCCGCAATGCTCTCTTTCCCTTATCCTGTAATTCTTTTTCAGCCTTGTCTAGGAATTTGTCGAATTCTGCAAGTCCTGTTTTTGCTTCCTCGACAATTTGTTGCGCCAAGAGATGGCTCACTTCTTGGAACAATGTATCATGGCTTACTCTGTCTTCATCTTTTTTTCCTTTGTATGTTTCAGCCTGTCCGCCTTCTGCGATTTTTTTTCCAACTTCATAACAAGTCAATTGTTCTCCTTTGACAATTGTTTCCACTCCGCCTTCTTTTTGGATTTCCGGATCGCATTTAGCAAGAAATCTGTTGCTCACTCCTCTCTTGGTGACTTCTGCTGCAGTATCTTGAGTATCCTCTACGCTGGAATCAGGTGGTACATCCCGCCATCCTTCAGGGATAAGTCTGGTAAGTCCATAGCTCTTCTTAGTTCTGCCTCTATCGGTCATTTTAGTCCTCAACTGGTGATGACCTTTCAGAAGTTCATTTATAAAGCTTATGTAGGTTTATTTATAAATGCCTATATAGAATGCCCTATTTAAATAGCTTGAATTTCTTCTTACCCAAGCTGGAATCGAACTCTTTCAGCAGCTTTTTCTGCTTTGCATTCAGCTTTTCAGGCACTTCTACAACTACCCTGACCATCTGGTCACCCGATCCATAGCCTCTGAGATTGGGCACGCCTTTTCCTTTCAGCTTAAACAAGGTGCCTGTCTGTGTTCCAGCAGGAATCTTCAGTTTCGCTTTCGCCTTTAGCGTGGGAACTTCGATCTCGCTTCCAAGAGCTGCCTGCGCAAAACTGATTGGCACGCTCACATAGATGTCATTGTTTCTTCTTTCAAATATCTGGTGCTCCTTGACATGCAGGATCAAATAAAGATCTCCCGATCTTCCACCTTTTAATCCTGCTTCCCCTTTTCCTGCCAATCTCAGTCTTGTTCCGCTGTGGACCCCTGCAGGAACATCGACTTTTATTTTATTGTTCTTAGTGATCCTGCCTTCGCCGTCACAGAAATTGCACAAGCTTTTGATGTATTTTCCTGTTCCTCCGCAGGTCCTGCAGGTGGAAGTTGTCGCGAAAATACCAAAAGGAGTCCTGCTGCTTTTTTGCACATAGCCAGAACCGTCGCAGTCGTGGCATTTTTCAATGTCATCAGGATCCTCTGCGCCAGTGCCGTTGCATTTCTCGCACGCAATCAAAGTTGGTATAACTATTTCCTTTTCAGTTCCAAAAGCAGCTTCTTCTAATGAGATTTCCATGTCATAAGCAAGATCATTCCCCCGTACGGGTCCGCCTTTTCGGGTTCGCCTTCCGAACGGGTTGAACCCTCCTGTGAACATCTCGAAGATATCGTCAAAATTAATTCCTCCGAAGCCTCCGCCGAAATCAAAGCCGCTGAAATCAAATCCTCCTATTCCTTCTGCTGTCCCGAACCTGTCATACTGCTCTCTTTTCTTTTCGTCTGCAAGAACAGAAGCAGCCTCGTTTATTTCCTTGAACTTTTGTTCTGCGTCGGGACTTTTGTTTACATCTGGATGATATTGTTTTGCGAGCTTCTTGTAAGCCTTCTTGATATCCTCTTTAGTAGAGTCTTTTGGCACTCCAAGAATTTCATAATAATCTTTCTTTGCCATTTTTATCTTTCAGAATACTTTATCAACCGTTCCTTGAACACAGGCCAGTCTTCTTTCCTGATACTGCAGCCCGCAGCAGGAACATGTCCTCCTGCATTTGAGTCTGTCATTCCTTTTGTACATTTCTTCAGTAGGTCTCCCATGTCTTTTTTCCCGTCTTGTCTTCTTCCGCTTATCCAGACGTGGCCGTCTGTGAAATAATAAGTGATAACTGTTTTTGTGGGAAATCTTCTTCTGCTGAGCTGCGTGGCGACGCTGCTGTTAATTTTGTATGAAGTTTGTACATGCACAATCAGCAGGTCCTTTTCAGGATATTCTTCTGTATGTTTTTTATAATCATCAATAAAATCTTCGATTACTTTTTCTATCCTTTGGTATTTTGCAAGGATGCTGAATGCAGTCCCGAAATCATCTATCTGCAATAGTTCTTCAGCCACTTTCTTCACTTCAACATTGTCTATCGTCCTTACATAATTCAGATACCGTGTAGCTTTTCCGAACTGCGTCTGATAAATATCAGGCTCCTGCTTTATTTCGTACTTCCTGAAGCAATGCTCAAGGAAATCAGGCCAGCTTTCGAATGCGTAGTCTCCGATAATCCCCATAACTGCCAGCCATTCGAGTTGCGACATGTCAATTACGTGTGACAGCAAGTCAAATACCTGCTTTGAAGTGCAGTACCGGGCAGAATTTATACCTATGACATACAATGGCGGTTTTATGAATATTGTTTTCTTTGAAGTAAGATTTTTGTCAAAAGGGTGATGGTCGATGATCACTAATTCTGCAAATTTCTCAAGCTGCTTCATGACCTCATGTCTTTGCTCTACAACCAAATCCAAGAGAAATACCTTGTTTATTCCTTTCTGAGACATGCGCTTCATGGTTTCTTCATAATATTTCGGCTCGTCATGCGGTGCGCATTCAAAGATGATAGGAGTGCAACCCAGCAGTTTCAATGCTTTAAACATCAAAACCCCTGAGCAGATTCCGTCAGAATCGTTGTCGTAAAAGATGGCAATCTTGTCAGAAGGTTTAATATTGTGTACGAATTCTATAAATCTATCTACTAGCTCTTGGTTGATTATGTGCATGCTTTTCCCCTTTATTTCTTGTCTTCTTCACGCGATGTGACAACCTGATTTTGCTTTATCTCGTTCATCAATTGGTTTTTGGCGATTTCAAGGATCCCTATTGCTTCCTGGCTGGTTAAGCCGGTTTTTTGCATGTCAATCCTGAAGCTTGTGCCTGGCTCATCGAACAATACTCTTATTAATAAGTGTTTTTGTTTTTTAGTTTCTTCCATCTTATTTTTCCTCTTCTTCGAACTCTGCATCCACTACTTCTTCTTCCCCTGTCTTCTTTTTGGTTTTCCCTGCTTTCTGCTGCTGTTCAGCAGCCTGCTGGTATACCTGGGTTCCAATCTCCTGCAGAGTCAAATTGAACTTTTCAAGAGCTTTCTTCAATTCTTCATGATTTCCTTTGCTTCTCTTCTCTTCAAGATCCTTCAATCCATTCTCGATCTTTTCTTTCAATGCCTTGTCGACCTTGTCCCCGAATTCTTCGATTGTCTTCTTTCCCTGCCTGATCACTGCGTCTGCTTCATTCTCTACTTCTACTTTTTCTTTTAGTTTCTTGTCTTCATCTGCAAACTTCTCTGCTTCTTTTTTCATCTTCTCTATGTCTTGGTCAGACAAGTTGCCGCTTCCTGTGATCTTGATGCTCTGCTCTTTTCCAGTGCCCTTGTCCTGCGCGCCGACATGCACTATGCCGTTGCTGTCAATGTCAAAGGTAACTTCTACTTGAGGTACGCCTCTTGGCGCAGGAGGTATTCCTACAAGGTCAAACTGTCCGAGTAGTTTGTTGCCTGCTGCCATTGCTCTTTCTCCCTGGAAAACCCTGATAGTGACTGCTGTCTGGTTGTCAGCAGCAGTGCTGAAGATCTGGCTTTTCTTTGTCGGAATAGTTGTGTTCTTTTCAATTAATTTAGTGAACACTCCGCCCAGCGTCTCGATACCAAGGCTTAATGGGGTTACGTCAAGCAACAAGACATCCTTTACTTCTCCGCCAAGAACACCTGCCTGGATCGCTGCGCCGAGAGCGACAGCTTCATCAGGATTGACACTCTTGTCTCCTTCCAGGCTTGTCAATTCTTTTACCAGTTTTTGGACAGAAGGTATTCTTGTGCTTCCTCCTACAAAGATTACCTTGTCTAATTTGTCTATTTTCGCATCTTTCAATGCGATCTTTGTAGGCTCTTCTAGTCTTCTTAAGATGTCTTCAATCAATTCTTCGAACTTAGCTCTTGTCAGTTCCATCTCGAGGTGTTTCGGACCGCTGGCATCTGCGGTGATGTATGGAACATTGATAGTTGTTTTTTGCTTTGTGCTTAGTTCGATTTTTGTTTTTTCAGCAGCCTCTCTTAATCTTTGATGAGCAGTTGGATCCTCTCTAAGATTGATTCCGTATTTTTTCCTGAAATCATCAGCCATCCAGTCAATCAGGATTTGGTCGATGTCATCTCCTCCAAGGAAATTGTCTCCGTTTGTGGCTTTTACTTCAAATACGCCGTCTCCAAGTTCAAGTATGCTAACGTCGAAAGTTCCGCCACCAAAGTCAAAAACAAGAATAGTGTGCTCTTTTCCTTTGTCTAGGCCGTATGCAAGCGCAGCAGCAGTAGGCTCGTTTATAATTCTTAAAACATTCAGTCCTGCGATTGTTCCTGCATCTTTTGTTGCCTGTCTCTGGCTGTCATTGAAATAAGCAGGGACAGTGATGACGGCATTCGTTATTTTTTGTCCTAAATACGCTTCTGCATCCACTTTCATTTTCTGCAGTATCATCGCGCTGATCTCTTGCGGAGAATATTCTCTTCCGTCTATCTCTACCTTGAAGTCCTTGTCACCCATGTGCCTCTTGATGCTTCTCACTGTGTGCGCAGGATTCGTGATCGCCTGGTTCTTTGCGATCTGTCCTACTATCCTTTCTCCGTCCTTGATGCTGACAACACTCGGTGTTGTTCTCTGCCCTTCAGAATTAGGAATAATAGTAGCTTTTCCAGCTTCCATAATAGCAACCGCACTGAATGTGGTGCCTAAATCAATACCTATAGTTTTTCCTGTGTTTGCCATTTTTCATACCTCCCAATATATTATTCAATTGTGAATGTGATTTATTTGATGCTTTTTCCCATTACATAACAGTTTTCTCCCCACCTGTAATGGTTTGCTAATGTGCCTTCAAGCTTGTAACTCTTTTTCTTGAAATATTCTGGAGTTTCTTTTTCGTTTTCAGCAATGTGAAGCTCTATCTTTGCTGTTTTGATTGTGCCTTGTTTGATCTTTTCTTTTAACTGGCTTTCTGCGTATTGTATCAAGCCAGTCCTGATGTCTTTTCCATGATATTTTTCAAGCACTGCAAAATGCCTGAATCTCCACACGCTGTGCTTGTCTTCTCCTTTTTCTCTTTTTACCAGCAATAATCCGCCGATAATCTTTCCATTATCGACAGCAACAATTACATCTCCATCGTCCTGTGCGATTTCTTTTTTCGCCTTTTTCAGGTATTCGAAAACTTTTTCTTTTGATTGCTCGAACATATTGTGCTTTGCAAAAGCCTTCTTGAAAACAGGAATTAGTTGCTTTAATTCATCTTCATTCTTCAGCAATCTTATCTCAATCATTTTCCCTTAGCTCTTTCTTGAGTCTTTTCGCGATCTCGTCGGATGTTACCTGCAGATCGCCGTAGTCAAGCATCCATTTCAGTTTTTGCCTGTGCGGAACAAGCTGGTGTAGTTCCCCGCCTTTGATTGTCTTTCCGTGCTGAAGGTATTCTGCCCATTCCCGTATTGACTGCGGATCTTCAGGATTCACGAAGTGCTGAAGGTCAAACCATATCACTGCGTCGTGCCCGTGCTCCTGACAAGTTGTTATCTTGCAGTACAACGGCTTTGCATAATGTATCTTGCACTTTCCCGTCAGTTCTAAAAATGTGCACGCCCCGCTTATGTTGGGATGCCTTCTTTTCTGCTTGATCCTGTAGTGTGTTGTGTGGAATCTTTCGTGCGGTTCAAGAAGCCTGTTCTTGAACTCTTCCTCATTCATCTTGAGATGATTCGCAATCCTCTTGACTTCATGCGGAAGCACGATGCCGCTCGACCGCGTGCAGCAGTGGCCGCATTGTTTTGCACAATGACCTTGCTTGATCAATTCCTCTTTTGTTGTTTTGCTTGTAATTTCCATCATAACATCAGCCTCTCTAATTTTTGTTGTTGTAAAACAATTATAGTTTATTAACTTTCACCTTGCTATGCCTCAAAACATTGTTTTTCAGCAAATATCCTCTCTGGAATTCTTCAAGTATTTCTCCGTCTTTTTTTGTATTGTCGTTTCCAGTGATCATTGCTTCGTGGACATAAGGATCGAACTGTTTACCTTTTGTGTCTATTTCCTTGACACCTTCTGCTGTCAGCAGTTCTTTTAATTGCGCGTAGATCAGTTCAACGCCTTTTACAAAATCTTCATGATTCTGTTCGCTTTTCAATGCAAGCTCGAAATTGTCAATTATATTCAGCAGTCTTTTCAATAAGTCTGCATTGGCCAGCTCTGCAAAATCCTGCTTTTCTTTCTCTACCCTTTTCTTGTAGTTCTCGAAATCAGCTTGCACTCTCTTTGCAGTCTCTGTCAGATCCTTGATCATCACTTCCTTTTCATCTACACTTTTTTCCCCTGTTTCTTTTGCCATTATTTCACCTTTGATGAGGGTAGTTGGATAAGCTTTAAATAATCTTCGTTGAGCTTAAATCAACCATAACAACTAGAAAACAACAAAAACTATATAAATCTTGTGGTCTTTCTACCTATTATGATAACAGAATTCAAGAAACTGACCATTGTCAGGATCCGGAAGCCAGCACAAAAGCTGATAAATAAAGACCTCCAATGGTTCTGCCAGAGCCTGGGCTTGTTTTCTGCAAGAGACAAGAACAGCAGCAATTTCAGGATATTTATTGAATTATTGAAAGCTGCAAAACAGCACAGGCCCATAAGTTCTGATGAATTGGCATTCAGATTGAACCTGAGCAGAGGAACAATAGTGCATCATCTAACAAACCTGATAAGTTCTGGCTTAGTCATTGTTGAAAATGGAAAATACATATTGCGAGTTTCCAATCTTGAAGAATTAATCGACGAGATCAAGAGGGACACTGACAATGTCTTCCTTAATCTGAAAGCAATCGCCCGGGACATAGACACAGAGCTCGGACTTGAAAAACGCGAATACGAGACGACAGAGATTATATAAATAAATATAGATAAGTTTTATATACAGCTTTTTCTTAAATATGTAAAACCCGATGGAGGTACATTAAGATGTACAAAACCCAACAAAGACTAGGACTGACAGGACTAACAGAAGAGGAAGCTCGACACGCAGGATTAACTGTAATGACTCCTTGCGAAGCAGCTCTGCCTTATCTGCACGACAGTCTTCAATCAGGCAAAGGCCCTGACTATGAATTTGCACAGGCGCATCTTGCGATTTGTTCGCATTGCAGAGATCATTTTGATGAGTTAGAAAATATGATGATCGAAATGATTCAGCATGTCGCACTCGATTTGAAGAAAAACGAT
>JAHWHE010000030.1 GCA_019323495.1 Candidatus Woesearchaeota archaeon | reverse complement strand
GTTATTACTGTTTTATTCTTCGGTTTTTCCCATAATCAATGGCTGTCTGCGTTAGTCGTAGGAATCGTTCTTAACCTGCTGTTATACAAGACAAAAAGAATCGACACCTGCATCCAGGCGCACTTTGTTGCTAACCTTGCTCTAGCAATCTTTATATTGTACTCAGGTCAATGGGTGCTTTGGTAAGATGGAAGATAAATATAAAAAAATAATAACAGGCGACAATAGTGTCACGTTCTTCAGCTCTAAATACGATGAGGCTTATCACAGCTTGACAGGCGCGAAAGAAGAGGCATTCAAGAAATACAGCGAGCCTTGCAAGATAGCAGAGCTTGCAAAAACAGGCAAAATTTTAATTTTGGACGTTTGTTTCGGACTTGGCTACAATAGCGCGGCAGCAATAGAGACCGCATTGAAATCGAATCCAGAGTGCAGGATAGAGATTATTGGTTTGGAGGACGACGAAGGCATCTTGAAAAAAACACTGAAACTAGAGCCAGAGATCGAACATTATGACAAAATAAAACAAGCGATCAAGAATAAGGACAAAAAATTCGAAGATAAACAAATCAAGATACAAATCCTTCTTGGGGACGCAAGAGAAACAATTAAAGAAATAAAAATTAAATTCGATGCTGTGTTCTTTGATCCGTTCTCGCCTAAAAAGTGTCCAGAACTGTGGACAGCAGACTTCTTTTTAGACGTTAATAAGGTGATGAAGAAAGGCGCGATACTGGCAACATACAGCTGCGCGAAATCAGTACGCAAAAACATGGAGACAGCAGGCTTTTTTGTGACTGACGGGCCTGTTGTCAAGCGATGGAGTCCTGGAACACTGGGAACTAAAAAATAAAGCTATATAAAGAAAGGCAAAATAAACCTGTTTATGCCCCTGTAGTCTAGTTGGATAGGACGCGGGATTGCGGATCCTGAAACCCGGGTTCAACCCCCGGCAGGGGCAGTTTTCATTAAAAAACATTTATAAATTCAGTTTAATAATCAAATAAAATGGTTGGCCAAAAAGAAATTTACGAATCAGAAATAACCAAACTAGATTTTTCGATTACAAGAATTAAAAAAGTGAAAAGATTCATTGGGTCCCTCCCGGACGGAGAACTTTTAGATGTCGGATGCAATAGGGGTCAGTCTAAATCATTGTTTCCAAAGCACACTTATAATGGAGTAGATATAATTGAACAAGATTGCAACGCACCAAATCTAAAACAAGCAGATATTACAAAAGGATTTCCATATGAAGACAATAAATTTGCGGTTGTCTATGCTGCAGAAATTCTAGAACACGTTTTCGATACTGATTTCTTTATTAAAGAATGTCATAGAATATTGAAAAAAAATGGAATTCTGCTATTGACTACACCAAATTCGGTCCCTCTCCATAGCAGAATTCGAACATTAATTTTCGGCACGAGACCCTATAGCACAGAAGCCAGGGCTAAAAAAGGTTCTCCCGGGCACATAAGATCCTTTATTCTAAAGGATATTCGCGCTCTTCTTGTAGAAAACGGCTTTGATATTGAAAAAATTTATGGCGGCGAAATACAATTAGTACCCGTTGGAAAATTTTTGGCAGATATTTTTCCAACACTATCAAATCACTTTATAGTTAAAGCAGTTAAAAAATTAGTTTAACCGGCAGGGGCACTTTATCTCTGTTTCTTAACCCCCGCTTTTTTGCAGTATTTCTCAATTACACATTTAGAACATCTTGGGATCTGCGAAAGGCAAACAGTTTTTCCGTGGTAGACAAACAAGTCATTGACCAATTTCCAGTATCTTTTCGGCACTATTCTCTCGAGCTCTTTTTCTGTCTGCAAAGGATTTTTTGTTTTCACCCATCCTAATCTGTTTGCTATCTTATGGACATGCGTGTCTACTGGAATAGAGGGCTGATTGAAGGCATAGACCCTGACACACCCCGCCACTTTCGATCCAACGCCAGGCAACTTCATCAAGTCTTCTTTCTTCTTTGGGACTACTCCTCTGAATTCCTCGATTATAGCCCTAGAAGCAGCCATTATATTTTTCGCCTTGCTGCGATAGAACCCAATCCGTTTTATAACCTTCTCTACATCCTTTTGCTTTGCTTTTGCGAGCCTCTCTTTTGTAGGATACTTCCTGAACAACTCCTTGCAGACAGGCTCTGTAACCTCATCCCTTGCCCTTGCGCTCAATATGGTAGAAATCAGTATCTTCCACTTATCGTATCTGGTACTGAACTCGCCCAGCATGGTCGTGCCATGATATTTAGCAAGCTTTCTAAGCACAATAGGGATGTTTTTAACCATTATAAGTGCTTTAAATACTCCTAATATTAAAGCATTGCTGAAATGGCTAAAAATGCAGAATTCGGGGCTTTTAGGTCATATAAAGGCAGAACTCGCATTAATCACCACCTTGCAGTTACAACATTTCCGTAAACTTTATAAATGAGCAGGCCACTTAATTCCCATATGGCCATAAGAGAACCCAACGGAAAAAGAGTACCTATTTCTGATGTTCTTAGTGATGAGAAAATTCAGGAAGCATTGAGAAAGTTGGGCATTGCGAATGTTGAAAAAGTTCTTAATTGCCTTTATGAAAAAGAAGGAGCAGAATCAAGAAGACTTAATCTAAGGCAAGACAAGGTTGTCCAAGAAAATAACAGGCCAAAGCCTACTCTTGACGAAGGCATTCTTACATTTTTCAGAGATAAACTGGGAAGCGAGAAACTAAAAGAAATCATAGATACGTTAGGCAATCTGCCGGCGGATCAGGCAGAGATTACAACTCCTGGAACTTTGCAGGATTTCGCGCCAACAGTAGATCCAGACCAGATTCCTCAACCAAGGTTGGGCAATATACAAAGATCTGGAACATTCACAATGGAAGACATTCTATCTGAAGAAGATGTCCGTTCAATATTGGGCCAGTCTGGTTTTGAATTATACTACAAAGCAGCTCTCGGCATAAGAGGAGCATACATGCTTGCTGAGCCAAAAGGAGAAGGCGGTTTTGCAACAGTATGGAAAGTTCTGCGATTCATGGAAAGGTTCGATGTAGAAGCATTGAAAAGAAGCATAATCACGCATATTGCTGATAGAGGAGAAGAATTTCCATTAAGAGAAAAATATCTGAAAGCAGGAGCTGAATTCTTTAATTGCAGCAGGGAAGAATTACTGACTACTAAAAAAGCTTATTTCAAGAAATTCTTAAGGACAGTACTGAATGTTCACGAAAGAAAAGGCAATCTGGCAAGAATTGGTTATCTGACACGGCCTTTTGCAACAAAAGAATTCGCAATGAAAGTGGCAACCAACGACGACGCCAAAACACATTTTGATAAGAGATTCGAAAGAGAAGCAGAATTGCTCGCAACAATAACAGAACTGAAAGGCAGAGTCAGGGCATTGACAGGAAGGCCATTATTTGGCGGAGATCATTTGATTAACAGCTACGGATTTTATAGTGTAAGAACAGAAGGCGGAAAAATGCTTCCTGCCTATTTGATGGAAATGATGCCTTTTTCCCTGAAAGACATCGTGATGCAGGACCACATCAAGGACAGTGTAGAAATAATTTATCAAGCTACAAAGGCAGCACATCTGCTTCATAAACTGGGCATTGTGCATCGAGACATAAAACCTGCCAATATAATGATCAACAGGAGAGGATACGCAGTTTTGACAGACCTCGGAATTTTGAGCTTGTCCAGCGACGAAGAAAATGGATACATGAATAGTGCTAAGATATTGACTCAATTCACAAAACTAAC
>JAHWHE010000029.1 GCA_019323495.1 Candidatus Woesearchaeota archaeon | reverse complement strand
GAGGGAAACCTGGACTCGATGCGCCTATTGTGAAAATCATTGCACCCCCTAAAGGAAAGACAGGATTGATTGTTGCTTCTGGTATTGTATAAACGCCTGAACCATCGTCTGTGTATTCGCCTGCTGTCAACTGTCTTGGTGTTGCGCCTGGCAGACCCAAGTATAATCTTGTTCCTGCATTAACAATCCTAGTTCCGTGCGCAGCGTCTATGACTTCGACACGGACATCTCTTCCACCTCCAGGAGGAGAGTGTGGTGTAAGTTCTATCTCATAGATATGGATAGGATTTGTGATGTCATCGACAGTCACTGCCCTTATATTGTCATCATAATCTGGCCTACACGACGCACCCCAAATAGTCGGAAAATTAGGGACCCCAGAACAGCCTGGTCCTGGGACATAAATAAAAGTTAAGATGTATCTCCCATTTCCTTGATAGTGCACAAATTCTGCAGGCACTTCAATCGGAATTGCTTCGTGCGGAGTTGTCACATAAAATCTAGTATCTGCCTCCCTATCAATTGGAATTCCAGTAATTGCATCCCTTACAATTACGTTTATGTTGTATGATTGTTCTCCTGTGCCCATAGGTATGTCTAATCTTCTGTCTCTTTGCAGATTGATCGGTTCTGAATGGAATTCCTGATAGCCGTCAGCAGTCGCACTTACCCTGACATTGTCTCCGAGGGGCAAATCCCACAGATGATACGAACCATCTCTTAAAGAACGTGCAGGTGTTACGCCGGGTATGTTAACAGTCACTGTTGCGCCTCTTATCGGGTCGCCTGTATTCATGTCCCTCACTGTTCCATAGATTGTTGCAACCCTTCCCTCTTCTCTTCGTCTTCTTTCGTCTCCTTCGTCCCGTCTTCTTCTTTCATCCCTGTCCTCGCCGCTGCCTGCAAGTATCAGAACAAGCAGCCAGATCGCACTAATTATTATCAATACAAGGCCGAGACCTTCTGCCCATTTTGCCTCGCCGATTGCTCCAAACATGCTAAGAGCAAGCCCGACAGAAAAGATGCCGAATACATCTGCCATGTCCTGCCTGTTCCTGAAAGTCTGCCTTCCCAGCCATCTGAAGAGCATGAACATCAAAACACTGAGGATGACTGCAAAGAAAAGATTGAACTGCGGTGCTAATGTATTTTTTGCAAACGAAAGAACGTTTTTCCTGACGAAGAATGTAGAAAGAATCACGATACCTGCCAATGACAATGCAACGACTTTTGCGTTCTTTGTCAATTTGCCGTCTTTTGAAAAAGCCTTGCTTCGTGACAAGCCAAGTGCAAAGATGCCATACATCAGAAAGAAGAACAGGAAAACAAGTACACCGAAAACAACACCATCCATGCCAAGTATCTTGTGAAACTGGCCTAGTGTTTTATCAAGAACATCAAATTTAATTTGCGCGCTTGCAGATGGAATTGAGATGATAAAAACTATCAGAATACTAACTAAAGCTAGAATTTTAGCTACTATAGCTCTTTTTTCCATCACATCACCGCTACTGTTCGGTTTAATAACTATAATATTTATAAATGTTTCTATTTGAAAGACCAAAATTCATTTATAAATAACAAAGCAAGTTTTATAAAAACACGCAAAAATCCATAGCTGATGCAGGATGGGGAGAAGGACAGACTTTGAAAACGTCGATTTGGAAAAGATCACTTTAGATAATTTAGGCGACTTTGATTTCAGCGAAATTTCTTTTGATTTCAATGAAGATTTCTACAGAACTGACATGAAAAATTTTGCATCGTGGTTTCTTTCAAAAGCTTTTGGCAAATGGAATTGCATTACTGGAAAAGAGAATCTTGATCTAGTTCCTGAAAACTTACCAGTCGCATTCATCGCCAACCATAGGGAGCACAGCGATTATCTGATCCATGCATTGATGCTTTTCTTGCATCCATGGTCGCCGCCAAAAAGAAATTACGTAAAGATCGCTGCTGGCGAGAATCTTTATCTCAAGCTTCCACATCCTTTCTTTCCTATTTTGAACATTGACAAATGGATCAGATGGGCAGGCGCGTTCCAGGTCTACAGGAAAGCAAATCAGTCTGACGAAGAGAAAAAAAGATTAGAGAACAGGCTTGCATTATTTGTCTCAAAACTAGTTTCTGAAAATGAATCGATTTTGTTATATCCTGACAGTGGGCGGGCTTATTCTGGGAAAAGCAAATTCAACCCCGCTGCTCTAAGCCTGCTGATGACCGGTCAGCACATCACTGGAAAAGATTTATGTGTTGTCCCTATGGCGACTAGCTATGAAAAAACCCCTAGCGATAGATATTTCAAATATTTTGAAAAGTTAAAAGAGATTAAAAAAACTAGAAAACCAACGCTAAAAGAACAGTTCGATTATTATTTCTTTGACTGGCCCGGCTTGTTTATACATGTTTTGACAAGAGACCTTGGAAATGCTTATACGAACATTGGAAAACCAATTGTAATAAAGGCAGATGATATTCCTTCCACACTTTCACAGATAGGAAGGCACAGCGTGCGGTTGAACAAGCGGATACAGGCTGAATGCGAAAAATTAGTAGAAGTCACTGCAACTGCATTATTCTGCAGGGCTGTCAAAAAAATGCAGGAATCACATTCAGGATGCGATGGAAAGCTTTATTTACCAGATTTAGTTTCTGTGATCACAGAAGAGCGCGAATGCCTCAGAAATGCAGGCGCGCGCATTAGTCATGTTGTTGACAGCGAAAAAGTTGCAGAAAGGGCGATTGGTTTCTTGTGCAGCCTTTTCAGACGGATGATATATAACAGCCACAACACAGTGACTGTCGCAAGACAGGATGTTGTTGATTATTATGCAAACAATATAGCGCATTTCAGATGATTATAATGGCAGGAAAAAACGATGCACTTGATTTCAGGATTGAAAAATTAGCTGTTCTTGGAGACGGGAAATGGGGCAGCCAAGTTTTTGATCTTCTTACAAATCCAGATAGACACGGCGGACAGAAACCTTCCTATTCTGCAAATCTTGCAGGGCCATTGAAAAAAACGAGCGGCACTGTTATTCTTAATCATGAAGGCAAAGCAATATGGGGAGATTCCGATAAAAAAATCCTTTCAGAAGCAGACCTTATATTTGTTGCAATCCCTGTTAAGAATTACAGGGAGACCATAAGATTATTGAGCGATTCAATCAATCCCAGGGCGTATGTTGTCAATGGCAGCAAGGGATGCGAATACGATCCTGAAGCAAGAACAATACGACTGCCGCACGAAATATTAAGGGATGAATTATCAGAAGCAAACAGACCATGGATTGCATCATTGTGCGGACCGAATATCCAGCACGAGGTCGAAAGAGGAAGGGCGACGTGTGCAGAAGTTGCCTGCTGGATTGACAAAGACCATAAAAATTTCAATCGAGAATGGCGTGTCAAGACAAGATATCTTGAGTTCTTAAGCAATTTATTTTCTGTGGATCAATATGTCGTAGTCGGCAATCCCAGCATAGTAGGTGTTGAGCTATCAGGCGCGTTGAAAAATATATTTGCAAATCCTTCTGGTATCTTTGAAGGTTACTATAACACACAAGACGCGCACAATACAAGAGCGACACTGCTTGGTTTGGCAGACTATGACATAGAATTCATATTCAAAGAATTGTCAAGGGAAAAAATGGGATGGGAAGTAAAGGTACCTTCTATCTCTGGCCTGGCAGATCTG
The DNA here is from genome assembly GCA_019323495.1 of Candidatus Woesearchaeota archaeon. Classification (GTDB taxonomy): domain Archaea; phylum Nanobdellota; class Nanobdellia; order Woesearchaeales; family WJKV01; genus WJKV01. The sequence continues at coordinate 6,258 of JAHWHE010000029.1, read as the reverse complement.
ATTGCCACTTGCTCTAGCCCGAAAAGCAGGAACTACAGGTTCGGCTTAGAAAGAGGAAAGGATTTCAGGGAAAAAGCGCCTGAATTCTATAGAACTGCTGAAGAAATATGCGAGGAAATCGGGCAAGTTGTGGAAAGCATAAACACTTTGGAGAGTATAATGCAACTATGTAATAATAGAGGATGGACGAATCAATTGCTGATTATTCCGTTCATCTACCAGATGGTCCATGGAAAAAGCAATATTGAAGAAGTATATAATGTGCTTGATGGATTGGCTTCAAGATTGACCAGAAGGAATGAACTGCTTTTTCTGCAGGATTATAAGAAGTATAGAAAAGATAGAGCGGGCGGCCAATAATAACCTTTATAAAGCAAGGCGGTTTTCTTGAACATGATTTGGAGGGTTTTACGATGAAACAAAGAGAATGCAGTTCAAAGTATCTTAAAGTCAGGTGCCCTAAATGCAAGAATGAGCAGATCATATTCGGAAATGCAACCAGCACTGTACAGTGCCTAGTCTGCAGCAAAGATCTTGCAGTTCCAACAGGCGGAAAAGCTACAATCAAGGCACGAGTGCTTGAGGTATTATGAGGTCAATAGCACAAAATGTATTATCAAAGGGAAGGTTTGCCAGAAGTTTCTGAAATTGTTTTATGTACTGTAACAAAGATTCACCACACTTCTGTTTTCGTGACGCTTGATGAATATGGAAATAAATCAGGCATGATTCACATAAGCGAGATCAGTCCAGGAAGGATAAGGACTATCGGCGACTATGTAAAAGAAGGCAAGAAAATCATCTGCAAAGTTCTTAGGATAGATAGAGATAGGGGACACATAGATCTTTCATTGAGAAGAGTCAACGAAGGAAAAAGAAGAGAGAAGACAGACCAGCTGAAGAAAGAGCAGAAAGCTGAAAAAACAGTCGACTTCATCGCAGAGCAATTGAAGATCAAGCCTCTTGAACTGTACAACAAATTGAAGCCCGTTGTTCTTGAAGATTATAATTTTTTCCACGAGTGTTTTGAAGACATTGTCGCTGACCAGTTCGATGCTGCAAAGTTCGCACTTGACAGCAAAACTACAAAAGTTCTTCTGGACACTATCAAGCAGAGAATGAAGCCTGCTGAGCTAGAGATCAAAGGCTCCATCGAGATGATAACATACAAATCAGACGGCGTGGAGCAGATAAAGCAGACTACGAAAAAGATGAAACATCCGCAAGTCGTTGTAAAATACCTTGGCGGAGGAAAATTCAATTTCATTGTAAAAAGCACAAACTACGACGAAGCAGAGGGTTTGTTTGAAAAATACATCCAGCAAGTTGTTGAAGATTTCAAAAAAGAGGGCGGGGAAGCCAAAATAAACCGGGAATAAGATGTATATATGCGAATCTTGCGAGAGATATACACTAGAACAGGTTTGCCCAAAGTGCAGGCAAAAAACAAAGGTTATTAAACTTCCTACGTTTTCTATTGAAGATAAATACGGCGAATACAGGAGGAAAGCAAAGCAAGATGGACAATAAATGGACTGTTGTTCAGACTCTGAAAGTCAAGAAACTCAACAAGCCAGTTCTTATTGAAGGTTTGCCTGGAATCGCAAATGTAGGAAAGATTGCAGTCGATTTCATGATAGACAACAAGAAGGCAAAGAAATTGTACGAATTGGCATCCTATGATTTGCCTCATTCTGTTTTTATCCAGGAAAATAGTCTTGTGGCTCTCCCGAAATTAGAGATTTATTTGCTTAGCACCAAAGAAAGAGACATATTGTTCTTGGCAGGGGATGTCCAGCCTATAAACGAATACGGATGCTATACATTCTGTGAAAAGATCCTGGAGATCTGCCAGAAGCACGGAGTGAAAGAGATCGTCACTTTAGGCGGAATTGGACTGGGAAAAGTCCCTTCAAAACCGAAAGTTTATGCAACTGCCAACAACAAGAACGTCATTGCAAAATTCAAGAAAGTGGGAAACATCAATACAAAACCTTATGGAGTGATAGGCCCTGTTGTCGGCGTGACTGGTTTATTAGTCGGCCTTGCTGCAAAAAAGAAATTGAGCGCAATCGCTTTGCTGGCTGAAACTTTCGCACATCCAATGTATCTCGGGATGCAAGGAGCAAGAGAGATACTTGACATACTTAACAAGATGTACAATCTTAAGCTTGACCTGAAGAACCTGGAAAAAGAGATCAAGGAAATAGAAGACGAGTTGATGCTGAGAACAAAGGAGCTGACAAAAGTGGCAAAGAGAGGAAAAGACAGGCAGCTCACCTATATAGGATAAAGAGGCGATTAATATGGCGGACTTATATATGATATTTGGCTGGGGATCCCCTATTGGGACTGGATTGTTCCTAGTTTTTCTGGGATTGTTCATTTATCTGCTAACCTTAGCTAGCAAGAAGAAAAAGAAATAATTGTTTAGGTAAATTTTATAAACCAAGCTATGTCCAATTCTGTTATGGATGACAAGCAAATCAAAGCAATTTGCATTAATGCAGGAAAGAAGTACAAGATAGTCGATGCTGTCGTATTTCCTGTCAATAAGATAAAAGTAGGAAACTGGGTTAGATTGAAATGCCAGTACGGATGCGATAGTTATGGTCGTTCTCATAGCTGCCCTCCTGCGATAAAAGACATGATAAAAGACATCATTTCTGACTACAAGAAAGCTGTCCTGCTTGTATTCAAGACAGAAAGCTTAGGTAACAGGAAGAATTACAGCCAAAGTTTCCTGCGGATCTATCGGGGGATGCTTGCAGCTGAAAGAGCTCTTTTTGTGAACGGCTTCTACAAGGCATTCGGGATGGGGCCTGGTCCTTGTCCTATGTGCAAGGAATGCTCATTTCCTAAAGCATGCAAGCATCCAAAACTAAAGAGGCCTGCTGTTGAAGCAATGTGCATAGACGTTTTCCAGACAGTAAAGAATCTTGGCAAGAAGATTGCTGTTCTTAAGGACAAGAAATCAGAGAGCGCGCACAACAGCTATTGTTTGATTCTGGTTGACTAGAGCCGAGACCAATCCACTTCTTCGCCTGTGCCATTAAGATACACGTTGTTTTTTATCACAAGAAAAATATTATTCCTGTTCCACTGGAATGTCCTGTCATAAAGAAGTCTTTGGTTTTCTTCATAGCTTCTTTTCACAAAGTCTGTTATCATCCTCTGTTCTGCCTCGTCGTCAATCATCCTGAATCTGGGAGTTTCCATCAACTCTGTCAAAGCCCTTTTCATCAAATCGCCTGCCTTTCCCATTTTTTCAGGAAGTCCTGTAATTAATCTAGCTTCATCGTCCAGGAACTTTCTTGCTTTGATAATTGAAGCCTCTGACCAAGGAGCATCACATAGATCTTCAATCACATCATACATCAGTTCATCCCTTTCCTCGTTGCCAGGAAATAAATCGCAGTCTTCATTATCAGGATCTATAAACAGCAAGCAGTCTCCAGACTGGTGCATGTTTTCCTGAGCTCTTGCCTGTCTTTCTAGGATCTTTTGCTTGAATTCCTCTCTTTGCTCAAGAGTCCACGTAGAAACATCAGGAATTTGGAAAAATAGACCGAACTCGGTTACTACCAATGGAGCTGCATAATCCTGGAGAGTTGCATTTCTCACAGAATATTCAAATTTTCCATGATTATCTATCGACAAATCGAACTCTATCTTTACAGCCGATTGTACAGGAGACGGATTGTTCCTGCGGTAAACAGAATATTCAAGGTCTGGTATACTTACAGATAGATATGGATAGAATTTAAGAGATAATAAATCTTTTAGCAATCTCTGCTTATGCAATCTAGGGTAACGTGCCACTACGTAATCAAGAGTAAGCATCTTGTGAGCATTGTAAATCATAGGTATTTCCCTGTGCGAAGTGTCATTATCCATATGGCAAATGTTTTTTCTAGGAAATATATAAAGCCTTTTCTGCACTAAGCTTTAAATAAAACCATAAGAAAATACATATAAAATGGCATTTACAACTATAGAAGGGGATGGCCTTTATTCTGCTGTAGGAACAGTCCTGCAAAGAGAGGCTGAGCAAGGCAGAGCAAAACGGACATTTTATTCCGGCGAGCAGTGGAAATGCCCTGACAAGGAACAATACACTGTTGACGAAGCTTGGACATACGACGGCCTTAACATAAAGATCCACAGAAATGAATTCGAGAAAGTAAGGATCGAAGTTGATGGGCCAGCTGGTGCACAGGACGAGGCTACTGCTACAGCAACACTGATGTTTCTGCTGAAAAAAGCACAAGAAGAACTAAAAGCAGAAGCTGCCAAAGCCGGTCAAGAAAAACCTGATAACTAAAAAACCGCATTATCTTTTTCTTTTATATTATGATATTCCTGCCAAGAAGGCGGTCTATGCTCATCCAGTATCTTGTAAACATTGTCAGGAGTCAAATTAACATTGCTGCCGTTCAAAGCTCTTTTTAATTCATTGAAAATCTGCCTTTGGCAGTCGAATCTCAGACCTGGTATCCAGTTTACAAAATCAAATATTAATAGCCCTTCTGGAGATAGGGCAGTTGCAATCTTCTCTGCTTTCTCTGCCAGGTAAAAGGCAGCTCCATAGAAGCCGTTCTCATATGCTTTAAAAGCCCTATTTTTAAGGTCTTCAATCTGTCTTATTGCCATGCATAGGGAGTTTAAGGGCTATTTATAAAGCCTTTGTTTGTTGTCCCTCAACAGGGATAAAAATAGAAAGATTTATATATGGGTTGTGCTTTTAGTATTGTATAATGGTAAAAAAAGAGGCAGGGTAAGAACGGTCTTTCTTCCCCCAAACACCCCTGAACGATTTTCTATACCCGGCTTCTTTCATACCTTTTCTAAACAGTATTTACCCTTATACTTTGAGCATAGCCGTAAGGGTTGCAAAGGCCTGTATCAGGCAAATCGCAAGTGGCCTTTACATTGAAGATGTGGGTCGTGCCTTTTGGAGCGCCCAATGGCACCATAATAGGTATCCTGACAATCGTGCGTTCTGTGCTGTTAATTACATATGGGCCCAGCTTGTCAAAAGACATTGTTTCAGGGTCTATGTCATAGTCTGCCAAATTTATTGGTTGCCCCGTGTTTGTTTCGATCGATTTGGCATAATCAATTTCAACAGTGAATTTGCTGCCTAGGCCCAGATAATTCTTTATCCCCATGCCAAAAGTAAAGACTTCCCCTCTTTTCAGGTCTGCCTGGTAGACAGGGAGGCTGACTTTTGATCTTGTCTCTAGAAGCTCCCTTTCAATCTGCTGCTGGATCTGCGCATCCACCACTCCGGCAGTAAGCTCAGTCTTGCTCTGGGCCTGCAGGAAAAAGGTAAAGGCAAAAACAAGAACAACCGCTATAGTAATCATTATAGTGATGAATCTCACTGAAATTATAATTGCCCCTCTCTTGTCCATTTTAATCTATCACAACATAAATCTTATGAAGCGGACTGTACTGTGTTGTGCCGCACAATACATCCACATTGAATGAAAAGGTCCAGCCATTGACAGCGCCTTTGTCAGGCCTGATCAAAACAGGAACTATCTTCCTGTCGTTTTGCGCAATGTCATATTCTGATTGGTCAAAATACCATGTCGCGATTTCTGCGCTGTTGACATTTGTCATCAAATCATTTTTCGCATCTACAGCAATGTCAAACGATGTCTTTACAGTGAATTTGCCTGAAGTGCAGTCCTTATTTTTAATGCCGAGCGCGAAAGCCGCAACATCGCCCCTTCCCGCCGTCCTGAATGTACCAGGAATAATTACATTTTCCCTGCCCGTGATGAGGAGGGTGTTAAGCCTATCTTGCACATCCTCGCCTATCTTGCCTGTAATCTCTTTTCCTTCTCCAAGAATCTGGGTGAAGATGAAAATTCCGAGAATCAGGATGACTACTGCTATAGAGATAAATACAATAAAATTAAGACTTAATTCGATAGCTGCTTTTTTATTCATCATTGTAACCGTAAAAAAAGAAAATAAAATCAATACCTTATGATTTCGTATTCTTTTACAATGATTATCAACAAAATCACCAGCACAATCGCTCCGCCGACAATCAATAATAGCCCGTTTGTCCAGTCAAGCTGGAACAACTTGTACAAACCATATGCCATGATTGCAAATCCCAACCATAGGAATTTGTCAAGCACGAGCTTCAGTATATCAAATTCTTCTTGCCTTGTTAGTTTCTTTTTTGCCATTGAACATCACCTATATGATTGATACCAGCAATTCGATTGTGTTTGTCTG
>JAHWHE010000028.1 GCA_019323495.1 Candidatus Woesearchaeota archaeon | reverse complement strand
TCTTGACATCCTCTTCCTGCTTGCTGATGCTCGCTTTCTTCTCTTCAATATAATCAAGAATCCGTTTTGGCGGCGCAGCTTCAAAATATTTGATGTTTGCTTTAAGCACATAGCTGACAAGGCCTTTCTGTATCAGTTTGTCCAGGATCTCGTATATCTTGGAAGAAGAAGCGCCTGACTTGTCCACTATCTTTCCTGTCGTGCTGCTGCCTAATTCCAATAAAGCCAAGTATACGCTGATCTCTGACTTTGTGAGGCCTAAGCCTTCAAGCAAGGTTTCTACTGCCATTTTCTATATAAAAGGCAATTTCCTATATAAAATTTACTATTTCTCCCCCCCAAGGGTTAGGTAATATTTATATATTAGGTCCATAAAATACACTACTGAATAGTAACACAAAATAGAGGTGAAACCCAAAATGAAACGAAAAATCAAAAACCCAACAATGAAGGCTGCGTTTGCAGGCGCAATGGTATTGGCTGCTTTGAAAGCAGCGCAAGCCAAAGAACCTGAAGTTCCTAAACAAGAAGAGATCAAGGCGGCTGCTCCTGTAGATCCAACGATTGATGCAAAATTAGAGCATTACTCAGGCATTAATCCTAGCGGTGATGATGTTAACAGAGAGAGGATTGAATTAGTCCTTGATGAAAATGACAGATTCGCAAGAGCAGAACGTCTGCAGAGAGGAGATTTCGAATCTGCAAGAGCAGGTCTTAGACCTAGAATTAAGATAGGAACTGCATTCGATGGATCTGTAGGAGGATGGTTCTACGGAGACAATGATTCAATGTACGCTTTCGGCGGAGAAGCTGACGGACGTATCGCAGACATGATCAATGCGGGCCTTGCAATAGAAAAAAGCCAGGCAGGCGCGAAGAAGTCTAGATTGTTCCGTGTGTATGCAGGTGCAAATCCATCAAGCAATTCGCGCGCAGATATCGGTTACTTCATAAAGAACGGAGTGAGCTGTTTTCAGGGCGCAGGACATCTTGCATTGGATAATCCAAACCTTTTCTTTGGTCTTGGAGGAGTTGTGGACCAGACAGGAAAAGGAAAATTGAGCGCAATACTTGCCAGCTATGCAAAGAAAAGAGGAGAAGGAGTTGGCTTCAGGCTTTTAGGCCAGAGCGACTTCAGAGGAAATGACAGCATAGAAGCAATCGTAAGCCTTGGAAGCAATTACACACTAGGGTCTCTTGTTGGTCTAAACAGTTTTGTAGACGGCGTTAATGATCCAAGGGACAGGAACAACATCAATATGTTCAGAAATCCTCCACTGCAGTGCTGGGCAAAAGATCTTATTGCAAGATTGTTTGCAAGCAGAGCAAATGGCGGAGATGTAACCTACAGTGCAGAAGTGTACCTGAACCAGCAAATCATTGATGAACTTGGACTGACAATCGGCGCAGGATGGACAAAAGTCGAAGGCGCAGAACAGATGTTCAAGGCATTGCTCGGTGCAAGCGTAGGTCCTTTCAGAATAGAATACAGCTGCGACTTCGGACAAGGCAGAATGCCTAATCACGGCATTTTTGTAGCGACAAGCGGAAAAAAGCTCTACGATGCTGCAGAAAGACTGTACAGAGGAGCTTCAAAAAGAAAAGGACACTACAAACAAAATTAATTTTTTCTTTTTTTCTTTCTTACAAAACTTTATAAATAATAAGAAATCTTGCCCACCCAATGGCAAAGATAAAGAAGAAAGTACAGCAGGAATACTTTGAAGCTGTCAGCGAAGGAAGAAAAAGATTTGAGGTTAGGCTGGCAGATTTTGACTGCGGGGAAGGAGACACCCTAGTTCTTCAAGAACAAAAGCAAGGGACAACCGAATTGACAGGAAGGGAACTTGACTGCGAAGTATTGTTCAAGTTCAACACAAAAGACATGGAGAAATTCCATACAAAAGAAGAACTGGAAAAATACGGACTAGTTGTTCTCGCAATCAGAAAAAAGTTTGATTTTTCTATAAATAAGTAAGCAGAAGCATTACGCAAGCTCCAAGAATGATTGCTATCAGCTGGAACAATGATCGTAACGGATTTACTTCTTTGTGCAGTTCTGGAATCAGGTCAGAGCCCGCTATATATATGAAACCACCTGCTGTGAACGGAAGAAGGAAAAGCGCATAATTCTGGAATTTTACTCCTATCAGCAGGGAAATAACAACTCCTATGACTGCAACCAACGCAGTCATCAAATTCAAGAAAAGAGCTTTCTTTCGCGTGAATCCTCCGTGGACAAGGACGCCGAAATCTCCTATCTCCTGGGGAATCTCGTGCAGAAGGACTGCGATTGTTGTAGATATGCCTAATGGAATGCTTACCAGATAGCTTCCTCCTATCACCAGGCCATCAATCAGATTATGAACGCCGTCACCAACTAGATTGGTGTAGGCAAAAGGATGCGGATGCTCTTTCGAGGTAGGAATGTGACAATGCCTCCAATGGATGAATTTCTCGACGACAAAGAAGAACAATATGCCGAGCAACAAAAATAATCCAATCTTTATTTCAAAACCGTACTGTCCAACAGCTTCTGGAAGCAGATGGATGAACGCGCCTCCGAATAAGCCTCCTGCTGAAAAACTTACCAGGAACAAAAGTATCTTTTTGAGATTTTTATTATTCAATAAGAATGCAACAATGCCAATCAAAGAGATTAGACTCACTATGATGACACTGACAATAGAGTACAGCCATACTTCATACATTTTTGCCTCTTTTTAATTTCAAACAATAAAGAAGTATATAAAAGTAATTAAAAATAATGAAAAAGAAGATTCAAGCCTTACTTTTACTCTCTACTCTCTTCGCCTTTTGCTTCTTTCTTCAAACGCTCGATGATCTCTAATTTCTGCTTAAACACATGAGGCAATGGCCAGAACATCATGTTCGGATCGAGATCAAACGGTTCGCCCATGTAATGCGAGATTCTAGCAAACAATGCTGATTCATACAGCTCGTATAAAGGATGTTCTGTTGGTTTTGCTTTTAATGCATTGTCTATAGTTTCCTGCTTGTATTTCGGTATGGTTACTCTCGCATCCAAAAGGTGATAAAGTTGTCCGTGTTGTGTCGCAGCTCCAAAGATCACTGCTGTAAGATCCACAAAACTCAAGGTTTTATCAGAATCAATGACAGGGATTGGCTTAAACATCGCCATCATTAAATCTTGGCATAAATACTTCATTTGCATATCATCCAAGCCATGGAAAAGCGCGCCGCTGATCTGCGGGATTGCAAGCTGATGATCGTCCAATTTCTGGCCTGTTATAGGATGTCTTGGATCTTCGCATTTGTATAATTCATCTATCCCTCTCCTTCGCCCAAATACATAGGCCTGGCATTCTGGATGCGCCATAAATAAATCTGCAACAACGCTCGGCTTGAGGGATTCGTCTTCTCTGCTTTCCCACTCTTGTATAATCGAATCCTGCATACTGGAAAAACCCCATCTTGCCACACCTCTTTCTGCATGGAAAGATCCTAAGAATCCTGACAAAAGTCCTTCGCAAGCACCTAATACTACTTCTCCCAGCATAGGAAATAGAAGAATTACTTTTTTTGGATCTGAATCGTGATCAACTTTGATGTCTAAACCCCCGCTATTCAAAAAAATCTTATAATTTTCATGTTTTTCTCTCAATTCTTCTGTTGCTCTAGTCATTTTCATCCCTCCTGTCTAAGATTTAAATCAAGATAATGTATAACTTTCTTGAATAATTCGTCCTCATACAACTTGTATCTTGGACTCTGTATTATTTCTTCGTGCGTCATCTTCCCCCCTAAAATAGAAGAAACCTTTGGTTTTTGATGATTCATGCTGCCGTCAAATCTGCTAATGTACTTGTTCAATGCGCCCGCCCTGAAACCGCCTCCTCCGAAGCGCATCAGCTGCTCAAGCTGGCCAAAGAGCTCGTGCATCTCATCTTCTGTCATTGTGCTGAACAATGCGCCGCTCAAAAGAGCGAGCTCGAGATCCTTTTCCGGGATTCTCATGTCTTTTTCTTTTGCTGCAAAGGGGTTTATTCTTTCTTCAGGTATGGCTGCACCCAGCCCTTGCGTCGCACCGATTAAATAAGCAAGCGTAATCGGATGCGATTTGAAATATGTCGTGAATCTCATTGCAGGGTATTCCTCGATTCTTCTTAACACATCTCTCTTTTTATTGTCAGAGCCTCCATTGTATTCGTGCCAGAGTATGTAAAAATCTGCTCCTGGGCTTCTGATTTGACCCTTGGCATCGACCCTTACCCTGAATTCACTTCCTATTACAGGCAGTTCAATTGTCCAATCGTATGAATCCAATCCTCCACTCGTGCCCGTGTTCAATAAAGGAGAATCCAAAAATACCTTGATCATTTGCATTCTTCTAGAATCATCGTTTTCACGAGCTTTCAATAAATTAATTTGTTGCAATTTTCCCCCCTTAAACAACGTTATAACTCGAATATTTAAAGGTATTGACCCATTTTTAAATCATCCTATCAGAAAAGTATTTAAAGGGAATGAGCAACCTGAATGCTATGGCAAAAAAGGGGAAGTTGAAGGTTGGCATATTTTCGTTCACGTGCTGTGAAGGCTGCCAGTTCACAGTCCTGTTTCTTGACAATCTGATGGAGCTTTTCAAAAAAGCAGACTTTGTTTACTTTGACCTGATTAATGAAAAGAACAGAAAGGAAACTTTTGACTTGGCGTTTGTAGAGGGTGCAATCACAACAAAAAAAGAAATAAAGAAACTGAAAATTATAAGAAAGAAGAGCAAATTTCTTGTCGCATTTGGCGCTTGCGCGTGCCACGGAGGAATACCGAGCATGCAGAATTTCCTCGAACGAGAACAACTGGGAAAATATGTGTACAACCAAGAGATGCTGAAAGACAGTGTCAAAGCGTCAGGGATAGGCGAGCATGTCAAGGTTGATTATTACATGTACGGCTGCCCCATCATTAAGAGGGAGTTTTTAGAATTCTTCAACAGCTTTATCAAAGGAAAGCCGCAGAAAGAATTCGAAGGGCCTGTTTGCGACCAATGCCCGTTAAGAGGCGAAAACTGTCTGCTGAAAAAGAAACTGCCTTGCCTTGGTGCGGTTGCAAGAGGAGGCTGCTATGCGCCTTGCCCGCAGGAAAACATTCCATGCTATCTATGCAGGGGGCCAAGGACAAAAGCAGATATTCCTGTTGAAGTTGCGTTGTTCAAGAAATTCGGATTGAGTGAACAGGAAATCTATAATAAACTTGAGCATTTCAAGAACATCGATGTAGGAAAAGTATGCAAGTATGTTCCTAAATTTGAGCAAATAAAGAAGAGAAAAAATAAATAAAATCTACTGAAAAATGGGAAAAGTAATCAAGCTGGATCACATAACAAAGATCGAAGGTCACGCAAGACTTAATGTCAAGATAGAGAACGGAGTAATTAAGAAATGCGATCTCAGCATATTTGAAGGAAACAGGTTCTTTGAAGGGATAATGCAGTGTGAGAAATTCAACGAGCTCCCGCAGATCGCAGCGAGGATATGCGGCGTCTGTTCTGTTGTTCATCTATTGACATCTACAAAAGCAGCAGAGAATGCATTGAATATTTCAGTAAGCAGGCAGACAAAATTGCTAAGGGAACTAATCCATCTTGGAGGGATTATACAATCGCACGCATTGCACCTGTATTTCCTTGCTCTTCCTGATTATTATGGTTTTGGCAGCGCGATAAAGATGGCTTCTAAGCACAAGGACAAGATAAGCAGGGCATTAAGGATGAAGAAGCTGGGAAATCTCATTGTTAATATCGTCGGCGGAAGAGACGTGCATCCATTGACAGTCATTATAGGAGGGATATCCAAGTTTCCGACAGAAGAAGAACTGTGCAGCTTGAAATCAGAACTGAAAAAAGCAAGAGCTGATTTTGTCCAGACTGTTGAATTATTCAATGGCCTCAAACATCCAAATTTTAAATTCTGCGTTGATTACTATGCTATCACTGATCCGAAAAGATACAATCTGTATGACGGAAGCATACATGGACTGGTGCACGAGAAAAAGAACAAAGAACCTTGCGGATTAACAACTTGCACTATTCCGACAATAGACTATGAAAAGCACATGAAGGAATTCTTCCAGGAAAAAAGCACAGCAGAATTCGCAGTCATGGAAGGAAAAACATACATGGTCGGCGCGTTGCCAAGATTCTGCCTGAATGCAGAAAGGCTTCCTAAAAACATCCAGAAATACATCAAATTCGATTTGCCAAGCTATAATCCGTTCCATAACCTGAATGCGCAGGCAATTGAATCTTTGTGGTGTGTTGACAGGTGCATAGAGATAATCGATGAACTGGGAAGAGTAAAGCCAGAAAAACCAAAAACATATGTTATCGCTGCTAGAAAAGGAATAGGGGTGAGCGAAGCGCCGAGAGGCATCCTGTTCCACAACTATACGATTGACAAACAAGGCTATTGCCAGAGAGCAAACATCACAACACCCACGACACAGAACCTGAGATGCATGCAGGAAAGCATCAAGGCATTTTTACCCACAATATTAGGCAAAGACAAAGAAGAAATCAAGCTGGATGTAGAGAAATTAATAAGGGCGTATGACCCGTGCATCAGCTGCAGCACGCATTTCCTAGAAATGAATTGGGAATAATTCTTTTAACAGAATTCTTATCTTTTGTTTTGCTTTTTCTTTATCCATTCTTGGAGGGAGCCCGATTATTGTCAACTTCTGTAATTCTCCCATCTCTTTCAACAGTTTTAGATGAAAACCAAGGTCCAGATCGTGCGTGCTGACTATATTGTACTGCTTAATCTTATCAATGTCATTGATGATTATAACATCATCGATGTCCTTTACAACATCCAAAATAACAAGCACCTTATCTTCTGTCTGAAGAAAATCGGGGCTTGTACATTTTACGAACTCGAAGCCTTTCACAACTAATTCGTCTGCGAGTTCAAGCGCGAGCTTGTCTTCCTCAATATCCTGATTGCCGAAACAATAGATTTTCATATGTATCTATCCTTTTCTCCTTTACCAATATTTTTTAATTCCTCAAATACCTTTTGTCTTAATCGAGGATCTTGAATCTTGATTACCTCGCCTGTAATCATAAACCTGCCTTTTGTTTGCAGTCTTTGATCCCCATGATTCAATAAGAATTCTTCCAGGGAAAGGACGGAATTAGGTGTGCAAAATCTATGGATGTCCCCTGGCTTTGCCAAGCCCATGAATCTTTCGCCTGTTCTTCCAAGACGATAACACGCAGTACAGAAGCTCGGTCCGCAGCCTAAATCTATCAACCAATCCACAACCTCGAGCAACGGCCTTGTATCTTCCAATTCAAATTGCGATTTGCATCTACCATTATCATTTGCATAACCTCCAGGACTGGTGCGAGACCCCGCACTAATCTGCGAAATACCAAGTTCGAGAGCCTGCTTTCTCATCTCAGGGGTTTCTCTTGTAGAGAGAATCATTCCTGTGTATGGCACTGCCAATCGTAAGACAGCCACTATCTTTTTGAAATCCTCGTCAGAAACAGGATGTGGGGGATTGTTTGCAGCGGGTGCATTCAATGCAGGCTCTATTCGAGGAACAGAGATTGTATGAGGGCCAACTTTGAATTTTCGGTCCAAATATCGTGCGTGTGCCAGCAATGCGAGTACTTCAAACTTGAAGTCGTATAACCCAAATAAGACACCAATGCCCACATCATCTATGCCTGCTTCCTGCGCCCTGTCAATCGCAGTCAGTCTCCAATTATAGTTTGCTTTTGGCCCGTTTGGATGCATTTTTGCATAAGTTTCCCTGTGATAAGTTTCCTGGAAAAGTTGATATGTCCCGATGCCGCAATTTTTCAAACGTTTAAAGTCTTCCAGCGATAATGGAGCAATGTTTACATTAATTCTTCTGATCTCGTCTGTTGCGTCGTTAACAGAATAAATTGTTTCTATTGCTTTTTCGATGTAATCCAAGCCGTGTTTTTCAGAAGCAACCAAAAGAATTCTTTTCTGTCCCTGTTTTGCAAGAATTTCTGTTTCTCTTCGTATTTGTTCTTGCGTTAAAGTAATTCTTTCTAACTCTTGATTTTCTCTTCTAAACCCACAATACAAACAGCTATTATCACATTCATTGCTTATATATAGTGGTGCGAACAGAACAACTCTGTTACCATAGATTCTTCTTTTTACCTCGTTTGCAGCTTCGAACATGTTTTCGAGCAACCCCCGATGCTCGCACTGGAGAAGAGCTGCTGCCTCATCTAATGTCAATCCTTCTGCATTGCGTGCTTTTTCGATTGTCTTGAACAAATAATTATTGTCTACTTTTTTTCCATTTTCCAATGCAGAAAATATCCTTTTTTCATCAATAATCATTTGAATAACCTTTGATGTCTGTAGGCAATCGTCCAAGAGATAATGCAATCTCCATTGCTTCGTCAATCAATTCTTTTACTGCCATGCCTGCTCCTGCCTTGTCAGGATATAAAGAGTAAAGTTCCCTGTATTTTGCAGGAGTTATGTTTATCATGAAGGAACTTGCGCCTGCTAATAAACCTAACCTTCTCCCTTCAATATTATCGAGAGTTTCTAGTGCAGTTGTGACCAAAATTCTTCCAGCAGGCATAACCAGTCTTGCAACTGCCAAGAACTTTAGCATATTATTAAGACCAATTACTTTTGTATTTCCCAGCGGCGTATTTTCGTGCGGAATGAATGGTCCGAAACTTACCATCTCCAGATTAAGTTTTTTTGCATATAATAAATCATCCAAAAGATCTTCTTCTGTTTGTCCTGGCAATCCTATCAATCCGCCGGACGCAATCAAAAAACCAACATCTGCCATGAATTCTAAATGTTCTATTCTATCTTTGTATTTTAATGAAGAATGCAATTGCCCATACAAATTCTTATTGCTGGTCTCGAACCTGAATAAAACACCCTTCGCACCCGCATCATACATCTTTTGATAGCACTCCTTATCTCTTTCCCCAACACTCATGAATAGAACAACACCGCATCTTTCTTTTATTTTTTTAATTATTTCAACCAATTTCTCTGTCGCGTAATAGGCATCTTCTCCTGACTGCAATACAAGCGCTTTGAAACCGAGATTCTCTACTGCATCAACAGCTGCGTCAACGATCTCGTCCACCTCCATTCTATAACGTTTCAACTTGCTATTTTCAGATCTTAAACCGCAGTATTTGCAATCGTTCTTGCAGTAGTTCGAGAATTCTATTATTCCGTGGACACAGCAGCTGTTACCGATAGTATCGTGTCTTATCTTGTTTGCGATCTTATACAACAACCTAAGTTCATTTTCATTATTTGTTTTCAACAACATAAGAAACTCTTCTCTTGTCAATTGAGCGCTTTTTTCTGCTTTTTCCAGTATGGCTTTTATTTCAGACCTGACAGATCCTTGCTCGAGGTTTAGTTTTTTCAATGCGATTGCATGATCCAGCTGTTTTAGCTCTCCTAATTTATCTTTCCATATTTTCAAACTCTCCACTGCAATGTCTTCAGGAACTTTCTGGATAACAAAACCTGCCTGCACAAAAACATACTCGCCAATGTTCAAATCTAAATCTTCATTCAATGCTCCGCGCTTTTCACCTAGATAATCAATAAGAATTCGGTTGCCAGCGATGGACTCTACTTTTCCTGGTATCGCCAGACACATCTTATCCTCCTTCTGCCTCTTCAACCTCAATGATGTCTTCCTTGACTTCGACTTCTTTCAGAATGATGTCATTGCCATCGATTATCTCAGGCATCTTGTTGCCGCAGCGCGGGCATTCATAGATCACTGTGTCATGCGTCCTGTCTGTTATCAAAGGATTGCCTTCATAACCGCAGTCGCAAGTGATAGTCGCCCTCTTCTCAATGATGTCTATCTTCCAGTCTTTTTCCACAGCTTTGATAGCTTCTACCAAATGTTCTGCTGGCACAGGTGCAAGATCACCTACTTCTATCTTTATCTCTACAACATTTCCCTGTTCCTTGGCAACTTCAATAATTTTATTCACATATGCTTGTTCGTGCATAAGGCAAGAGTTAGAATTCTAATATATAAACCTTCTCAAGTTATTATTCACAGCTAAACTTTATAAATCACTCAACCATAAAAAGTCTTATGGCAACGATGGAAAGCATACTTGCAGAACTGCAGAAAAGAATTGAACGAGCCAATGCTGTAAACATTGATGCTAATGTAGAAGATTTTCATGCAAACATCAGTATGGAAGAGCTGGCCAGGATCCT
>JAHWHE010000027.1 GCA_019323495.1 Candidatus Woesearchaeota archaeon | reverse complement strand
TGGTGCAGGCTGCGGTTCTGGTTCTGGAACTGGTTCTGGCAGCTGCAAAGGTTGCTGCGGCTGTTGTGCGAACTCGCTGTAGATTACGTCTTCGATGAAGAGTGTTGCGTCCTGGATTTCTATCTCAAGACGGATGTTATTTGTTGCGAAAGCATGAGAACAAGAATCTAAGCAGGTCGAAGAGAATTGCTGGAGATCCAACAATTCGTCTTCAGTAAGTTGCGTAGGTAGGTTGAGGACCTGCTTATCAAAAATTAAAGAACGTGACTGGCCGTCGTTTGCATAAACTTTTATTGTTCCTTGACCTTGGACTGCGCCAGAAATGCTGATGGAACTCGGGATTGTTGATAACTGCAAATCTAAAAATGAATTAGATGAAAACTGCTTGTTGACTGCGACTGAATGAGTGCCTGTGACTGCCAGGCCTGTAATGCCCAGGTTTTCATGGCCTATCAAGAAAATCGCGCTGAAAAAAAGGACTATGAATACTACTAGAAGAATTACTAATTGTTTTCTCACCTCTGATTTTAACATCAATCCTCAACCTATCCTACGTTCTTTAAAAACAATGGTTTGTAGTATATAAATTTAACTGAGAATTAAGCACAAAATCAGTCCTCAATCTCTTCTTCTATAACCAAGGCACCCACATAGCCGCAATTCTTGCATTTGTACTGTCCGAACTGGCCGCCCATGTAGAACATCACATCTGTTGACTTGCAGACAGGACACCGCCTAATTATTGTTGCGGTTTTCCTAGCTTGTCTTTTCGATTTTTCTGGCATTTTCATGGCAAATAGAATAGCAGTCTTTATATATAAAATTATATAAAATATTAGCATCACATCTGTAGGCTAAAAGGCCCGAATTCGTACGAATTAAGGCCTGTACTGTAAGGCAATAAATTCACTCTTTGAAAATAGTAACATTTAAATAATAGCAGGAATTTATAGCCCTAAAATAGGGTGAAAATCAAGAGTGATAATGCTTTTGGGGGTTTATTAAGATGGAAAAAGACAAGAAGACAAAGCTAATATTGGCGATTGTTATAATTGTAGTTCTGGTAGCTGCAGCAGTTGCAGTATATTTCGTTTTAGCGAACCAGAGCGAGATAGAAGACGAGTTGATTGACGAGACACCTAGTGCTGAAGAGCTTGCAAGACAGCAGGCAATGGCAGAACTGCAGGCACGGGAAGATGCTCTTAAAGCTCAGCTGGAGCAGATAAAGCTGGACGCAGCAAAGAAAGCTGCAGAAGAAAAAGCTAAGGAACAGCAGGAAGCTGAACAACCTGAGCAAACAGAGCAGCCAACTGATAATTACGGTCTATTAGAAGATCTTTCAAACTGCGACGCAGCTATAGCGGCTGCAGAAGACGCAGTAGATGATGCAGAAGATGATGTAGACGACGCAAAGGATGACCTGAGCGATGAGAAAAGAGATTTGACAGAAGCAAGAGACAAACTAGCTCAGGCAGAAGCTGCATTGGCAACTGCAAGACTAAACAATGCAACCCAATCTGAACTAGACAGGCTGCAGGACAATATCGATGATGCAGAAGATGATGTAGACGATGCAGAAGATGACGTTGATGATGCAGAAGATGATGTTGACGATGCAGAAGACGATGAAGATGATGCTAAGCGCATAGAAAGGGAAATCAAAAGAAGATGCGCTAATAAAGCCGCTTACAGCGGCGGAACAGTTGACTTTTCGAACCTGAACAAGAACACATGCCCAGCTGCAATATCTGCTGCTGAAGATGCAGTTGACGCTGCAGAAGACGCAGAAGATGATGCAGGAGACGATGTGGACGATGAAAAAGATGATGTTCAGGAAGCTCGAAATGATTTGACTGCCGCGCAGGCTGCGTATACAGCAGCTCAGGCAAGAAACGCTACACAATCTGAACTTGATTACCTACAGGACGCAATTGACGATGCAGAAGACGACCTGGATGACGCAGAAGACGATCTAGACGATGCAGAAGATGACGAAGACGACGCAAAAGACGCAGTAGATGTTGCTAAGAGAGAACTTAGAAGAATCAAGCAGCAGTGCAGCGGACTTTATTAATTTCCTTTTTTTTTCTTAATTTTGGGGGAGCAGAGTGACTGATAATAACCAAAAATTGATATTCGGCATAGTTGCTATAGTTATTCTAGCTGCGGCAGTTATTGCTGTTGTTTTTGTTGCACAATATTCTCGAACAAGCATTGATCTTGACAGCTTTGTAGAGCTGGAATCCCCAAAAGACAACCAGTTTCAGCAAGAACTGCTTGAGATGCAGCAGAACAGCGAGAAACTGGAAAAACAGATTATTGCTGAACTAGAGAAGTTGTACGCTCCTGTTGAAGAAGAAAAAGAAGAACCAGTGCAAGAACAAGAAGAGACTGTTATAGATTACTCCTCATTAGGATCTGATTTTGAAGGCTTGACAGTAGAGAACTGCGATTCGATGATACAATCTGCAGAAGATGAGCTTGACGATGCAAAAAGAGACGAGAAAAGCGCAGAACGAAAACTTGGAAGGGAAGAAGATGCGGTTGATGCCATCAAAATCGAGATAGACGCTGCTATCAATGCAACGCAGGAAGAGCTCAACAGACTGAATGACAGGCTCAGGAATGCTGAGACAGATGCAGAAGATGCAGAAGATGAGCTTGACGATGCAGAAGACGCGACAAATGATGCAAAAGACAATCTACGGAAATTAAAAGACAGGTGCCAGCAACTGAAAGAGCTGTATGCCTCAAAAACAATAGGATATTCCAATCTAAACAAAGAGATCTGTGATATACAGATCAAATCGCTTGACGAAGACATAAATGACGCAGAGGAAGATGAGGACGATGCGCAGGAAGACCTGCAGAGGGAAAAAGACAGCCTGAGCGCAGCAGAAGCAACACTCGCAGACTACAGGATAAACGGAACGCAGACAGACATTGACAGGGCGCAATTAAGAGTGGAAAGAGCGCTTGAAGATGTTGACGATGCGCAGGACGACCTAGACGAAGCTGAAAAAAGACTTGAAGATTTGAGAGACGAATTAAGAACCCTACGAAACAAATGCAATGACCTAAGGTGAATTCTATGAAAATGAAAACCTTCTTCGCAATAGCAGTATTTTTAATCTTTGTAGCCATAACATTAGTCGGCGCAAGATTTTAGAAAGATATTTATACTATTCTTTTTTATTTTATTATTCTTGCAAAAAGAGGAAATTATGAAAACCAGTGTGAAAATACAGAGAGGCCGGGATCTGCCTGCACCAACCTGTAAACGCGTGACTGATGTCTGGCGAAAGGAATGGCCGGTTAAAACACCTTTGACGGCAAGAAATCGTGAAAAGTTTGCAGACGACATCTTCTTTATTGTCCGCGATTCCAACAACAAGATAATTTCTATAGGACGATTGCATCATATAACTTTCGAGTTCCTTGGAAAAGACTATAAAATATTGGGGATCGGAGACATTGTTTCTGTCAAACAAAGAAAGGGTTATGGAAAGATAGTGATGCAGGCTATCCATAAATATCTGAAAAGAACAAAACAGACAGGGATTGGTTTTTGTAGTCCGAAGAATGCCCCTTTCTACGCTAAATGCGGTTTCAAGATTACCAAAACTTTTGTAAAGAGATTCTACAAAAGAATGCCTGGTGGCAAGATTCAGAAAAGCAAATGGCAGAAAGCAGATACATTATATCTAGACGGAAAAGACAAATTAATGAAGAAGATTTTGTCGCATCCAAGAACGAGGATATTTACTTCGAAGCTGCATTGGTAATCAATAACTGTACTTCTTAGGAATTTTGTTAACCAACCGGATATTCTTCGCAGGTTTTGCTAATTTCACGAACTTCTTTGTTTTCTTATAGCGTGTAGATCTTTTTGCCTCGTATGTCAGCCAGACACCGTACTGTTTGTTTTCTATCACTGGCTCGCTGATTTCAAAGTTTCGCCCGTTCTCTGCGAGAAATAGTTTCTTTGACCTGAACAGGCGCATCTTTCCGTTCTGCTCATACACTATGTATTTTATGTCTGCCTTTGCTTTCTCTGTTCTTTTCTTTTTCTTTGCGCCGTTCCTGCTCATCTGTACTTCGCACACATCCCCGTCCTTATCAACATAGTACATGCAGCCTTGTTTTTTGCTTATCTTTGCATTTGCAACAATATCGATGCCTTTTTCTTTCTGGGACTTGAACTTTTTAGCGAGAGTGCAACAGACATTCCCATTCTTGTCAATAAAATACAGAAAACCAGGCTCCCTCTTTATCCCAATTGTTGCTATTTTCTTTGTAATTGCCATTGAAACTGTGAATTCAGTGATACTACCTATTTAAGGTTTTCTATTTGAGATAAATTTATAAGTAAAAACAATATCATCACTCTTATGGACGTTTATGAGCTGATAAAAAAGAGGAGAAGCATACGAAAATACAGGCCCGACCCTATTGAATGGGACAAAGTGGCCAAGATATTGAATGCAGGCCATCATGCTCCTTCTGCAGGCAACCTGCAATCTTGGAGATTCATTGTTGTAAAAGATCCAGAAACAAAAAATAAGATAGCGAATGCAGCTTTCAACCAATTATGGATGGAGACTGCACCTGTCCACATCGTGATTTGCGCATCCTTGTCAAGGTCGAGCCAGACCTACGGCGTAAGAGGAGAAAGACTGTACGTTGTCCAGGACTGTGCAATGGCTGCAATGAGCATGCTGCTAGCTGCTGAATCTTTGGGGCTTGCAACCTGTTTTGTTGGAGCTTTTGATGAAGGACAGTTGAAAAGAGACTTAGATATCCCAGACAACGCAAGGCCGCAGGGAATAATTACATTAGGCCATGCAGATGAGAAGGTTCCTGCACCGAGCAGATTCAGACTGGACGATCTCACTTATTTTGGAAAATACGGCACACGGCATGAAGAAAAAGACCTGTTTCCTGTCGGACAGCATGTCGAGCCTGTTGCTGCAGCGATTGAAAAGCTGAAAAAAGGAAGAATTCTTGAAAGACTGAAGAAAAAAGTCAAGAAAAACAAATAGTCGTTAGTCTCCGATAGGTAATTATTTTCTTTGTCATTAAGAAGTTAAAAAAATGAAAAAATTTATATATTGTATTGCGAACTCCATAAAATCGGAAAAAGAGAGGTTATTGGAGGTTTAAGATGAGGAACAAATTACTAATATTAATTGCAATTATGCTTATTTTCACCATGTCATTAATAGCTTCTGCTTCTGCAGTAGAGGTATTGGTTACAAGATTCGCAGACAACAGCGTCAGCCATCTTGATATATACAGCGGGGAAACAAAAAAGATAAAGGTAGGGGAAGGACCTAACAAAATCTCGATAACGCCTGACAAGAAACTCGCGGTCGTGACAAATACAAAAGAAGGCAGCATTTCTATAATAGATATAGAAAATCTAAAACAGATAAAAAAGATCAAGGTTGCAGACGAACCAATCGGAGTACAGATTACGCCTGACGGCCTTGAAGCATACGTTGCCAGCAGCCAATCGAACAAGATTCATGTCATTGATCTAGTAAATTTGGTAGGGAACAAAACAATAGAAGTCGGCGAAGTTCCTATCGGCATTGCATTTACAAACGAAAGAGCTTATATCACAAATCTGGCAGACAGCTCTATAGATGTTATTGACAGGGAAACAAAAAGAGTAATAGATACTATCAAAGATCCCACTATTTTGACCAGTCCGGGAGACATTGCGATTTCTTCGGACGGAAAAATCGCATACATTGTCGACACGAAATACAACAAGATAATAAAGCTGGATATGGAGAAGAACAGGTTCCTGCCAGACAACCTGGACACCATGAACACAAATATCAATAATGAACTCATTGTGGGAAACAGGCTGGCATTGCTCAGCGCGAACGGAGATGAAGATTCTTCTGCAATACAAGTCATAGATCTTACCAAGAACGAAGTTACATTGACCATTCCTTTAGATGGCGAAGCGTTTGGCATGGATTTTGCAGACGGCGCACTCATTGTTGTAAAAGAAGAAGGGCTTGAGCTTATCGACATAAAGAATAATGAAAAGGATTTCATTTCTATCGGAGACAAGCCAAAAGATGTTGTGATTGTCAGCAGGAGCACTACCACTGAACCCATCATAGAGCCTGAAGAAAAGGAAAAAGAAGTCGCACCTGACCAAGAAGAAGGGGCTAAAAGGAGCCCTGTCAAAGTAATCATTGTCGTCATCATCATATTTATCATCTTGATAATCCTGTTCAGGGGAAAAAGGGACGAGACAAAAGAGAAGAAATCCAAGAAAAAATCAGAATCAAAAAAAAAAATCGAAGCAGAAACTCCAGAGGAAAAAAAAGAACAAACAGAAGAGAAAGCAGAAAAAACGCAAGAAAAAGCGCCTCCAGTAGAAGAAAAAAAGCCTGATTCAGCAAAAGAGAAAAAGGCTGCGAAAGCGCCTAAGGAAAGCAAGCCAAAAAAGCAGAAAAAGGCCGCACCAAAGAAACAGAAAAAAACAGCAAAGCCAGCAGAAGAAAAGCCTGCTGAAACTATTTCTAAAGAAGAAGCAAAACCTGAACTGAAACAAAAAGAACCAGAAGTTGTGATTGAAAAAATAAAGACGCCAGAGAAGCCAAAGAAACGGCGGAAGAAATACAAGGTCCAGAAAACAAAGAGTTTTGTCGACGAGCTTCTTGATGAGGATATTGAAAAACAGAATCCAGAGCTATTCAAGGAAGAAGACGAACCTGATTATTAGATTTTTATGTCCTTATTTTCCAGCCATATTTCTTAAGATTTATTGTGCTGTCTTTTTCGAAAACAATCCCTTCATTCTCGAGCAGTTCTCTCTGCCTTTTCTCACCGCCGCCTGCAAATCCTTTTGCGCATCCTCCGAACCTGTTGACGACACGCCTGCAAGGTATCTTCTCGATGTCCTTGTTTGCGTGCAGCGCCCACCCAACCTGCCTGCTTGAGCCAGGCTTTCCAAGATGCTGCGCGATCTGGCCGTAAGTGACTACCCTGCCTCTAGGAATGCGCTTCACAACACCATATACCTGTTCAAAAAACCCCGTCAATCTTTTCTCCGCAGAATTTGCACTGCCCTTTCCTGACATTGTTTTCAAGAACTTCAAAAAAACTGCTTCTTTGAATCAGAACTTCCTTGCATCTAGGGCAGACAGTGTATTCCTGTTCGCCCTGAGGGATGTTGCCGAGATACACGAATTTCAAACCAATGTCTTTTGCAATCTTGTATGCGTTCTGCAAGGTGTTGATAGGCGTCGGAGGCAGACCAGTCAATTTATAATGAGGAAAGAATCTGCTGAAATGCAAAGGTGTTGAATCAGAAAGATTAGTCTTTATCCATTCGCACATCTCTTTTATCTTTGTCAAGTCGTCATTTAATGTAGGGATTATAAGATTCGTCATCTCAAGCCAGCAGTCCTGCTTCTTTATAATCTTCAATGTATCAAGCACAGGCTCCAGCTCGCCCGCACAAATCTTTCTATAGAATTCTTCTGTGAATCCCTTGATGTCCACGTTGGCGGCGTCCAGCTTGCTGTACAATTTCTTTGCAGGCTCTGGATTCACAAAACCGTTCGTCACAATTACTGTTTTTAATTTTTCTTTTTTTGCAGATTTTATTATGTCGAGCATGTATTCGTAGAACATGACAGGCTCAATGTAAGTGAACGCAATGATCTTGCATCCTTCTTTTACTGCATTCTCAACAACTTTTTCAGGCGGCATGTCAATTGACGGAAGATCCTCTGGGCTTGCCTGGCTGATCTGCCAGTTCAGGCAGTGCTGGCAGGCGAAGTTGCAGCCGACAGTCGAGATAGAATATGTCAATGATCCAGGATGAAAATGATAAAGCGGTTTTTTCTCGATAGGATCAATGCCTGCGCTCGAAGGCCTGCCGTATACTAAAGAAAACAGTTTTCCGTCCTGATTTTCCCTAACTCTACAGAAACCTCTTTTCCTGTCCTGTATCCTGCAAGATTTCGGGCAAATCATGCATTGGACAGTTTTATTTTCTAATTTTTGATAAAATTGCGCTTCAATAATCTTGGACACCTAAGATAGAGTTTTACAGATTACATGAATTCTTCAATGAAAGGCTTGATGTTGATATTGGTTATACTGTGTTTTACCAAAGGCAATTTCTTTAATTGCAGCAATTCTTCTTCGTAACTTGGCTTCTTTTCCTGATAGATAATTCCTATAGGTATCTTTTTGCCCCATTCAAGAGCTTTTTTGTACGCCTCTTCTTTGTTTGCAGGATCATACTTCTTGTCGAGCTTGTAGACCCGTTTCTTGTACCAATCAAACGTATTCACCTTATTGAACGTAACGCAGGGCTGGAGTATGTCGACTATCGCGAATCCCTTGTGCTTGACCGCGCTCACTATCAAGGATGCAAGATGTTCTACATCGCCTGCATATGCTCTTGCTACAAAAGTAGCTCCTGTTGTCAACGCAAGCGTCAACGGATTGATAGGCGTCTCGATATTTCCTCTTGGCGTGGTTTTTGTTTTCATACCTTTATCGCTCGTAGGTCCTGCTTGTCCTTTTGTAAGGCCGTAAATCTGATTGTTGTGCGTCAGGCAAGTGATGTTGATGTTTCTTCGTGCAGCATGAATAAAGTGATTGGTGCCGATGCTGTAGCAATCGCCGTCTCCTACATGCGCGATTACAGTAAGCTTGTGGTTTGCAAGCTTAGCTCCTGTTGCAACAGGCAATGCTCTTCCATGGATTCCGTGGAAGCCGTAAAGCTTGATCCAATGCGGAAGCTTTCCGCTGCAGCCTATGCCGCTGACTAGAAGGATGTTTTCATTAGGAATATTCAATTGAACAATCGCATTCTTCAAAGCCATGAGTATTCCAAAGTTGCCGCAACCAGGGCACCAGTTGGGCTGCGCGATTGTGTTCAATTCATTTATTGTCGGCATTTATTCATCTCCTTCTCTTAGTCTTTTTCTTTAGCTGTTTTTTTGTCTTGATCTTTTTCGCTTTAATTTTTGGTTTCTTTGTTTTAGGTTTTGCTTTCTTTGCTCTCAGCTTCTGTTTCTTGATCTTTTTCTTCAGGCCTTTTGCCGGTCTTGACAGGATCTTCTTCTTTTTCGTAATCTCTTTTGTCTTCTTCTTGATTTCGATCTTTGCAGGCACAGCCTTCTTTGGCTTAAGCTTGACCAGCTGCCTTATCTCATTGAAAAGGCCGGTCGGATTAAACGGCCTGCCGTCGTACCTAAGAATCTTATGGCCGACATCAAGACCTGTATTTGCTTTTATCAAGTATGACAGTTGGCTGCTTTGGTTCCCTTCTACCACGATAGTTTTCTCTGCGTTCTTTATTATCTCTGAAACCGCTTCTGCAGGGAACGGATGCAAATATAATATGTGCAAGAGATTGACTTCCATACCATTCTTCTCGAACATCTTCATAGCTTCCCTGACAGGGCCTTTTGTGCTTCCCCAGCAGATGATTGTTGCGTCTGCTTTCTTTGGGCCGAGCAATTCCGGCTTTGGAAGCTTCTCTGACAATAATTCCAGTTTCCTCGCCCTCTTGTCCATCTGCTTGTTCCTGTTCTCTTTTGTCTCGACAATCAAGCCAATTTCATTGTGCTCGTTTCCTGTCGTGGTGAACATGCCGTATCTTGTACCTGGCAGGGTCCTAGGGCTTATGCCTGTTTTTGTAACAGCATAGCGCTTGAAATCCTTGTCCCTTCTCAGCTCGTTCTCTTCTGCGAGCTGGCCCCTGTCAATCTCCTTTTCAGTATCAAAAGGCAGCGCAGTGATCGCGCTTTCTGACAATAATTTGTCTGACAATATCAAGACAGGAAGCTGGAACTGTTCTGCTATGTTGAACGCTTCGAATGTTTTGCTGAAGCATTCTTCCACATCACCTGGTGCAAGGACCACTCTTGGGAATTCTCCCTGCGATGCATTGATCAAGAATTTCAAATCTGCCTGTTCTGTCCTCGTCGGCAGGCCTGTGCTCGGGCCAGGTCTTTGGCATTCGATAATAACCAAAGGAGTCTCTGTGATCCCTGCAAGGCCCAATCCCTCTACCATCAATGAGAAGCCTCCCCCGCTTGTTGCGGTCATAGCCCTCACTCCTGTGAATGCCGCGCCGAGCGCCATGTTTATGGCAGCTATCTCGTCCTCTGTCTGCTTGACAACCATATTAGTGTCCAGTTCGTGCTCTGACATGTAGTGCAGGATGTGCGACGCAGGAGTCATAGGATAAGCAGAATAAAATTTGCAGCCGGCTTTTACAGCGCCTATCGCGATCGCCTCATTGCCTGTCACAAGCATCTGCCTTGGTTTTTGATAATGTTGTTGCTGTTCTTCTTCCTGTTTGAGGGAAAAAGAATATTCCTTGTAATTGTCTTTGACATAATCGTACGCAGCTTTTGCAGCTTTCAGGTTTTCATTCACGACCATCGCGCCCTTATTCTTGAACTTGTCTCTTATCAAATCCCGCAAGAATACGAAATCCAGGTCAAGCAAAGCTATTGACGCGCCTATCGCCACTGTGTTCCTTAGCAATTCTGTTCCGAATTTTCCTGCAAGCTTCAAGAAAGGCACAGAAACAAGGTTGACATTCTTCCTTAATTCCTTTCTTCTTAATTTTATCTCTTCTCCGTCATAGACAACAATGCCGTTCTTCCCTACTGAGTCAGAATGAAGCTCCAATGCATCTTTGTTCAAGGCAATCAGAATGTCAATGACTTCATGATGAGCATACAATTTCTCATTGCTCACCGTAGTCCTGAAAGTGTTGTGTCCTCCTCTTATCAAGGAAGGATACTCTGTGTTACAGAATACATGGTACCCACTTCTGGTACAAGTCTTGGCAAACAACATGCCCGCGGTCATAATGCCGTAGCCTGCTTCGCCCCCAATCATCCAGACTAAACTGTCTCTATTCATTGTTATTTGATTTCTCTTAAATTATCTTTTTGCCTTTTTCATCCTTTATGTGAATCACATTGACAGGGCAGCCATCAGCAGCTTTCTTGTTTGATGGGTATTCCTTATCTGTTATCGCGGTTTTTTTGCATTTGCTTTTACCATCTGGGGCCATGACCCAGTTCTCAGGGCAAGCTCTAGCACACGCACCACAGCCAATACAGCCAGCTCTGTCGTGCTCTATCTTATATTTTGCCATATATATATTCACCCCCACAGGTCAGATATTATGTTTTGTTTAACATTAATTAATATATAAATTTAGAGGTTTTTGAACAAAAAAGCTTATATAGTATAAAATATGATTCAATGATATTGCTTAAAAACAACAGGTCCTAATCACTTGTTGGTAACAAAGAGGTGTTGTGAGGCAGATGTTCAAAGAAAAACTTGAAAACGAGGTTGAAGACTTTCTTAAACAATGTACTGGTTGCGGTAAATGCATGAAGGTCTGCCGCTTGCCAGAATCCGATTCCATGCTAGTTAGAAGCTTGAATTACGCTACGCACAAAAAAAGCATGCCTACTGCAAAGACAATTGAATTTGCCCAGAAGTGCATACAGTGCGGGGCGTGCGGAGCTAACTGCCCTGCTGACTGCCACAGGGAGTTGATGATGCTCTGGCTTAAAGCAAGACTGAGCAATACTCTGCCAAAAGGCTATAAGAATGCATTGAAATACAAAGGAAGCAAACTTTCGTTCTTTGAAAAAATAGGGAAATACTTTGCGCTCAAGAAACTGGACCCCATCGCAGGCTCATTGAAAAAACACATTGACAAGAGCAGTTTCAAGGAAACGCCGCTATTGTTCTATTTCGGAGACTCTGTATACTCTCCGTCATTGGCGCAGCATAAATTGACTGCGATCGCAGATTACATAGGCGCTGAATATGAAGTGCTCGCGGGATACAAATACAGCAACGGAATACAGCATTATTATGCAGGACTGCTGGATGCTGCGGATAAAATGCATGACGTGCTTTATGATGCAGTATTGAAAGTGAATCCTACAATTATAGTTACGATTACCGGAGAAGATTACGAAGCAATGAAAAACTTGCAGAGATACTGGGGGTTAAATTTTGTCTTGAAGACCGCGACTGAATGGCTGCTGGACAATGTCGCAAAATTAAAGCTCAAAGGAGAGAAGAGCAGGATCACATTCCATGATTCATGCATATTAAGCAGGAAGGAGAATAAGCGAATGATGCCGAGGAAATTGCTCGACAAAATATGCACGATTGTCGACATTCCGCAAGACAAAGGCCTTTGCATGTGCTGCGGATTCCTTCGGGGGGAGCATGATCTGGATGCCTTGCAAACGATGCAGGCAAAAAAATTGGAACATGTCAAGACAAATTATCTAGGTGTGGAATGCATCAACTGCTGGAGCAATTTGGCTCCTGCTGCTGAGCAGAAAAAAATCAAGCTTACTGACGTTATTAGTCTGGTGTACAATTCTATTGAAAAAGAAATGATGGAAGAGCAGGCAAAAGAAAAAGAAGAAGTCAGCGAGGAAGAACTAGAAGAATAAAATGACGCACTATGTTATAATCGGAAGCGGAAACGCAGGCGTGACTGCTGCAGAAACAATCAGGGAGCATGACAAGAGGAATAAGATCACCTTGATAAATGGAGAGGGCAGAGCGTTTTATTTCAGGAGCGGCCTTCTTGAATTCTTGAAAGGAGAACTGGGAGAAGAACAGATGATGGCGAGGCCTCTGAAATTTTTCAACCTGAAAACCATAGATGTTCTGGACGGAATAAATGTCCAAAAAATAGTCCCTGAAACAAAACAAGTCATAATCGACAAGGACAATATAATAAAATATGATAAATTATTGATTGCTACAGGCGCTGTTCCTGCCATCCCTGACATTGAGGGTGCAGAATTAAGAGGCGTCAAGACCTGCAGGACTTATGAAGACGTCCTTGACATAATAGAGCTGGCAAAGCACAGCAGGTATGTTGCGATAATCGGAGGAGGCATCCTTGGCATCGAACTTGCCGACGCACTTACAAAGAAAAACAATAAAGTTATTCTTCTTGAAACAGAAGCAAGATTAGGCACAGGATTATTGGATCCTTGTACTGCTCTCAGGGTCTTGGATGAATTAGGAAAAAGAAGAATTGAAGTAAGGCTGAAAGAAACTGCAAAGGAACTGAGGGGCAAGGAAGGGCATGTAAGTGAAGTCAGGACAACAAAAGGCAAGATCATTAAAACCAATCTGGTGATATTCTGCACAGGAACTCTTCCGAACACAGACTTCATGGCAGGAAGTGGAATAAATACTAACAAAGGCGTTGTTGTTGACAATAATCTCAGGACAAGCGACAGCAATATTTTTGCAGCAGGCGATGTCGCTGAGATCAATGACCCAGAGAGCGGCGAACACTTGTTGAGACAGAGCTGGTATGACAGCGCAAGAATGGGCGAAGTGGCTGCATTAAACATGATAGGAGAGGACGCCAAATACTATCCTGCAGTAAGATACCACAGCACATCTATACTGGACACGCCTTACACTTGCGTCGGGGAGCTTTCGCCGAAGATAAAACAAAAGAAAGATTATGAGGTTCTTCATTCCAACTGCAAGAAAACAGACGATCATAGGCTTTTTATCCTGAAAAATAACAGGATCATTGGCGCAAGCTTCTTCGGAGAAAGAAGATGCGCATCTGCTGTCAGGGAATTGGTCGAAAAAAGAATAGATATTTCCAGCATTAAAAAGAAAATTCTTGACCCCGAGTTTGATTTTGACTATCTGCTCATCAAACAGAAGGCAGAAATGCAGAGAGATGAATGAATCTAGTCAAAATCTATCCGTTTTCCTTCTTTAATTGAAATAACCTTGTTGTGCCTTGACCACAATTTGAAGGTGCTGTTGACCAGTTCGCTGTAAAAATACTGCATTGTTTTGTTCTCGTTTGAATATATCAGCTCAAGGTCAGGGAAATGCTCTTTCATGTAATTGCCTGACAAAGGATCGTCTATAAGATCATACATCTTCTCAAGCCTCTGCAGCATTATCTTTGAGACAGAATCTTTTGGTTCTTCTACAATTACGGTTTTTTCCGGTTCTGCTGTATCTGTTTTGTTGTTCTTGTTATTGTCATATTCTTTCTTTATCTGGACAACGCTCTTCACAACATCCTGCACGATCTTCTCTCCGACAGATTCTTTTTCTTTTTTTTCACAGCCGGCCAGAGCAAAAGATGTAATTAGAAAGATCAAGAGAATGAAAATAAATTGTTTGTAAATTTTAGCCTGCATTTTCGCTACCAAAAAGCTCAATCTTGTTTTTAACCAAGGTTTTGACTTCTTTCATTGCGCTGCCAAGTATCTCCCTATAATCAATATCTCCAGGGTTCTGCCTCAGATGCTTTCTTATTCCTAGATCGAATGCAATCCTTATGTCTGTGTCTGTGTTCACTTTGCAGATTCCGTTTTTTATTGCCTGCCTGGTCTGGCTGTCAGGCACACCCTGTACGCCTTTCAATTTTGCTCCGTACTTGTTTGCTTTTCTTACTAGTATCTGCGGCACAGACGATGCTCCATGCAGCACAAGAGGGATTTTTACAAAATTATTTATCTCTTTCAGTCTATTTATGTCTAACTTGGGGGTTCCTTTGAACTTGTAGGCGCCGTGGCTCGTGCCTATGCTGACTGCAAGGCTGTCGCAATCTGTTTTTTCAACAAATACTTTTGCCTGCTCAGGGTCTGTGAAAATCTTTTTTCCTTTTACCCAGCCTTCTTTTCCTTTAAGCTGTCCCAGTTCTGCTTCAACAGGCACTCCTGATTTGCGGGCAAAGAGGACAACCTTTTTTGTCAGTTCAATGTTCTTTGCAAAAGAATAATGTGACGCATCTATCATCACGCTCGTCCAATTGTTTGCGATGCATTGCTTTACAAGCTTCAGGTCAGGACTGTGATCGAGATGCAAAGCAACAGGAATTTTTGCATTATTGGCAAAAGTTCTTACAATATTTGATATCTGCTGCATTCCTGCATAATTTATCGCACCCTTGCTTGTTGCGAGTATTACAGGAGAATTCATCTCAGAAGCCGCTTCGATAATTGCTTTTGTAATCTCAAGATTGCTAGTATTGAAATGGCCTACTGCGTAACCAGATCTTTGTGCATCTTTCAATATCCTCTTTGTAGTTACAATAGCCATCGCAACCTCTTTTATTTTATTGTTCTTCTGCTTCTAATTCAACCTTAGTACTGTTTATTTTTATATACTTTTTCACTTTTTTCATGATTATAGGGATTAAAATCGACAAGATGAGCAGAATAGTTGAAAGCAGGACCTTTCCCTTAAATATGTCTGAAAATACTCTTATCTGTGAAACTTGGCTGATGAAAAACGTCAAGACAAATGTTCCAGGTATAATGCCTATCGCAGTGCCGAGGAAAAAATCCTTGAAACTTATTCTTGTCAGGCCTGCGCAATAGTTCAATCCTATCACAGGAAAATTGAACAGGCGGAGATAAAAAACAGTTACGAAACCGTGCTTTTCCAGCAATTTGTCATACTTGTGCAGCCATTTTTCTATCAAAGGGCTTGCGAAATCTCTGCCAAGATGCCTTCCTACAAAAAAAGATATGGATGAACCGATAACAAGGCCGCACATGTTATACAACGTGCCCTGGAACGTGCCGAACAAGTATCCGCCGATTCCTGTGAAGATGGGGCTAGGGATGAAAAGGCAGATTCCCACTATGTACAGTCCGATAAAAGCCAACGGGGCCATTGCACCGTAAGTAGAAACAAAAGTGTTTATTCCCTGCTTTGTCAAAAAGTGTTTTGCAAAACCGCTTGCGAATGCAAAATAAAAACAGAACGCAATGAAGATTAAGAAAAAAATCAGCTTTATGATTGACGCTTTTGTGAACATCCCTTTTTTGCCATTCATATAATATCACTCATGAATTTCAAGTATATAAATCTAACTTCTGTCAATAAAGTTGGAATAACCATATTCAATCGCCTGCTTGTTCTGCTCTGCAAACTTTCCTGGCAGAGCCTTGTTTAAATCCACTTCGCTTATGTCTATCTCTAGCAATTTCATCAGACGGCCGAGCGCAATCATGTTCATCGCTATCTTTGAATTGAATTTCTTTTCTGCAAGCTCTTCAAAAGGCAGCTGTTCTCCTCCGCATTCCTTGCATTTATTGCATTCTGGGCCGTGGAGGCACATCCGTTCATCGCAGATTATTTTTTGCGCGACAAAGTGATCCCCTTCCTTATGCAGTTTCAAAAAAATGTCAGGGTTCTCTATAATGGGATTGCCTATTTTTTCTTTTGAGAAAGTAAGGAACGCTGAGATCTTCCCGCCTCTTATTGCAGCATCATATTGAATGTCTGTGCTCACATTATATCCTAATTGAGCAAGAATCTTGCCTAGAGTGATTGCCATCACCTTGATGCCCTGTCCTCCTGCCCCGCTCATTATTATTTTTTTCATTTTTGTTTTAATTTTTAATATTTTATTTATTATTTTTTAATTTCATTATTCTTTTTTAACAATGCCTATCTCATTGTCTTCTAATCTGTCTTTTCCGCTGACAATCTTGTACTTATTCTTGTATTCCATCAACATCTGGTAAGCGTCTGTATAGCCCTGTCTTTTTCCGTATGTCTCGACGCAGTTAGTGATTACCTCTACGAATGAGAAGCCTTTGAACTGCAGAGCTTCCTTGATGCATTTTCTCATGTGGTCTATGTGGAATGCAGTTGTTCTTGCATAGAAAAATCTCTTGTTGGCAAGTATGAGACCTTGTATATTGATTGGATAATAATTGCTTCCGTACGGACTTGTCATCGTTATCGCGCCTTTGCTTGACGTGGGTGCGAGCTGTCCGCCTGTCAAGCCATAAGTCTGATTGTTGATGCATATTACTGTGATGTCAGTATCTCTTCTAGGACTGTGGATCAGATGATTTCCTCCTATTCCGACAATGTCGCCGTCGCCGCTGAAAACAATTACGTTTAATTCTGGATTCGCTCTTTTCAGCCCTTCTGCAACAGGAATCGCTCTTCCATGGCAGCCGTGTATGGAGTCTGCCTTGAAATATCCTGCTGCTCTTCCGCTGCAGCCTATTCCACTGACTACACTGATCTGGTTGTTTTTCAATCCTAATTCTTCAAACGCATTCGCTGTCTCCTTCATTGCCAAGCCAATGCCGCATCCTGGGCACCAGATGGTCGGAAACAATTCCTGCTTGAAGTATTTCATGTCTTTCATTTTACAAACCAAGTATTTCCAGCTTTTCTTTAACTTCTGAAAGACTTACGGATCCTCCGTGGATGAAAATTCCTTTGACATCTTTTTTGAGGAGAGCTTCTACTTCGTGCATGTACTGTCCCTCATTCTGCTCTACCACAACGATGTTCTTGTAGTCCTTTGCGATAATCTTTAGCTCGTCTAATATAGGGAACATCCTTATCGGCCTGAAAATAGCATACGCATCTTTAAGCGGGCTGATGACCCTGCTTGTTATACCGTACGCGATCAATAATGTTCTTGAATCTTTTTTCCCGAAATATTCATAGAACGTATAGTCTTTCGCAACTTTCAGCTGCTTCTTTTTCGTCCCCTGTATCCATCTTCTGTAATTCTCAGCGTCCTTTGTCTTTGGCTGGTCTCCGTCGTGCGCCAAGCCTGTGAAATGCCTCGTTCCTGTGCCGAAAGGCTCTAGTGTTCTTGGCTGTATCTTTATTTTCTTATCTATCTCTTCAATGTCGACTGTTTCATAGATATGGGAAACAGAAGTGTCTGTGATAAGAATGACAGGAGACCTTGACTGTTCTGCTGCATTGAAAGCTTCTATTGTGTATTTGTAACATTCTTCAACACTGTTCGGACAGAAAACAATCGGAAAAATATCTCCATGGCTTCCATGCGCTGCCTGCAGGACGTCACCCTGCGCACCCAAAGTCGGCATTCCTGTGCTAGGGCCCACTCTCTGGCAGTCAACAACAACAACAGGAACTTCCATCATGTGCGCCAATCCTATCCCTTCTTGTTTTAGCGAGAATCCAGGACCCGACGTAGCTGTCATTGATTTTGCTCCACCAAGACTCGCACCGATTATCATGTTTATCGCTGCAATCTCATCTTCTGCATGAACAAAATTGAAGTCTTTTTGTTTTGAAAGAAAATGCATGATCTCTGAAGCAGGAGTTATTGGATAGCCTGCAAAGAATTTCATTCCTGCCTTCAATCCGCCAAGGCAGATTGCTTCATTTCCCTGCAGTAATTGTTTAGCCATCTTATTTCTTGGATTTTATCTCTTTTCGATTTTCAGATTTTTCTAAATTCAATCCCATCTCAGGACAGTATTTGCAGCAGATCCCGCACTTGATACATTCTGCAGTCTGTACTAATTCCTTGCCTTCGAATTTCAAGCCATTCTTAGGGCACATCTGAATGCAAAGATTGCAGAACTTGCATAATTTCTCGTTCCATTCAAGCGGACCTACTTTCTTCATTCTATATTTATTTCAACCATCCATTTATAAAGCTTTGGGATGTATTTATATATGAAAAGTCCTTCGAAATGTGCATGGAAAAAGAGGACAGCCTGAAGGTAGAGGATTCATTAGTGTTCCTGAAAAATCTGCTTGTGCAGTTTACAATGCTGTTTCTGCCGATCTATTTCCTGCAGCTGGGATTCAACGGCTGGCAGACAGGTGTCTTGCTTTCATTGTTTACAATCAGCGCATTGCTTGTCTCATTCCCAATCGGCATTGCAAGCGACAGGCTAGGAAGCAAACATTTGATTATGATGGGCTTGCTATTGCTGGCTGTATTCAGTTTCGGAATAGGTTATCTGCAGAATTTCTGGCTGTTTGTCATCTTGTTTTTGGTGGGCGGTTTTGGAAACATGCTGGTCCAGATTTCTGTGCTGAGCGTGACATTCAGGGTTGTCAAGAATTTTCATAGGGGCACAAGGTTTGGAATCTTCAATTCTTTCTCGCACATGGGAAGCGCAGTAGGAATTTTCATAGGAGGTTTCCTGTTGATGAAAAGCGGTTTCTCTCCTGTGCTGAAATTCGCAGGAGGAATGTTCGTCATCCTGATAATTTTCGCGTTCTTTATTCCAAAAACAAGAAAGAGCAAGTTTGCTTTGAAATTCTATGAACTGGATTTCTTCCAGAAGCCCGTGATAATCTTCATCATCTTGATGTTTCTCTATTCTCTTCATTGGGGAGCTGAAAAAACAAGCTTTGCATTGTTTTTGCAGACAGTAATCGGCCTGGATAAAGTGCAAATAGGAATTTACATTGCAGCTGCGATTGTTTTCCTTGTATTGTTTTCATATTTCTTCGGCAAAAAATTGGACCATCGCTTCGGCGACATGAAACTTTTGTATATTGGGTTGATACTGAGCGGCGTTGGACACATCTTCATGACTTACCCTAATCTTTATTTCAGCTTTTTCTTCAGGGTGGTGCACGAGATAGGAGATGCAGGCGTTCTTTTGATTAGCTTCATGGCTGTCAGCAAATTGTTCAGCTTGAAAAGAATAGGAGGAGACGGAGGTGCATTGAGAGCGATAATGATCTTCGGAAGTTTTGCAGGCGCCCTGATCTATGGCCCTGTCGGCTATAAGTTCGGGTACCAATGGCCAATCTTGATCAGCGGAATAATAATCTTGATAACGTGCCTTCTAGTATTTGTCTTTAGAAAACAATTAAAAGTATAAGAAAAAATTACCAGAACAAAGCTGATAATAATTTTGGCCTATCGCGGTTGTAATGTCTGTGACCATAATCGTATCTGTAATCGTAGGCATAAGCCGGCCCTTTTCCCCAGTAGTATGGCTGATACTCGTCATAGTATCTGTGCACGCTGTAGTCGTAGATTGCCCTTTCTGGCGGATAACCGTACCTCCAGCTCTCATGGCCATAACCGTCATTCTCGTAAGATGCACTAGCGACTGTTAATGTAACTAGCAGCATGCTTAATGCCAATGCAAGCAAGAACAATAATCTCATCACCTTTTTCATTTCATTTCACCCCCTTGTTGTGCTTAGAAATTGAATTTGTTTATATAAACTTAATCAATCACCTGTCGGGGGTTACTGGTTCGGAAGCAGGATCTTTCTTCCCAAGTCAGGATCCTTATCGAGATATTCATCCAGACTGTATGTATTTCGTCTGTGTTCTGCTTCTTTGCCCAGAATTATATTCATGTCTTCGCAATGCGTTCCTTCCTGCGGAACAAAAAGTTTCTTTTCTTCGTCCCATTTCCAGCCGATAGGGACAGGCTCTATTCCGCGGCCTTCTGTATGCCGAATGACTGCTGCGAAAACACTAGGATTCTGTGCTCTCCATTGATCGTCTTTTGCTTTGTCGTCGAAATCATAAAAGCCAAAGAAATCTATCATCTTATGCGTTGTTCTGTCAATATGAGCTTTTCTTTTAGAGGTGTCTGCCCAGACAGCTGCTATGATGTATGCAAATTTTGATGTGTCAAACAATTTTTTCATGTAAATTGCCTGCTCAAAAAATCTGTAAGCGCCGTCTCTCGCATAAACAAAATCTTCGTCCTCTTCATTCCATTTGACTGTGACATCAGAAGCAGTATGGTGAAGATAAACTCTTGATTGTGGTTTGTAAGCATCGCCGTATTTTTCTCTTCTGAGATGAAGTATGTGAGTAAATGGCATTTTAGTGCTCTTATTTCTGCGAATATTTAAAGGTTATTCTGCTATTTAAAAGGCAATGGCAATGTTTATTAATTCATTCTCAAAACTAATTATAAATACGGGGGGATTTTTATGCCAGTAGAAAACAAACATTTTAGAACGATTTGGGAAGAAAAAGGTGGAAGAATTTTCATTCTTGATCAGACAAGATTGCCTTTTCACGAGGTAACTAAAGAACTTAAAACTTTGGATGATGCTTGCAGAGCAATCGCTGACATGGAAGTGCGGGGCGCAGGACTAATCGGAGTAACTGCAGGATATGGAATGTATATAGCTGGCAGGGAAGCTGCAGAACGCATGACCGCAACTGACACATTTGCTTTCAATCGATACATTAATGAAGCGGGCGGGAAACTAAGATCTACAAGACCTACTGCTGTGAATCTCGCGTATGCAGTTGACAGGCAATTGCTTGCGATTTCATGTTGCGAAAGAGTTGAAGATAAAGTAGCAGCATTGCATCAGGTTGCTAAAGACATACATGAAGCAGACACAGATTGCTGCAAACGTATCGGAGAGAACGGCCTTACAATCATCAAAATGGCCCTCGCTAATAAAGGAGGAAAAGAACCTTTGAACATAATGACGCATTGCAACGCAGGCGCGCTGGCGTTCAGTGCTTATGGCAGTGCAACTGCACCAATATATGCTGCAGATGCAGAAGGAATCGATGTGCACGTCTGGGTGAGCGAGACAAGGCCTCGTAACCAAGGCGGATTGACTGCGTGGGAGATGAGAAAGTATAGAATTCCTCACACTGTTATTGCAGACAATGAAGCAGGCCATCTGATGCAGCACGGCATGGTTGATCTGATTATTGTCGGCACAGATAGGACAACTAGGACAGGAGATGTCGCGAACAAGATAGGAACATATCTGAAAGCAGTCGCTGCAAAAGACAATGGCGTGCCGTTCTTTGTTGCGCTTCCGTCAACAACTTTTGACTGGAATTTAAGAGATGGAATGGACATCCCGATCGAACAAAGAAATCCTGGGGAAGTGAGATATGTAACAGGCATGACAAAAGACGAATGGAGCGTTGATACTGTATGCTTGTACGACGAGAAAAGTCCGTGCGCGAACTATGCATTTGACGTAACGCCTGCACGACTCGTGACAGGCCTAATCACAGAACGAGGAGTCTGCGATGCCAACGAAGAAGCAATCTTAAGATTATTTCCAGAACGGAGGATTGAAAAATGAATGAAACCATAACTGAAACCGCAACTAAACAAGAATTTTTTGAAAGTTTAAAAGCAGCAAAGAATGCTATATTCGAAGATGTATTTTCTAGAACAGAACCGAAAAATATCATCACAGGAGGAGTGGTACTTGGACCTTTGCATGAAGATCTTAAAAAGATCCCAGGCGCAGGATTTTTTAATAGCGGAAAAGATACTTTTACACCTGCTGTAGATGCAGATCTCGGTAAAATGCTTCTTGGATTGGACGGTGTAGGAGTAAATTTGCATAACTTCTATGGACACATCCTCTTATTGCGTTCGAATGACGGACCTGTTTCTGTCCCCGAGATTAGAATCAGGGCTGTCTATGACAATTTCGGTCAAGTTTATCTGCAATTCAAAGGACATCCTGCATTGGAAGAATTAGCAGCCAGAAAAGTATGGACTGTGTCTGAACATCATCCAGATAATAAAAAGAAAGGGCTTGTGTTCAAGACAGGCCAAGTGCATTTCGACGAATTTATGTTGAGAGCAGGGGATTTTTTCAGATTTAATGAAGAAGGATTCATCAGACCTGTGCCAGGCCTAGGGAAATCTATAAGCGCAAATGGCGAGATTATAGCAGATGTTCCTTCAGGAAAAATCGTTAAGGCGCACATCTTGCCGTTTGTATTTTATTCTATGCTGCCTAAACCAGGAGAAGAAAAACTTCGGGAACTGCAAGAACTACTCTTGCCATTATATAGCGAAAATTTAGACGAAGATGCCAGAAAAAAATTAGCGTATGATTTGAAAGAAGGGTTTGGCGGCAAGTATCCTGGCATAGAGGAATTTTTCCAACGATGCAGAACAGAGCTGATGGAAATCCTATCTGTGATAACACATGCACAAACAACATTTTACCCATTAGGAAGAGCGTACTTCTTCGACAAGAATCCGTTCTATTTCGAAGCTGTGAGCGAGGAGAGCTCATCAGAAGATAAAGGATGGAGAACATGCGTCGGGCACATTAATGGCGAGCCAAAAAGAAGATTGACATTGACAGTAAGCGCATCACGAAAAAATGAAGATACGATCCCCTATGAAGCAAGCAGTGAAACGATTGACAGAATGCTGGACGAAATGGGAAGGGATTTTGTTTAGCAAGTAAAATGGAAGTTGAATTCGGGAAGATTACCAACACAAGGAAGGACGGCAGTTATTTAGTCTTGCCGAGCGAACCTGGAAGAAGGATTGTTTCTGTCAAAGGCTGCAAACCGTGGTTTCAATTACATGACCGCATGCCCTTTAAGTTAAGGAAAACAAGAACGCATAAGGACGGAACCAAAGGAGGGACTGATCTTGGAAGTTTTGTTGACGAAAGATTTTGCGGCACTGTCACCAGGGAGCCGCGAGGAAGAGCGTGTCTGGTTTTTCCTGTAACAGATTCTGACAAAAAGAGAGTCACTGTAAAGAGATGCCAGCCGTGGGTCTCGATAGACGATAA
The DNA here is from genome assembly GCA_019323495.1 of Candidatus Woesearchaeota archaeon. Lineage (GTDB taxonomy): Archaea > Nanobdellota > Nanobdellia > Woesearchaeales > WJKV01 > WJKV01. The sequence goes on along the minus strand of JAHWHE010000027.1, from coordinate 25,252 downwards.
GATTCCGTATGCTGTTTGCTATCGTAAAGAAGACATGGGCGGAGTACATAGCGCAGTATTTGTCGACAAAACCAAGGTACAAAATTCTTCTATTGCTGTTCTTGGCCAGACTGTTTTGGATAAAAATTTATCAACAAAATATTTTGGATTGTTAGGATTCGGAGAACTGTTCGAACGCCTGAACATAGGATTGGTAAGGTTGTTTGCAGATGCAAGAGGAAATGAAAAATACATATTGTCTTTTTTATCAAAAAATTGTGCAATGATTGCTCCTTGTGGATTTTATTTCAGATGGGGGCGCATGGAGCAGGGACTGCCAATGCACTGGCAGGGCATCCATGACGTTATAGAGCAATATGATAAGGAATCAGGAGCAAAAGCAGAAGAACATAGGTTTGTTCATGTAAGAGAAAACCTGTACAACAGCCCCCCTATCGACGAAGTTATGGATATAAGAAGAATTTCTCTAGAAGCAGCTTTATATCAAGAATTGTTCAGAGTTCTGAAATTGGATTTATATGAAATAAAAAAATAAAAAAAACTATTCGTGATGCCATAACAGCCCGTCTACGCTGAATAGCTTGCTTCCGCAGATTCCAAGTGCAATCGCTCCGCCCAACAAGCCGATGTTCATTGCCACGATCGAAAAGCCGTTCGCGACTCCTGCAGTAACTGTCACTGTGAATCCCAGTATCAGTATCGCGCTGATTATCCCTACGATTCTTGTGAACAATCCCAGTATCAGCAATAATCCCACTGCCAATTCTATAATTCCCAATGGCATAGGAAGCATCACTTTAAGGTATGGAAAATTCGACAAGAACTCTGGCAGAAATCCTGGCAGCGCGCCAAAAAAGACTTTGTTGATTCCTGTCCACAAGAATACGAAACCTAAACCTAATCTCAGGAAAACCATTGCATAATCGTATAGATCGTTCATTATATCGCCTCCTTTTTTGATTAATAAAAAGAATAATAGAAAATAGGTATATAAGCCTTTTTATAATCCAAGCGCTTTTTTTATCTTTTCCTTGTCAAAGCCGATTATGATTTGGCCGTCAATGTCAATGACAGGCACACCCATCTGACCGCTCTTCTCTACCATTTCCCGCGCCTTGTCCTGATCTGCTGAAACATCGATGTCCTCGAATTCTATCTTATGCTGCTTCAGAAAATCCTTTGCGTGATGACAAAACGGGCAAGTCGGAGTGCTGTAGACAATGACTTTTTTCTTTGCTTTTTCTTTTGCCATTTTACTTCCATTATTCTGCATTACATATATAAATGTTTTGAACAGGAATTGAGCATTTAAAGCGGGCGTTTAAATACTAAAAGAAAAACTTTTATATATTTGAGCATCCCATTTTCCAGCAGAAGATGGGAAAGAGGGTTGTTATTGCTCCTGTTGGCGATGATCTCGATTCCTTGTACATAGGTCTTAAAGAGCATCCCGCAGACAAAGTAGTTCTTATTACACCTAAAGAATACTATAGCAAGGCGAATAAAACAAAGCAGGAACTGGAGCGATTCAAGATAGATGTTCAATTGCATGATGCTAATTCTGACATTTGGGCAGAAACTTTTCATTTCATTTCAAAGATCACAAAAGAATTTCCAGAAGATGAACTTACGATTAACGTGTCAACAGGAACAACCGAGGGCCGCTGCGCTGCGACATGCGCAGCGTTTGTCCACGGTGTCAAAGCAATAACAATAACTGGGGACAAGGCAAGGATTTTGCCTGTCCTTAAGTTTTCTTATTTCAAACTTCTGGCTGACAAGAAGATGGAGATTCTGAAATTATTGACAGAAAACCACAATTCACTTGAAGCATTGAGCAACAAGACGGGCATGAGCCTGCCTTTGATATCATATCACATTAATGGAAACATCAAATCAACAGGACTTAAAGGCCTTGGACTGGTAGACACAAAAGAAAAAAGAGGCAGGATTGACGTAAGATTAAGTCCATTAGGCGAGTTATTAGTAAAGAGCTTTTTGCAGTAAAATATAAAAGAGGAACAATGTATTTCAAAAAGAGGTTCAAAGCAGGTTCATTGCGCGACAAAGGCAGAGTATTCGCCTGGCTTGCGCTGACAACTGGATTCGGCAATGCAGCATTCTGGACCATATTTCCATTAGTCATAGAAGACACGGTTCAATCAGAGGTTCTTGTCGGCTTGTTCTTCACTGTAATCGCACTCATCATTCTTGTGTGCTCATTGCTCAGCTCGATTGTCCTGAGAAGAGTCTCAAGAATTTATCTCGCGAAACTATCGTTCCTTTGCTGCACCGGTTTACTATTTTTGTTCATCTTTGCGAACAGCCTGCTCCAGATTTATTATATAGAAGTGCTGCGTTCTATTTTCACGCTTCTTGTAGGCATATCGTTATCTTTGTATGTGCGGGATTATGCAAAAGAAGGAAAGATCGGCACTGCTGAAGGAAGATATTATCTTTACGCAAACGTAGGATGGTTGATCGGCCCCTTGATAGGAGGCGCACTCGGTCAGTATGTGTCGCGAGACTCTGTATTCATCTTCAGCAGCATATTGTACTTAGTGAGTTTCTTCATATTCCAATACTACCACAGGAAAGAAGGCGATGTAATTTATCACGTAAAAGAAAAACAGACCTTGAAAGAAATCATTGCGATAAATCTTAGGGATTATTTCAAGGTCAAGGATCTAAGAAAGGTTTTTGTGATAGCAATGGGCCTGAATTTCTGGTGGGCGATACACAGCATCTATGTTCCTTTGTACATCATGGAAAAAGGATTTGGCGATGTGACAGTAGGAATTGTACTTGCAGCAGGGATAATCCCCCTTATAATATTGGAAAGATACATTGGTAAGTTGGCAGACAAACGAGGCTTGAGGATTTACTTGAGCATCGGTTATCTAATACTTGCTGTCACGCTTATTTTGTTCCATATCGTTCCTATTGTAGCTATAGTTTTATTCCTTATGGCTGCAGTCAACATAGGCGCTGCTTTTGTAGAGCCGCTGCAGGAAACATATTTCTTCAAGGTAGCCAAAAAGAAAGATGCAGAAAGATTTTTCGGGATATACAACATGTCTGATCCTGTTGCAAACGTGATCGGGCCTTTGATAGCTTCTGGTTTCATCTTCTTATGGGGCTATGGGGGCTTGTGGTTCGGTTCTGCAGGTATTCTTGCTCTGGTAATGATTGTTGCTTTAACTGTGAAGAAATAAACATAAAACATATAAACTCTGATTGATTTAGTAAGATAAATGAGGTGATGTTTTATGGCTCAATTGAAAGGAATCATTTCGACTGTCAAAAGGGATGTTGCACGAAAAACAAACATGGGAACTGTTTCCAGGCCTGTTGAAGGCGGAAATCCTTTGGCTTTCACAGCAGCGTTCAGCTTGAATCTTGCTCCTGGAGACATTGTTGTCTATGAAATTCCTGAAAATAATGTGCTTCAAGTAAGGACAACAAAAACAATGCCTAGGGATTTGAAAGTCAAGATACTAAAAATCCTTAAGAAGGCTTGATTTTTTCTTTTTCTTACATGAATATATCTGCCGGGAAATATAATTCTCTAAATATCAAATAAATTATGTAAAGGGCAATCAAAGCAACAGCATACTTCTTCTTTAGTCTTCCTTTCCACAAGAAAAGCAGGATGAGCAACGCAGTACCTATCTTGAAAGGCAGGTCATAAGCAAAGATGACTTTAGGAACAGTGTACGTGGAAATAATCGCTCCAAGACCAAGAGCCAGCATAGGGTTTGTGATATTGCTGCCTATCAAGATTCCTGCAGAAATCCTGGCTCTTTTCTTCTTGATTGCAAGAATGGAAGTAGTAAGTTCTGGGAAAGCTGATGCAATGCCTAACAGGATAATTCCGAAAAAAGACGCACTGATCGGAAGAGCCTTGATCAAAATTGTCGAATTCGTGATCAAAAAATCTGCTGCGATAGCCATCGCTACAAAACTTATTGCTAAGAATACCACATATTTTGCAATGTGATTTTTATTGTTCTGTGCAAGTTCTATTGGTTTTTCTTTCAGCATACCTTTTTTCTTCAGCACATAGAGATAAACAAAATAACCCGCTACTAAAATAACTCCTTCTATCCTGGAAAATATTCCGTTCAACGAGAATATCAAGACAATTAATGCTGCGCCTAGCAATCCTCCCACATCCTTGAACAGGTGTTTTCTTGCTATGACAACAATGCCCAGCAATGCAACCAACCCAATCAGGAAATTCTGCTGGAAGATATCAGAACCAATATTGGTGCCGATGACAAGCCCTGAAAGAGGATTCATCAGGCTTGGATCTTTCAATATTTCAATGCTGCCCACAATGTGCGTCATGATCTCCGGGATGCTGGTGCCTATTGCCAGCACTGTCATTCCTATCAATTCATCAGAAAGCCTGAAATGCCTTGCGATCCTGATAGAATACTTTACTGCGAATTCTGCAGAGACCAAAACAACTGCAGCTGTCAAAGCGACTATCAAAAACGGTATTAACAAGGCCATGCGTGGGAAAATGATGCATACTCATAAAAAGCTTTATTTTTACTTCAGAGTAATTAATCCATATTGAACAAATATGAAAAAGTATATTAATGGGAGAACATTTTGTATTTAAATATGGCAAGTGCCAGCAATACAACATCAAAAAAAGGGGGAAAGGCTTCTGTTTTAGTTTATATAGGAAAGAAAAAGACAAAAGAGGTAAAGATACACATTCTTGATTTTAATAAAGACAAATTAAGGGAAAAAATAGTCACAAAGGTTGAAGAATGCTTTCCGTTCAAAAAATCACCTACAAAGACCTGGATTAATGTGAACGGCATCCATGATGTGAAGGTTGTTGAAAAAATAGGAAAGTACTTTGATCTGCACCCTCTTGTGATGGATGCTATTGTAAACACAAACCAGCGGCCAAAGATAGAGGACTTCGGGAAATACCTGTTTGTCATCCTGAAGATGATATTTCTTGATGAGCATAACAAACTTAATATCGAACAGGTGAGCCTGATTGTCGGCTCTAATTACATCATATCTTTCCAGGAAGCAGACGGAGATGTCTTCAATAATGTGAGGGAGAGGATAAGAAACAAAGAAAGCAAGATAAGGAAAGAAGAAGAAGACTATCTTTTGTACAGCCTGATGGATGCGATCGTTGACGGCTATTATTCTGTGCTTGAGTATTATGGCGAGAAAATAGAAACACTGGAAGAAGAGCTTGTTGAGAAGCCTTCGACAAAAACATTGAATAACATAAGAAGATTCAAACGAGATTTGCTGTATTTCCGAAAAGCTGCCTGGCCGCTTAGAGAGATCATAAGCAATCTTGAACGAGGAGAATCAAGGTTCATCAAAAAACAGACAACATTCTATCTTCGGGATTTGTACGATCACACAATACAGATTATGGATACGATAGAAACATTCAGGGACATGGTCAGCGGAATGTTTGATGTCTATCTTTCGAGCATAAACAACAGGATGAACGAGATAATGAAAGTCCTGACAATAATTGCAACAATCTTTATTCCGTTGACATTCATCACAGGAATATATGGAATGAATTTTGATTTCATGCCCGAGCTTGGATGGCGATATGGTTACTACTTAATATGGGGTATTATCATTGCTATAGGGGTTTTAATGATCGTCCTTTTCAAAAGGAAAAAGTGGTTTTAAAAAAAGAGAGAAAATATGGGAATTATTGAATTCGGACTGAAAGTATTGGAAAGCGAATACGGCAAATATGCTTTAGTTATAATTATTCTCATCATCACTTTCGCTTTAGAACGAATCTTTAGATTTATCTTGCACAGGTATATTGAAAAATCCACTTTATTGCTCAAGGCAGACAAAACACAATTTGTATTAATGAAGCATTTTCTATCTGCTGTAATCTACATCATTGGGTTTGCTATAGCAATATTAATGATACCAAAACTAAAGACGCTCTCTGTTTCCTTGTTCGCCGGCGCAGGAGTGCTTGCAATAATCATAGGTTTCGCATCGCAGAAAACAGTCTCTAATTTGATAAGCGGAGCTTTTATTGCCATTTTTAAACCATTCAGGGTGGGAGACATTATAAAGTTCGGCGATACGGTTGGAACAGTAGAGGACATAACCTTAAGACATACCATCATTAAAAATTTTGAAAATAAAAGAGTTGTTGTTCCTAACGCAATCATAAGCGACACAGCTATTGAAAATTATAACATAGAAGATGAAAGAATTTGTAGATTTATAGATTTCGGCATAAGTTATGATTCTGACATAGACAAGGCAATGAAAATTATGCAGGAAGAGGCGATGAAACATCCTGAATACATAGATGTCAGGTCTGCACAGGAAAAGAAAAACAATATTCCCTCTGTTGTTGTCAGAGTAATAGGATTAGGAGAATCCTCTGTGAATCTACGCGCATGGGTATGGGCAAAGAATCCAATGGCAGCTTTCAGGCTGGGCACAGACCTTAACAAGAGCATCAAGGAAAGGTTTGACAAAGAAGGTATAGAAATACCGTATCCATACAGAACCATTGTCTATAAGAAAGATCTTCCGAAGCCAAAGAAGCTTAGGAAGAGCAAAAGAAAAGCAGCGAAAAGAAAGACTGTTGCTAGAAAGAAAAGAAGATAATTCTATATTATTCCTGTCAAGATTAGAATTCCCAGAATAACTAATCCTACGCTTGCTATCTTTTCCTTGTGCTTGAATTTAGTTAATTTCTCTGAAAAATATAAGACGAGCAGGAGCTCGAGCAATGCAGCGGCCAAAATTCCAATTATTGCGAAAATATCGTATAAAAATCCGTGAGTAAATAATGGAGAGTATGTTATTATATCGTCAAGCACTGTTGCGAAAGATGCAATGAATCCCACAAACAATAGCCGGGCAATTCTTTCTGTAGGGATCTTCTTCTTGTACTTCATAATCTCATGTTCTGCCTTTGCTCTAGGCTTATGCACAAGGATGTCAAAAAATATTGCGATAGCCAGCCCAAACAGGAGGCCTGCGAATATCTCCTTGTAGAAAGGTACAGATTTCAGCAAAGTAGAGAAAAACATAGCGATTATTATCGCCAAAATTATAGCAAGAAACATTCCTGCTGTAAAAGCAATTTTGCCTTTCCTTGTTTTAGTGATGCTTGTTATTATAGGTATGTGGGTTATAGTGTCGTCAAATCCTGTTACTATCTTAACGAAAATACCCAAGAGTATGAATTTAAATACCATATGGTTTATGATGTATTCAGAGGTATTTAACTATTTCTATCAGTAAAGATTAAATACTATAATTGTTTTTTACAACACATCATACTAAAATGAGGTGGTATTCATGCCAAGACAATTGAAAGGAATAATCGAGAGCGTGCAGCACGACAAAGCAAGAAAGATACAAAGAGGAAAACTGACACACTACAAAAAAGGAGGGCAGATTCCGTACGAAGCAGCATACGGATTGAGGCTGGCTCCAGGAGACGAAGTTTTGTACGAAGCCCCTGCAACACCCAGGATGACAGGAACTCGAACAATGCCCAGGAGCTGGGGAAGCTCAACAGTAAGAGTAGTGAAAGTCCTTGGAAGGAGCTCGACTCCTCAATAAATTTTTTCTTTCTTTTTTAGGCAAAGTTATTATATTACCTGTTCTAGTTCTTCTTTTATGAAACTAATCTCATGGAATATTAATGGAATAAATGCTGCAACAAATAAAGGCATGTTTGATTTTGTGAAGAAAGAGAACGCGGACATCTTTTGCTTCCAGGAGATAAAGAGCAGTCCTGAAAAGATCAAAGAGTATACAGAATTAGAAGGTTATGAATCGTATTGGATGACTGCTGAACGGAAAGGATACAGCGGATTGCTTGTGTTTTCTAAAATAAAGCCTTTTGCAGTTATAGAAGGCATTGGGAATGAAGAATTTGATAAAGAAGCGCGCGTTCTCACGCTGGAATTTGAAAAGTTTTTCTTGATCAACGGATATTTTCCTCATTCAAGAAGGGATCTTGAACGGATAGATTTCAAATTGAATTTCAACAAATTGTTCTTGGAATTCTGCGAAGAATTGAAAAAGCAAAAGCCGGTCGTGATCGCAGCAGACTTCAATGTCGCGCACAAGGAAATAGATTTGAGGAATCCTAGACAGAACACGGAAAATGCAGGCTTCACAGAACAGGAAAGAAGATGGTTCGATCTTTTTTTAGCGCAGGGTTATGTAGATACTTTCAGGGAATTCAATTCAGACAGCGGGCAATATACATGGTGGTCCTACATGTACAATGCACGCCAGAAAAACATCGGCTGGCGTATAGATTATTTTATTGTAAGCGAAGAACTGAAAACAAGCCTGAAGAACAGCGAGATATTAAAAGAGGTTTTGGGCTCTGACCACTGTCCTATTCGCCTAGAGCTGGATTTGTAAGTAACCTTTTTAAATTCACTCTAATTCTATGCCTGTATGAACGGCATTTTACTCGCTTTTTTGATCACATTGATTGGCTGTATTAACTTAGATTTCTATAAGTTTGGAAGAGGCGAGTATTTCAGCTGGCTGAAAGGGCAGATCAATAATCTGAAATGGGGAGCTCCTATTGCACTGATTATTGCCTATGTCTATATGCCTGCAATATTGTTTCCAGACATTATAACGCCTATCGGCATATTGCTGGCGATCAATTGCTTTATAACGATTGTCAGGCCAATTAAGCTGCAGAAGATCATAGTTGTAGATGAAAAAAAGAAAGTGGATCTTGCACGATTCAAGGTTCCTATTGCAGTTCTTGTTATTTTGCTTATTATTTTGGTAAGCGCGCCAATCGTTCCTTTGTTCCAGACAAAAACTTTGCACGAACTGCCTAATGCTATTGTAAGCAATGAAAAAATAAATCAAATAGATACTTCCCATATTAGACAAGTGCCAATAGAATTTGCATACTGGATGGCTGACAAGGTTGTTGGGGATCTAGGATATAAAGTCCAAGTCGGAGATTTGAACATACAGCTTGTCAGTGACCGGTTGTATTGGATAGCCCCATTGGAACTCGGCAATTTTTGGAAATGGCTTCGTTTCAGGACATCGCCCGGCTTCTTGATGGTAGATGCAGAAGATCCAGAAGCAAAGGTTGAGAGAATAGATAATCTTGAATTAAAATACATGAGTAGTGCTTTTTTCCAGCAAAATGTATACAGGCATGTTTATCAGCGATATCCTTTTGTCAGATTGTCAGAGTTCACTTTTGAGATAGACGATGAAAATAATCCTAAATGGGTTGTGAGTGTTACAAAACCTACTGTATGGTTCACTGGTGAACAGGTGTTGGGGGTCATTATCGTAGATCCTGTCACAGGAGAAATGGAATTTCCACAGAAGATTCCTAAATGGGTTGACAGGGTTGTACCTGAAAGACTGGCAGAGAAATACAACTATTGGTATGGCGCATATACTAACGGCTTCTGGAATACCAAATTTTCACAGAAAGACATGCACGTACCTACAACTTCGAACGGAGTGATTGATGTCTTTGCTGTCAGAGGACCAGAAGGAATGTACTGGTTCACAGGACATACTTCTCCGAGCCTGGCTGACAAGTCATTGATGGGCTATAGCATGATGAACACGCAGACAGGAGAGTTTGTGTATTATAGCAATGTGAATGGATACTATAATGAAGATGCTGCAGTCAGTAATGCAAATAGCAAAGTTAGCAATTTCCAAGGTTATTGGGGTGCGCAGCCTATATTCTATAATCTGTTTGGAGAGCTGACTTGGGTAGTTCCTATCTTGAGCTCTAACAGCAAGCTGCAGAGGATCGCTCTTGTCCATGCAGAGACAGGATATGTTGTTGTCGAGGAAAAACTTGAAGACAGCTTGGCAAAGTACAAGGAATGGCTGGAAGAAAAAGGAGTGTCTGTTGAAGCAGAAGGAATGGCTGATGAAGGTTATCAGACTGTTGATGGAAAAGTTAAAAGAATTAATGGCGATTTAATAGTGCTTGAAAACAATGACGAGCACATCTTCAAGATAAATCTTGAGAACAATGAAGCAAAGATAACAAAAGAAGGGGATGAAGTAAGAATAAAATACATTGAATCAGACAAGACAATAATAAATGTTAAAGAATTCGATAATCTGGTTTTTGATTTTGAATGATTATTTCAGAAAATACTTCTTTTTTGTAAGCTCGTCTCTTGCCTTGAGCTGCATCTCTATGTGGTCTGCGACCTTTGCATTCATCTTTCTTAAATCTATGACAGTAGAATCATCCAGTTTTATCTTTGGCTTTTCAAGAAGCTTGTCTTGCGATTTTGATTTCAATGTAAAGTTCTTGCTTTCCATGCTCATTATGAACTGTATGTTGTTTATAAGCTTTACTGAAAGATTTATATACCAATATATTATAATTAGTTGCCATGAAAGCATATTTATTGATCGGAATCATTCTTTTGAGTATATTCATAATAGGCTGCGGTACGCAAGCACCTGCAGATGAACAGATACAGGAAGCAGAACCAGAAGAACAGGTTATGGAAGAAAAAGAAGAACCACCTGTTGAACAGCCTGCGCAACCTCCTGCACAGCAGCAGCAAGCACCACAGATGACTTCTACCATAACGCCTGCGAGAGATCTGACAGGAACATGGGTGGGTTCTATTGAGTTTACGAACAACTGCGCAAATCCTACATGCAGATATGTCGGAAAGATGACGCCGCATTCTATAGAGCTTAATCTTGTGCAGAACGGAAATAATGTGAACGGCAATATTGTGATGTATTTTGCAAACTTCGAGATACAGCAGCTTCTCCAGAATATGCCTTGCGGCACTTTCCAGGACATGGTCAACAGAGGAGTTGTTGGCAGAGGCGTCATAGCTAACGGCGTAGTAAGCAGCAGCAGATTCACATTCGATGATCCTGGCGACAATCACTGGGAACTGAGCATGACAACTGACCTTCTACAGGGAAGGATAACAAGCAATGTGCCGGGCTGCATGGGCATACAGTCGAATAAAGTGAAATTGAGCAGAGAAAGATTTGCATCCATGAATTAGAATGAGATATTATCCTAATCCTTATTACGAGAAAAAGAAAAAAAGCAAGTTCAATCCTATCGAGCTTAAACATCTAGCTTATGCTTGGGTCGCAATAACATTCGCCTTTGCAAACGTGCTTGTCAAAGGACAGACAGGCAGCAGTTTTCTTGGCGTAGGAAGCTATGGCTGGATGATTTTTCTAGAATACTTCATCATCAGCGGAATCGCAGTTGGTTTTGGTTTCTTGTTCCATGAACTGGCGCACCGTTTTGTGGCGCGAAAATTCGGCATGATCGCAGAGTTTCGGGCAAGCATGATGATGCTGTTGTTTGCTGTTCTTATCAGCTTTTCTGGTTTTGTGTTTGCAGCTCCAGGAGCAGTATTGATAATGGGAAAGCCTACAAAAAGACAGAACGGAATCATTAGTTTGAGCGGGCCTTTGAGCAACCTGATAATGGCTGTCATCTTCTTTATAGTTGCAGTTGTCGTGCTCGGCGCGTTTGGAGTTACATCTCCTTTCATTGCAAAACTGTTCATGTACGGATTCATGATTAATACTTGGCTTGCCTTGTTCAATCTGATTCCAATCTCATTATTGGACGGAAGAAAGATCTTCAACTGGAACAAGGCTGTCTGGGGAATCACTGCAGGCTTTGCTGTCCTTCTATTCGCTTTGCAGATGGGGATGATAAGGTTTGGCTAGGTTAATCCATAAAAATAAAGTAATTCTAAATGATATGAAAATCGTCAAGAATCCAATAGGAAAGGCGATAGGCTTGATGTTCGCTTCCAAAAATAAAATAAGAAAAGGAATGTGCCTGATGAACAGGAAGGAATCAAGGGCAGGAATAACAATGCTGTTCTGTTTTTATCCGATGGATGTGATCTTTGTTGATTCAAACAATGTTGTTGTTGACAAGGTTGTTCTGAAACCCTGGATTTTAAGTTATGCTCCAAAAAAGCCGTACAAATATGTGATAGAAAGTGCAACTGATAGTTTCAAACATATAAATTCCGGTGATAAGATTTCTATAAACAGATAAATTTTTAAACCTTTTTATCTTTAAAATTATGCATGGGGTTCAAAGACAATCCTGCTGTCTATCTGACAGCAAAGATGTGGGAGTATTCTAAAGGAAACAGACACAACGTAGTGCTGTATACTATGTTGTTCGTGTTTGCGAACGCGATTAATTTTGTCGAGCCTTTGATCGTGGCGCAGATCCTGAACATAATACAAGAGCAGGGCATACATAGCGAGAATCTATATACAATTCTAATATACATAACGATATTTGTGGCGATAACAGTCGGATTCTGGGCATTCCACGGACCTGCAAGAGTTATTGAAAGGAACAACGCTTTCCTTGTAAGGGCCAATTACAAGAAATTCCTTTTGGACGGCACAATGAATCTGCCTCCTGAATGGCACACAGACCATCATTCAGGAGACACCATAGACAAAATCAATAAAGGAACAAAAGCGCTTTACAACTATTCAGGAAGGATGTATGAAGTCATTGAAACAGTACTGAGATTCGCAGGTTCGTTCATAGCGCTTGTGTATTTTAATTTTCATTCAATCTATATCGTGATATTCTTAGTCATAATCACCGGAATAATAATAATCAAATTCGACAAGAAGCTTGTAGCGCAATACAAGGAGCTTAACAAGTATGAGAATGCGATCAGCGCAAAAATTTTCGACGTTATCAGCAATATCACCACTGTCATCATCCTAAGACTGGAAAAATTGGTATCGAGCGCTATGTTCAGGAAGATCATGGCGCCGTTTGAAACCTATAGGAAGAACAGCAGGCTGAGCGAGTTCAAATGGTTCCTTGTTTCTGTCTGCAGCGTTATGATGGTATTTCTGATACTTGTAACGTATATACTATATAATTACAAGGCAGGAAATGTTATTCTTGGGGGCACTGTTTATGCGCTATATGGCTATGGGCACAGGATCAGCGGACTTTTCTTCAGGTTCGCATATAGATACGGAGACATTGTCAATGAAAGGACTGCTGTAATGAATGCAGAAGAGATATCGAACGAATTCAAGGCAAAAAAGAAAGTTAAGTCAGTAAGATTAGATAAGAGATGGAAGGAGCTTAGGATAGATAATCTTAATTTTTCATACCATACAAAAGAGGGAGCGGATCTGCACCTTGATGACGTGTCATTGATAATTAAAAGAAACCAGAGAATTGCATTGATTGGTGCAAGCGGAAGCGGCAAGACAACATTGCTAAAAGTTATCAGGGATCTTTATCATCCAAAACACGTCAAGCTGTATCTCGACAACAAGCTGCTGGAGAACGGATTCGAATCAATCAGTGACGAGATGGCCTTGGTCCCTCAAGACCCAGAGATATTCACTACGACTATCAAAGAAAACATCACAGTGGGTGTTGCGCGCACACTTGAAGAGATAAAAAAATACACAGACATGGCCCAGTTCACAAAAGTAATCAACAGGCTGCCCAGGAAACTGAACTCTTCTATCGTTGAAAAAGGCGTCAATCTCAGCGGAGGGGAGAAGCAAAGATTGGCGCTTGCGAGAGGCCTGATGGCGTGCGAAGACAAATCTGTAATTTTGTTTGACGAGCCAACGAGCAGTGTAGATTTCAAGAATGAGATGATCATATTCAAGAACATATTCAGGAAATACAAGAGCAAGACAATAATATCTTCTATACACAGGCTGCACCTTTTGCCATTGTTCGATCAGATCTATTTCTTCAGGAGGGGCAAGATAATCGCATCTGGCAATTTCAGACAATTGTTGAGACGATCGCCAGAGTTCAAAAAGGAATGGGACAAGTACAATAAGGCAAGGAAAAAGAAGGAATCAGAATAATCCCTTGACAATGCCTGCAGCAATCGCAGTCACCACAAGACCTGCAATCACTACTCCCGCCATTATTGATATGAATGCGTGCTTTCTTTTAACATTGAACAGCCAGGCTGCAAGACATCCTGTGTATGCACCGCTTCCCGGAATAGGGATCGCAACAAAAATTATCAAGCCAAATGCTCCATATTTTTCAACCCATTTCTCTCCTTTTTTTCTGATTCTAATCACGTGCTTATTGAACATTCTTTCGTATCTTTGGAATTTCAAGAAATAATTGTGAAACTTGTCAATGAAAAAGAATGCAATAGGTATTGTCAGGAAGTTTGCAATTGTGCACAACCAGAAGGCCTGCCATAAGCTGTGCCCTGTCAATAATGCGATCGGGATGCCTGCCCTCAATTCACCAAATGGAGATATGCTTGCCAGTGCTGAATAGATAGAAGGATCAAGATTCTTGAAAAATTCAGCTATAAGCTCAAACACCATTTTGCCTAATAACCCTATTTCAGGTCATTTATAAAGTCTACTGGATTATTCGGAGTATAAATTTAAATATCTAAAGGACTTTTGTTCTAAAAAACCATGAAGGTGATAAAATGAAGCTAATGTATGTTTTAGTTCTTTTATGTGCGCTTGCTATGCTGACATCATGCGCAAGTCTTCTTCCTGCAGAGCCAGGCTCGCCAGGCGGACCAATCGGACAAGCAGGAGAATATGCAGAAGCCTATGCATTTACAAATGATCTAGTATTGACTACTCCTAAAGATGTGGAGCTTGCAGCAGGAGAAAGCGCCACAGTCAGATATACTGTTGCTGGAAGATACATCTGGCACTTGGGCTACTGGTATGATGTAGAAACCAGTTCATGGAAACCAATCGATCTGAGTGGAGATGCATACCAAGAGAATAACAATTGGATTGCTGGCAATGCAGAAGGGATCTTTAGTTTCAGCCCTAAACAATCCGGCAAGCTGTGGTATATTGCATATTATTGTAATCCGGGATCTGTCCCAAGAACATTCGACTGCAATGGCTACAAATGGGTTCTAGATGACATCAATGTTAAAATGGTTGAAGTATTCCCTGAAGAACCTGGAGCGCCTGCAACAGAAATCGTTGAATCAACAGAACCTGTGGATGAAACAATACCTGAAACAGGTACAGAAACCACGATTGCACCAGCAACAGGAATTGTAAGCACAGCACCTGCAGAAACGATTACTGCTGCAACAGAATACGAACTCTTGGATCTTGTGTCAGGAGAGGTTTATCTAAACTCTGTCTTTGAGATAGGAGATCCTACTGATCCTTTTGATCTTGGAGTCGTACCTAAGCCTGAAGAAGGATGTGTCGGGTCGACAGAAGCAGACTGCAGCGGAACTTGCACCCACGGATTAGAATGCGTATGGAAAACATACGATTATGTAGATTCTATAATCTGTGCAGGAGAGCATCCAGAAGATGCAGACGGTACTGAACAGCAGGCAGGACCTGCAGGATCATTCGCAGAACCATTTGACTTGGGAATAAGAGAAAAAGGATGCCAAACAACAGGAGAACTTTGCGGAGGAACATGCCCGCACGGATATCCTTGCAAATGGATTGTGAAGAAAGTCACAGTAGGTAGATGCGAAGGAAATCATTAATTTATCTTATTATTATTTTTTTTACTTTTTCTTGGACATATTCTGTCTTGACCAAGTCCTTGATTAAATCTATTGCCCTCAGATGTTTTCTTTTCTTTATTGCACACAGATGGTCCTCTTCCAGAAAGACGTTATCATACTTGTCGATAAAGGCATTAAGGTTCTCCATCGGCGCCCAGACCCTCGGGCCCAGCGCTTTTGTGTACAACGGCAGCCTTTGAGGCTGAGTCTGATACCACATGGTCGATTCTTCCAGGTCATAGCCTGCCTTAAAAACCTGAAAATCATTCTGCTCTAACTGGGCTTTGATGAACTTGAATACTTTCAGGAACTTGCTTCCTACAACATCCTGCTTTCCTTCTGGCATTTCTACTTTCAAAACATTCAGGACAGTGTAGTATTTCCTGCTTTCCCTCACAACATCTGACAATGAGAATTTCTTTTTTACAAACCATCCCTTTGATGGGTTTTCCAGGAACTGCCTGGCAGCTAAAATGAATTTGCAGAAGGTTTCCATTGTCACGCTGGCTGCTGCGTTCCTGTCTTTCTGTGTCGGATCTATGACAATAATCGGACTCTGCAATTTTGCAACATTCAGCTGCTTCATCAATGTCTTCCTGTTCGTATAGTGCTTTTCTACATCTATTATTATGCCGGGCTTCCATCTGCTCACTGCTTCCATCATCTTCATGAAACTGCCGTATTGCACTGTCAATATCTCTAAGATATAGCCTGAAAAACCGTTTATGTATGATTCTGCGCCGTACACGCTCTGCGCTTTGCAGAACAATTTTGCCAGTTTTACTTCTTCTGGATTCTTCAGGTGCTTTTTTACCCATTCTACATGGAGCATGCTCACGTCTGTGACATTCTCTGCCTGGCTCGCTCTCAATATCTTGAGGACGGGCACGATCTCATAGTCCATCCCCTTGTGATGTATCTTGAAATAGTCCCTGCTTCCATGAAGTCTTTCAACTTTCTTGAAGACATTCTTGAGAACGACCTCTAATAGGTCTGAATCAGGATTCTTGTAGAAGCGGACAAAGATGTCAAGGTCATAGTTCTTCAAACATGTATTTTTGGCAGCGCTTCCTCCAAGGACCACTTCTGCCTTGATGTCATGCTTTTTCAATTCCTCTCTAATCAAATCTATCACAATCTGGTATTCAACCAGTTTTACTGCATTTTCATCTATGAGCTCCTGCAAAAATTTCATAGTAGGGCCAAGGGGGTTATTGGTTTATAAACTTTTCTAAACACAAAATATTTAAACCCAGCAATACTTCATTTATAAAAAAGAGGCAATATGGTTGATGCAATATTGAACGGACTGACATTTATCGCAGTTGCTCTTCTAATTGGCTTGATATCTTCAATCTTTGCAAAAAAACTAAAGATCCCTGATGTTCTTGTTTTGGTCGCAGTAGGTATCGGTTTCGGACTGTACATAGAGATAGAGAATATTGACTTTGTATTGCCAACTCCTCTTATTAGTGCGCTCGGTCTGTTCACCTTGGTTCTATTGGTCTTTGAAAGCACTGCGCAGATAAGGTTCAAGGAGCTTGACTGGGTGAGTGTCTCTGCGTTAAAGATCACTTTCAGCACAGTGTTTTTCAATTTTGTCATACTGTCATTTGCGACTTTAGCGATTGTATTCGGATTCCAGCTGAAATTCCTGTTCCTTTCGTTATTGTTTGGCGCACTGACGTGCGGAACAGCACCCGATGTTATCTTGTCTTTGCTTGGAAGCTGCAAGCAGAAAATTCTTAGGGTCTTGTCTATCGAGAGCATAATAAATACGCCATTCACAGTATTGCTGCCGTTGATCATTGTTGATCTGCAGAAGGGCGCGACTGGCGCAGTATTTGCCGGATTCACAGGAGGATTCTTATTGAAGATAACTGCCGGACTTGGTTCTGGCCTTTTGATAGGCTTGGTCATGTTCAAGATAATGAGAAAGCAGTACAGTGAAAGATACAGCCCAATAGCGGTCATTGCCGCAGCATTATTGAGCTATGTCCTTGCTGAAAGGATTGGCGGAAACGGCATAATCGCAGTCACCACTCTTGGTTTGTTTTTCGGCAACCTCGAGATAAAACAGAAAGTCACTCTCCTTCAATTCGAATCTGTATTGTCGACCTTGCTGAAGGTCCTGATCTTTGTGCTGATAGGCGTAATCATCAAGTTCCCTATAACACCGATATTCTTCATCAAATCGATATCCCTTTTCATAATTTATTTAGCAGTCAGGTATCTTGCAGTGAAAGTTGCTGCAAAAGAAGAGCCTGTCCTGATAAGATTGTTCATGGCCCTGACAGCAAGCAAAGGACTGGCAGTTGTTGTAGTTACATTCATTCTTGCGAGCACGATCACAGGGTTCGACCCAATTCTGCATTACATACTTGCGTTCGTTCTGTACTCATTGATAGTCTCTTCTGTCGTAGTTTGGTTCTCTAAATCGTTCGGGATTGAGGCAAAATGATAGCAGATTAGGTCACCATCTTTATATATAAACCACAGAAAACCTTATTAATTAGTAATTCCATAGTTATAAATAATGCCTGATAGGAAGTTGTTTTATGCTAAGGGGGTAATGAGAACACTAGTTCATATAGATAGAGTTCAGAAGCATAAAAAAGATCTTTTTGAATATTTCTGTCCTTTTTGCGGTGAAAAAGTCTTCCCTAAAATGGGGGACAAAAAGATATGGCATTTCTCGCACGCAGGAGGCAAGGCCTGCAGCAAGAGCGAAAGGGAAGAGATGAACAACATGAAGCTGATGGAGTTTGCGAAGAGCGACAAGGTCAAGATGATAGGCATCGATGAAATCGAGATCGGAGATGACTGTCCTGACTATCAGTGTGAAGTGTGCGGAAAAGTCGGCAATAAAAAATATGCTCAGAAATTCAAGGGAAACAGGTATTTATGCAACCCGTGCTATAAGTCTTTGGATCCTGAAGAAATCAACCGGTTGTAATTCTTGTTCAGTCTTTTAAGGTCTTCTTCTTTTTGCTGCATCTGAATCTTAATATCTCTATGCTCTGACCTAACAGCAAATGCCCGAAGCAAAGCTATAAGTGCTGCTGCAAGCATGCAATATTGAATTAAAACAGGTGCAGGCGATGCTGCGATCTGTATTGCGTTATCAACAAATCTATCCCATTTATCAACATGTTGTCCAACTGCACCCATGTGCTCGTAGCCTGCCTGATGTATCAAGGCAGCGCCTAATGCTACAATTGAAAAGCACGTTGAATAGCAAGGAATCTCAATCGCATTTTTCCTTGTTTCTTCTTCTGAGCGCACTAAACCTGCTAAAGAATTATTAATGTTAACTGCTGCTTTATCACTTAGCTCTTCCTTTTTCTCAGGAACAGGATAGCTGAAATGATGCGATTCGTCGCTTGGAACAACTTTGTATGGTTTGTCTGCCATACAATATTATAGGAGAAAGAGGTTTAAAAAGCTTATCCTTAGTAATGGCACAATGATAATTGCTTGAAAACTTTAGGATGTTGCTGTCTTAATTCTTCTATTTGTCTTTCATTGCGATTAGACTTTCTTACATTTTTAATAGAGCGACAAACAAGACTAGCTGCAATTAATAAAAATGTAACATATGCTGCAGTCGCTACATTTTCTGTCGCATGTAATCCTGCTACATGTTGAACTGCATATTTATATAGAAAATAGCCCGCAATTTCTGCTGAAGCTAAAAACGTCGCAAAACCAGATAAATCATAAGCTTCCTTCATCTTACCTACTCTGTCATCCATCAAAGTGAGCCATTCATCATATGTAGCTTTATCTCTACCTGTAAAATAGATATGTCCTTTTTTATTTATTTCAATCTTTGCTTTATCACTAAGTTCATCTCTATTGCTGTCATCAAAAGAATCATCTATAGATCTTTCCATACAGTATGTAATGTGAAAGGAATATAAAAAGTTTACCCAAAAAAGTGGTTCAATTTGGCATTGGTCTCTTCCTGCTTTTCTGCCTGTTCCTTTTGCTCAACCTGCTCGATCTTCTTTCCAATCTCAGGCTCTTCTTTTTTCAAAGGCGCATGGATTTTTTCTGCAATCTCGTCATCCATCTCGAGCTGATTCATTATCTTCTTGCTTCTTTCGATGACCTCTGCCGGCAGACCTGCGAGTTTTGCAACCTGGATACCATAGCTCTTGTCGGTCCCCCCTTCCAAGATCTTCCTCAAGAATATTATGTCGTCTGCTTTTTCCTTGACAGCAATATTGAAGTTCTTGACAGACTTGAAGCGTTCTGCCAATTTATTCAACTGATGATAGTGCGTTGCAAACAATGTCTTGGAACCAATGTTCTGGTAGATGTATTCTGCGACAGCCCATGCAATGCTGATGCCGTCGAAAGTACTAGTGCCGCGACCAATCTCATCCAAAATAACCAAGGATTTTTCAGTCGCATTGTTCAGAATGTTTGCTGTCTCTGTCATCTCGACCATGAAAGTGGACTGGCCCATTGTCAGGTCGTCATAAGCACCGACCCTAGTAAAGATCCTGTCAGCAATGCCGACAACTGCTTTTTTTGCTGGCACAAAGCTTCCAATCTGCGCCAATAACTGTATCAAAGCAACCTGCCTCATGAAGCTGGATTTGCCGCTCATGTTAGGGCCTGTGATAATGAACAACCTGTTGTCCTTGTTCATCTTTGTGTGATTGGGGACATAAGGCTCTAACTGGATGCTTTCGATTACTGCGTGCCTTCCGTCTTCTATGTCTAATTCATAATTGGTTGTTATTGATGGTTTTGTATAACGATTATTAACTGCGACTGTCGCTAAAGAAATAGTGACGTCTAGAAGCGCGATGCTTTGCGCAATTAATTGTATGTCGATTATCTTCTCTGTGCATCTTTCCAGGATCTGCATGAACAGTTCAAATTCCAATGTATTGATCTTTTCTTCTGCACCAAGCACCTGCTCTTCTTTCTGCTTCAATTCTTCTGTCACATATCGCTCGCTGTTCGCCAATGTCTGCCTTCTTATGTATGTAGAAGGAACTTTGTCGCTGAATCTTCTTGTTATGTCGATGTAATAGCCATGGACCCGATTGAAACCTATCTTTAAGGTAGAAATGCCTGTTGCCTCCCTTTCTTTTGCTTCTAATTGCGCTATCCAGTTCTTCCCTCCGAAAGCTATCTGGTGCAATTCATCTAACTGCTGATTGTAACCTTTCCTGATGATGTTTCCTTCTTTTGTTTTTGTGTTAGGATTGTCTTTAATCGCGTTTTCAATCAAATCCCTTAATTCAGGGAGTTCAGGAAGAAGCTTGAAATCCTTCAAAAGCATGCAGTTTGTGTCATTCAACTGTTCTTTTATAGACGGAAGAATCTTGAGGCTGTCCTTTAATGCAATCAGGTCTTTCGGGTTCGCGCTGTTGCTGCTTATTCTTGTGATCAGTCTTTCCACATCATAGACATTATTCAACAACGCCTTGATTTCTTCCCTGACGAGGGTCTTTGTTGTCAACTCTTCGACAGCGTTTAAGCGCGCGTTGATCAGGTTGACATCCAATAACGGCTGCTGTATCCATTGCCTCAACAGCCTGCTTCCCATTGGAGTCACTGTCTTGTCGATCGCGTCCAATAAACTTCCTCTTCTTGTCCCGTCTCTTATGTTTTTCATCAGCTCGAGATTCCTTATTGTGCTGCTGTCCAAAATCATGTAGTCTTCTGTGACAAACTGCCTCAGTCTTGTGATCTGTTTTGTGCTTCCTTTCTGGGTCTCGTTCAGATAAGCAAGCAAGGCGCCTGCCGCAATTATCGCATTTTCTTTCTGCTCCATGCCAAAACATTCAAGATTCATGACATCAAAATGCCTGATCAGCTCCTTGTACGCAGAACTGAAAGAAAAATGATAATCATCATACGCAGAGACAAAGAGATTCTGCCTGCCGTTCACAAACTTCTCCGTATCGAATCCAACTGCATTGCTGACAATTATCTCCTTTGGATCGAAACGAACAATCTCATTCAATAATTTATCATCGCTGTCCAATTCTGTTGTCAGAAACTCGCCAGTGCTGACATCTGCCAATGCAACACCAAACTTTTTCCCATTGCCAGGCTGATTTTCTGCAAAATGAATCGACATCAAGAAATTGTTGCTTTTCTCGTCTAATAAACTCGGCGCAATCACAGTACCAGGCGTCACTATCCTAACCACTTCTCTTTTTACGACCCTGCCCTTGACTGTCTTTGGATCCTCCATCTGCTCTGAGATAGCCACCTTGTAGCCTTTCTCAATCATTTTTGCTAGATTAGGATCTAATGCATGCCACGGCACGCCTGCCAGCGGAACGCCTGCCCTTTTTGTCAATGTGATATCCAGTACTTTTGATGCGATCTTTGCATCTTCATAGAACATCTCATAAAAATCACCCAGCCTCAAAAAGATAATGCAGTCCGGATACTGCGCTTTTGCTTCCTTGTACTGATGCATTGCAGGTGTAAGACGCTCTTCCATCATGCCTCCAGGTTTATTTTTTTCAATATCTGCAGCAATTCGACTGCTTTTTTAGGATTACCCCTGCCGACAGGAAAATAGCAAGGAAATACACTATACTTTTTTCCGTTGATAGGGACTGAATCATAAGTTATCAATTTATTTGATCGCTTCTGCTTTTCATAGTGCTCTGATAATTTCAAACTATTGATGTTTGTCAGCCATCTGAAAGGCAGGCTGCCGAAACTGCAGATCAACTTTGGCTGCACAACGGACAATTCCTTAAAGAACAAAGGCAAGAGTTTTCTTATCTCTGCTGTCTTTGGATTGTCTGCGTGCGGCTGTGCGCATTTGACAAGGTTTGTGAAGTAGAAATTTTTTTCTTCTATCTTTTTTATTGTGCTGTCTATTAAATCTTGGTCCCATCCTTTTTTAATCCTCGCCATCACATCCTGCTCGAGCAAGCCTGCATTGACAAAGACCTTCCATACTTTTGTTGTTCCCATGAATGGAAATCTCTGGCCCCTATAGTCAGGTTCTGTTGTTATGTTCCTATAGGTAGGATTGATAAAACAAAACATCACGTCCGGCTGTTGCTCTTTCCCTCCTCCAAGGATGTGCTGCAATCTGTTATTGCTCTGCCTGCAGAATTCACAGTCATCTACTTGCCTCCACACTTCTTGCAGCTCACGCATTTGTCTCAAAACCTCTTATTCGATTAAAACTTTTTTCCAGGTCTGTTATTGTGAAGTCTATCATAGTAGGCCTTCCGTGCGGGCAGGTATGAGGCTGCCTGCATTCCAATAATCTCTTCACCAGCTGCTCCATCTGCATGTTTTCCAGGACATCTCCTGCCTTGACAGCTTTTCTGCACGCCATGCGCGCGAATCTTTCTTCTGTTATCCCTTTTATTTTTTTATATTGGTTCTCTTTTAGTTCTGCGATTATCTCGTGGAAAAAATCTTCTGTCTGCTGTTTTCCCAGGATGGCCGGCAATGTCCTTATTATGAATGTGTTGTTGCCGAATTCTTCGACAGTAAAGCCAAACTTGTCTAATTTCTCCAAGCTGTCTTTTATCAATAATGCGTCATTGGGAAGAACATTCACCTGTATCGGATTCAGCAATGTCTGCTTCTTTATCTTTTGCTTGCTCTCGAACTTTTCCATGATGTTCTCGAACAGTATGCGCTCGTGCGCAGCGTGCTGGTCTATAATCCTCAAGCCGTCCATCGTCTCGACAAGAATGAATGTCTTGTGTATCTTCCCAAGCACATTGTATGCTATGTAATCTATCTTGATAGGATCAACGACAATCTTTTCCTTGTCCAACTGCTTCTGCTGTTTCTGCTTGTCCAGCAATTGCTGCTGCCTGCTCCTCTGCGCGTCGATAGGCCTGTTCTTGATCTCCTGCAAAGTCTGCATGACATTCGATTTCTGCTTCAGTATCTGCCTGATGTCTGTGCTCGGCAGTTCTGATTTTTCCTTGTCAAGTATCTGCTGCACTACCTTGCTCGGCTCTATCTTAGGCACAAGATTTGCTCTTTCCAATTGCTTTTTCAAAATATCAGCGATATCGCTGCACACTCTTTCCTGCTTTTCAATCCTTATTGTTGCTTTTGTAGGATGCACATTGACATCCACCCTCTCGTACGGCAGTTCAAAATTAAGTATTGCAACAGGATATCTCTCTGTATTCAGCAGATGGTCGTATGCTTTTTCAACAGCATCCAATAATTCCTTGTTCTTTATGTATCTGCCATTAACGTACGTAAAAATATGTGATCTGTCTGCCCTGTTCAATGCAGGCTTGCCGATGTAACCGCTGACATTCACCAAATCTGTCTCTCCTGCAACAGGCAGCAACAGTTTTGCGAAATCCCTGCCAAAGATATTCACGATATTTCCTAATTTGTCAGGCGTCGGTGGAGCAAGTATCAGTTCTTTGTCGTTGTGCACAAGCCTGAAGCCAATCTCAAAATATGCAAGAGCGTATTTGACAACAATGTCTGTTATGTGCCTTAATTCGACATTCATGTCTCCAAGGTGTTTTTTTCTTGCTGGTGTATTAAAGAACAAGTCATAAATCTTTATTGTCGTGCCGACCGGTGCACCTATTTCCTTGACATTCTTTATCTTTCCATTGCTAATTTCAATCTCGATTCCTTCAAGATCAAACTGCGTCTTTGTGATTATCTCCATGTTGCTGACAGCTGCAATGCTCGCAAGAGCCTCTCCCCTGAACCCAAGACTGCCAATATTGAACAAGTCATCTACATCCTTTATCTTTGACGTGCTGTGCTTTTTGATAGAAATCAAGGCATCTTCTTTTGACATGCCACTACCGTCGTCTGTTATCTTGATAAAGCTCTTGCCGCCTTCCTTTATCTCGATTATGATGTTCTTTGCACCTGCATCTATACTGTTCTCTATCAATTCTTTAACTACAGAAGCAGGCCGTTCTATCACCTCTCCTGCAGCTATCTTGTTTATAAGATCCTCTGATAATTGTATAATCTTTCCCATCTAGTCCCCCTTCTATTAGATTTATAAGTGGAATTTAAAAGTATTGTGGTATTAGAAAAAGGGGTTTATAAAGAAAAAAAGAAAAATTATTTGGCACCAGGCACAACTGGCTCTGGAACCTCTACTCCTCTTTGACAGCTGGCATTGGCGCGCCCAAGATAGGACCGCCGTGCCTGTTGATGCTTTTTTCCACATGATAGTCTATGACTTTTCCTGTCCTCATGTCATAAACAACCTTGCAGTCTGCGATTATGTCGACCATCACTGCTGGCGCAATATCGCCTTTCTTTTTGTCATGCGCTTTTGCATAATTCATTGATCCCTGGCTCCTGAATTCTATCACATAGAATCTGTCTCCAGCGATATTGAATTCGTAAGCAGCTTTTACCTCGTTCATTGGACCATCTTCGTTGCCGAATCTGAAAGATGGTGCACCGATTCCTTGCTCGCTTGCGAACTTGTCAACAATGTCTCCTATTTCCTTTGATTTCTCAAAGAACTTTTTGCTGTTGTTCCACCATTTAGATCCTGCGTACATGCTGTATCCCCAGTTAAGCATCAATGCCAGGTTTCCAGGAACTTCGTTTCTTGTCATTCTCATGTAATTTCCATAAGCGCTTTTTCCGCCTGTGCTTTCCATGAATTCCTGCAATCTGTTTTTTGGGTCTTGAATAGGGCATGGAATACCAACCGGTATTTCTGGCTCTGG
>JAHWHE010000026.1 GCA_019323495.1 Candidatus Woesearchaeota archaeon | reverse complement strand
TGTTGCGGTTGAACCGAGAGTGGGGTGGAACTATCTTTCTCCGTTAAAAGGCGGCCCAGGATCCATAGAAGTACAACTAGAGAATTATGTGGCAAAGAAAACAAATGACTGCATTGATTTCGGAAAGATAACTAATATCACAGGCATCCCGTACAGGGTCCAGGAAGGAGAAGCAAAAGTCGACATAACATTTACTGCCCAAGATACGAGGGTAATAGTTGACTTGCCATTGCAGATAACGGGCGCGGGTTTGCAGACCACAACTGATGTAGAACATTTCGAGCTGTTGATGAAGATGCAGTACGAATATCTGCACACATTCATCTTTAATCTAATAAACAAAGAGACGGCTGACTTGAATTTCAGCATTGTCAATGATTATATAAATCTTGAAAGCTACAGGCCTGGTTATTCTTTATTGATCGAGAAAGATACAGAAGGAAGAACAGGAGATGATTTAATAATTATCTCAGACGATAACATAGTGATTGACGGAAATGCCTTGAAATTCCAGTTCGTCAGAGAGAATGTCCCGCCTGTCTTGAATTATGTAAATGACGGTACTGCTCCGGATCTGGACATCATCTGGCAGTTTCCACCTGACCCCAGTGTGCAGACAATGGTAAAAACAGTGAAACCAAGCGCAGTTGACATGAATGAGGATGAAGTAAATTTTGCATTTACTTATGGTGGCTGGGGAAGGGACTATTTTGAAATGTATATTGCTGGCCAATTGACTAGATGGAATCCTGCTCCTGGCGAAGGCTGGCAGTACAGCCAGAGTAGCGGCTATGCGAGCATCCTGTTGAACAGGACGCGGGATACAAATCCTCCAAGGCACAATTTCACGATCGAAGTGAGTGATGGTCTGTTGTATGACAAGCAAACAGTCAGGTTGTTTGTAGTGAATACCCCTGGCGCGCCAGGTGTTCCACTTTTGCCCCCTCCCCCTCCTGCTCCTGGTTCCTCTTAGAATTCTGTTCACAGATTACCACAAGATTTATAAACTAAATTTGATTCAAATTATAAAAATCGGGTTGAAAGAGAGGGTTGGATGTTATGAAGAAAAGAGGTAGAGAGAATAGTTTATCTATGCTGTTATTTCTAGCGGTTTTCACTATATTATTTTTAACTTCGGCCCATCTTGTTTCTGCAACTTGTTGTGTCAATGAGCAAACGAGTTTCAGCAGCACTGCGATCGATGTCACCTGTATCGATAATTTGCCGAGCGCACAGTGTTTCAACGGATTTTTCTCGAATGCAACGACATGTAAAGATGTTTCTCAGTGCGGCTGCTGTGTATGTAATTATGGCGGCGCAAACCCTACTGTGTACAAAGGAGGGGATCTTAGGGTAAGCAGCAATTTCTGTGCAGCGTTCTGCGCGCCTTATTCTTATAGCTTGGTCCCTGGCCTGACAACAGCATCCTGCAGCCAGCAGGAAAATGCAACTGCAATCAGCGGTTATGTATTTGATCCGAGCAATAATCCCATACAGGGGGCGCAAGTTACAGAGACAGGAGGTAGCAGTGATACAACAGACGCGCAAGGAAAGTACAGCTTGTCAGTATTCCAGCAGACAACAACAGTGACTGCTTCTAAGGCGAATGTCCAGAACAGCATAAGTGTTAATGCCGCAGTAAGAAAAACAGGATGGAACATTACGCTTAACTTGACAGCTGTAAGCGCTGATCTTGTCGGCAAAATCACGCCGATAATAAGTGGCGTTCCAAGTCCTACGCCTTTATCGAATGTTATTGTTACTATAACTGACGGCGTAAACCAGTTTGCAGTACAGACAGATGCCGTCGGAGAATATGAATTCATCGGCATCCCCATCTCGAGTTACGCCCTTACAGCGAACAGATGCGGTTTTTTCCCTGAGAGCACACAGGTCGCAGTCACAGCGCCACTGACAAGAAAAGATGTTTCATTGAGAAGCGCGCCCCAGGAAACGTTGACAGGCGTTGTCCGAGATTTGCAGAACAGGCCGATAGAAGATGTTGACATTATTATCAACCCCCAGCGAGGCGTAGTCCAGAAAAGCGACGCCCAAGGAATATATAGGGTTACTAATTTAGACAGCAATTGCCAGTACACTGTGACTGCAAGAAAAGCTCCGCAATACCAGGACAATGAAAAGATAAAGAATATTTATGCGACAGACCCGCTGACAACAAACACTTTAGATTTTCTTTTGGAACCAAGCGTCATGTTCGATTTCTGCACAGATATCGCAGACTGTAGAGGGGAAGACCTGATACTTGGAACGCCAGACGACTGCGGCTGTCCGCCGAATCATGTCTGCAATGTGCTGACAGGAGACTGCGATCGGAAGCCAACCATCGACTGCTGTGATTACGACTTCTTGTGCCAGCCGCTGCAAGCGAGGAGCGGGATCACTGCCCAATGCGGAAGCCAGAAAGAAACGTGCAGCAATGTCTGCGCAGAAATACTAAACTGCCCTCCCGACGAAAGGCTGAACAATCAGAACACAGACGGCGTCTGCAAATGCGCAGGAGAAACAGTGACGATCCTGCAGAGTTTGGCAGACCAGTATGATTTTGAAAATGTTGTTGGAAAATATTGCTGTCCTTTCTCCCCTATAAGCATCAGCGCTATGCCGTGCGAGTTCCAGCAAAAAGCAGCGGTGATAGGGACTGTTGTGAGCAGGGTTGACGGCGAGCCTATCGATGCGACAGTAACTCTTGATCCTAACACTGCAGGGGCAAGAACAACGATGAGCAGTTTTGTGGATGGATTTTATGTCTTGTTTGCTGATCCTAACATAGATCATACGATCAAATTTGAACGTCCGCCACTATACGAGCCAGAGACAAGGATTGTGCGGGCTGCAAATCTAGTAGTGGGCGACACTTATACAGTTGATGTGAGCCTTGGCGTTATTGCAAGAACCTGCGATTATCCTTCGACTCCCACTGTTCCTGATTTTACAGTTGAAAATGTTCCCTGCATGAATCAGGCAAAACTTACATGGAGCAACGATTACTGCAGGAATGCCGAAGGAATTCAATCATTTGTAATAAGAAACGAGAACACCAACCAGACTTATGTTGTTGAATCTGACAAAGATGAATTGATAATAAAGGATCTTGACTGGGATGAATTGTATACTTTTTCAATACGCGCAAAATATTCTGACCACAACAGGCCAAGAACAAGCGAAGAGGCTGTAGTTTCTGATTTTGATCCCGGTGACAGGGACTGCGACGGAAGATGCGATGGCAAGGAGTTCTGCCTTGAAGGAACTAAGAGAAGGATATGCGATGAGAACAACCTCGTCACGACAGATCTTCTTTCGCCGAACTATTTCCCTGATTGC
The DNA here is from genome assembly GCA_019323495.1 of Candidatus Woesearchaeota archaeon. Lineage (GTDB taxonomy): Archaea > Nanobdellota > Nanobdellia > Woesearchaeales > WJKV01 > WJKV01. The sequence continues at coordinate 17,375 of JAHWHE010000026.1, read as the reverse complement.
GAACAGCATCAGCAGTCGACAGGCGGCAACTATGGTTTTGTGTGCATGGGGCCTGATAGAAACGGGAGAACTAAGTGCGTCGAGCAGAACCTGTGCGGCTTTGACTTAACAAATCCAATCCCTTTCCTTGGTTTGTTGTTTAACAGTCTTAAGTGCAGCAAAAATCCTGTGACGCAGAATGACAGGAATTGTTTTATGGACAGGTCAGGAAGCGTAAAAGACTTCTGTTATCCTTGCCCTGACGCAGAAAACATGAGCTGTACGGATTATAAGAGCAGGTATGCGTGCGAGCAGAACAAATGTCTTGCACCAGGAGACTGTGCGTGGCATAGCCCATTATTTACCAGTTTGGGCGAAGGTTTCTGTATTGACAGGAATAGACTAAGCGAGATAAAATATAAACAAAGAACAAAGCTGACAGAGAATCTTATCAACAAGACGGTAACTAAAAGCGAGTGCCGCGAATGTTCGAAGCAGAGCAGCATGTTCAGCAATGTTGGTTGCGGGCAGGATACCTGCAGCAGGCTGGGTTTCTGTTTTGCAGGATTGGATAATAAAAACGTCAGCAGCTGCGTGCAGTGCAGTTTCACTCCGCCTGTAACGACTTGCAATGATTTCAAGACAAGAGAAAGCTGTGTAAGCGCGACAGGAAAAAACCAGCCTTTCGCTTTATTTTCTTCATCTCTTCCAGAAACAGCGAGATATAGTGATGATGCCTGCGGCATAGGAAGATGTATATGGGACAACCAAAGAAATCAATGTTTCAAGGACGGAAACGGTGACGGTCAAGCAGATTGTGTCACTAATGATTTTGGCGTGGAAGCTTTCAACCCAATTTGTGAGCTTGACATAATTCCTCCAACCACCACGCCAAACAGTGACACATTAATACTAGGAAATGCCTCGGACAAATCAGCTGTGAGCTTCACAGTGTCTGAGGCCATTTCTAATTTCTATTATTGCATGTACAGGGAGGGCGGAACACAGTGCACAAATATGAAGAAGATCAGCGGAACAAATTCAAATCTTGTCAAAGGCAGCACAGTGGCTGTTAATGCCATACAGGATTTCGGAACTGTTGTTGACAGGGTGGGAAATTATAGGGTCAGGTATTATGCAGAAGATGTGAGCCACAATAAAGAGTTAGTGAATGAGGTTGCGGTATTTGTTGATACAAGGGCGCCAAAAATAAACATCCAGAACCAATCCGTCTGCTTGAACTGTGATCTTCAGATAGATTGCGGTGCAGAAGAAAGCTATGTTTCAAGATTGGTGCTGAGCATACAAAGCGATGAGTTGGTCAACTGTGAAGCATATTTCATTGAACCCGGAGAAAGCGTAGAGACAACGACTGAAAAATCCAATCTGGTGATAGATATTGCGACGAGCAGCACATTGTCTTATCCGAGCGCAACCGGGGCGTCTGGACTAGAAGACGGCAACTACAGGCTACTTCTTAAATGCAATGACGTGGTCGGCAATAAGTTTGAGAAACAGTATGTCTTCAAGATAGACCAATTAAAAGGGCTGATGAATGCAAAGCCTACTGGACCTATCAAGGAAACTTCTGTCAGGTTTGAGACAGACACGATAAAACCTTCTGACTGCAGCATTTCTGTTGACGGCGGCAGCAGAATAAAGATGGACCAATTGGTCGGCGGGAAAAAGCACGCGCTGGAAAAAGAATTTGTAGAGAACAGCTATCATTACTACAATATAAGGTGCGATGAGAAATACAGCATAACCCCTAACAGATGCGACAGTGAAAGGTATGAATTTGCGATTGATGACAGCGCCCCGAAAACAGTCGCGAAAATCAACCGACGTACTTTTGACCAAAACGACTGGACAATTTTCTTGAATGATCCTGCCATTTTAGAATTATTTTCGACAGATGAAAGCGTCAAGCAAAACAGAATACAGTATGGAATAGACCATATTGCATACTGTTATAGAGAAGATTTGCTGCCTTGCATCCCAGGGCAGAGCCAGAACAGTTACAGATTGTTTGCAGATTCTGGCCAAGCAGAAGTCAATGTAAAGATACCTGTTGACAGGAATCTTAAGATTTGTTATCATGCCATAGATAAGGGAGGCAATAAAGAAGCAACAAGGTGCGGCAAGATGCTGTTTACAACACCTCCTGCTGTCAATTTGATTTCGCCTGTAGACGACTATGTCACAAATAAATTGCACATAACAGTCAATGCAACGCACGATGCTGAAAATGCGTCTGATCCTTTGATAACGACATTCAATGGAGAAGATTTCGTGGCAGTTGCTGCCCAGCTGCTTGATGGCAGGATATATGGAGTGCTGACTTTCTTGTTCCACGGACCCAATATGATTAGTGCAAGGGTTAAGGACGGAGCCGGCATATTCGGAGAAGATACAGTCACTGTTTATTACGATAAAGAAGGGCCATCTATACGGATGACTTCAGATCTGGTGGTAGAATACAACCAACCGTTCTTGTTAAGCGCAGAAATTAAAGATGAAGAATGGACTGCGATCAGGACAGCTGACGATATCGGCGAGGTCGAAGAAGCGCTAGTCTCTATCCAGAGCAGCACTTTGACAAGGACTTACAATATGACTAAGCAGGGTTCCCAATGGAGCGCATATATCGTCCCTCAAACAGATTCTGCGGGCTTTGCAGATTTCTTGCCCGGCACTTATTCAGTAACTTTCAATGCAAAAGACAGTTTCGGCAACGAGAACACAGAGCAGTATGAGATCGAAATAAAAGACACGATTCCTGCAAACATCACAATCGAATTGATTACGCCGAACATCCCTCTGCCCGCCTACAGGGAAGAGGATAGATTCTATACAAACGAAAGGATGCCTGTCATACAAGTCAGTACAACCGAACCTGCTGAATGCAGCCTGAGAATCAGCAGCATAACGCCTGCGATAACAATGCCTTTTGCATCAACTGACGGAAAAACACATTTATTCAGCAGCACTGATGTGCTCAATTTCAATCCCGGAGTGGAGCAAAAATTCAGCGCACAGATTGTCTGCAGGGATTTGTTTGCGCAGACTGCGCAGGATACAAACATCGCGATATACTATGATGACTTTGGACCCGACATACAAGTATTCAGTAGCGAAGGAAAGAACAAGGTCTACAAAAAAGGAGTAGTTTATGTGCTGTCAGAAAGAAATAAAGTCGGTAATCTTGCCACAACTGTTTCTGTCATGGACGGAAGAAGGAATGAAGAATTAAAATGCCAGTTAAGCTGCTCAAATGCAGGAGGGAGCTGCGGCGCATACCATCAAAATTCAATACTTCCTGTTCTTGGAGACGATTCGTTCAAACCTGTGCAGGAGGAAATAATAAATTATGATCTGGAAACAGAAAAAACCGGAGAATTCAATTACTTGTTAAGCTGTGTTGATAAAGCCAACAACCTTGCCACTGAAGACTTCGCCGTATATGTAGATGTGGAGCCTGCTGTTGCCAATCTATCGGGACAGAACATAGGTCCTGAACCTAGCGTCAATCTGCAGAGCACTGACAGCGACTCGCCGATCATTGCAGACGTAGGGGCAAGAACAATCTATAACAAGTTGGGGGTTGTCGTTGACAGCCAAAGAGAAAATTATAAGAAATTCATCATTGTTGACGGAAGTTCTGCTGGCAATCTGATACCTGTGCAATTGATTGCAGACGTGAGCGAAAAAACAATATGCAGATACAGCGCGACAGCGCAGGATTTCAACCAGATGCAGTCCAGATTCTCTTCTGACGGCTATGTTTACTATCCTAGAACTCCGCACTTGAGCCTGGCAGATGGAAGCTCTTACACATACTATATTGGATGCAGGGATGAAGCAGGGAATCTTGCTGCGCCTTATACAGTCGAGATAGAAGTAAATCTGCAGGAACCAGTAAGAATATTTGATTTGGAACCTATAGGATATACGAACAGGCTGCCTGTTGTCAATGCATATACTTATAGAAACATCCAATGCACATATGATTATGGGACAAAAACAGATTTGCCGATGAGAAAGATCAAGACTGACAAAGGATATCTTCAGACGTCTGCCCAGTTCAGCGGCAATGTGCTTTTTGTTGGCGAAGGCGATGAAACTTCTGTCACTGTAACTTGCGGAGAAGGCAGCGGTTTGATGCCTGCAACAGAGACAATTGAATTCACAGTCGATACAATGTCCCCAAACATAATACTGGACAGTCCTGTGCAAGGCGAGGCAATAGATTCGGTTGTTGCTAATCTAATAGGAAGCACAGAGCCGTTATCTGAAATTGATGTTTATGTAAACAAGATTTATCACAAAACCATCAAGACGGATGACGGATATTTTGACGAAGAGCTGTTTTTGGAAAGAAGCGGAACAAATATCATCGACTTATTTGTGACGGATAAGGCAGGAAACAAGGCAATAAAATCCGTTACTGTCGAAGCAGAAGGGCCAAACCTGGCAATTAAACAAATACTTCCTGTCAGCGGAATGATAGGAGATTTAACAAGTGTTGTTGCATCAATCGAAGGCGACAGTTTTAATGACGAATTAAGCCAATTTACAGTCTATAAGGATGGCAATGAACTGTCAGGAGAATTATCCTATTCTTCTGCTACGAACTCCTGGGAATTCGAGCCTGACCAGGGTTATCTTCCTGATGGCGAATATTTGATTGAAGTTATTCCTGTAAACGATTTCGGCGAAACCGGTTTCGGAAAGCGGGCGGAGTTCGTTGTGCAAGAAGATGCGCCAAAGATAGAGTGGGTGTTGCCTACAAAAGAAAAGACCATATTGAACAGCAGGTCATTGAGGCCTTTGATTGAGTTCAGCACAATTAGTTCAACTGCGCCTGTTACTGACGCAGAGATTTATGTACAGAACCGGGTCAGAGATGGAATTGGATTCAGCAGGACAAAGTATAACTTTGTAAGAACGGGCACCAACCAGTTCACTTCAAATCTGCATCTGGCAGAAGGAATAAATTATCTAGACATTGTCGCCAGAAATATTTATGGTGAGACAGATTATATAAGGGGCGTTATTGTCGATACTTCGGGTCCGAAAGCAGACATAGAGCCGAAAGGAACAATAACAATGACCAGGCCACAGATAACTGCAAAGTTCCAGGAAGACGTCACTTTGGAATACTACGATCTTATAGAAATGGGAAGCATCTTGCAGAATCTCACAAGAGGAATGACAGTAACGCCAAAGTCATTGAAAGAATATGTCTTTGACATCGGTGCACAGTTAAGAAGCGGCACCTATCTGTTTACAATAGGAGTAGAGGACAAGTTCAAGAACATTGAAGAAAGTCAGCAAGAATTCATTGTCAATGTGGGCGAAATCGAGCTCGCATTAGTCAATCCTAAATATGGGGTGAGTCCTGAGCCAGTGTTTGATTTCAAACTAAGAACAAACCAAGATGCGAACTGCAGGTACAGCCAGATTTATGATCCGGGCGTCCACACATCCATATATACATTTAACGGCTTGTTCGACCAGACAGGAGAAAATCTTCATGTCATAGAGGGTTTGGACACAATATCCGCTGAATATCCTAATTACAAATCTTTCTATGTGTGGTGCGAGAGCGTACTGACAAAAACAATTTCACAGCCGGTTCAATACAGATTGAGCATCGATGAAACAGAGCCCGAGATTATCGACCTGTATGCTGATCCTGCACCTGTTACTGAACAACCATTGCAGACAACACTATATGTAGAAACTGATGACGAAACCAAATGTAGGTTTGAATGCAACAGCGATGTTGTGAATTATCACGGCATGGAAAATGAGTTTTCTGACGAGTTTTCCACGACGCACAGCATTGAGATGAATGTCCGGGATAAAACGTATTATGAATGCAATGTCGCATGCATGAACATGGCAGAACTGGTCTCTGAGACGCAGACCATTGAATTTGAGGTAGATACTGGTTTGGGCGCCGGCCTCAGAGTCATTTCCCCTGAGCACGATAGTGCGTATCCATCCGGGCCGGTTGAATTGTTGATCAAGAGCCAGAATCTTGCGCAGTGCAGCTATATACTAGATGACCTGCCTGCTGTCGAGTTCCCTGCGATTGCAAGGCAGTTCAATACGACTTTTGAAGATTTGCTGGAAGGTGAGCACGACCTGGAAGTTAGCTGTGTCTACAGTGTCGGCAGCGACACTATAAGCAGTACGTTCTATATTGATGACACCCCCCCTGACGAAGTCTGGGTAGAAGACAATGACTATGCTTGCGCAAGCAACCTTGTAAATATCACTTGGGGCGCAGAAGATGCAGAAAGCGGAATTTTATTGTACGAATATGCAGTCAGGAGCGAACTTGCAGACGATTATGACATAAGGAATTTTACGCAGACAGGGGCGACAACAGTAGAAACGCCTTTGCAAAACCTGACAGCTGGCAGATATTTCTTTGCAGTTAGGGCGATGAACAAAGCAGGGCTATGGAGCGAGATTGTTGAGAGCGATGGCGTCATGATTGACGATACGTTGAGTGTCTGCGCAGAAGAACTGCCCCCTATCGCACAGCTAAAGATTGAGGAGCTTGCCGGTAAAACTACTGTTGCAATTATTTGCAGCGACCTGCAGACAGGATGCGCACCTGATATGTATTACGGCACATCATTGGACATTGGTACCTGCGAGCCAAGCGGGCTTTACAGCGTGCCTATAGATCTATATGAAACACAGCAGTTCTGTTATCTAGTAAGCGATCTTGCAGGTAATGAAATATCGGGCGAGGAAACAATAATTGTATTGCCTGCTGAACTGATCGGCTGCCCAGGAGATGTTGACTGTGACGAGATTTTGAATGAGGAAGACCCCGACATTGACGGAGACGGCATATTGAATTGCGCAGATGATGACGATGATGGTGACGGCATACTTGACTATGACCTTGCTGCAAATTACAATACTGATTTTGATGACGATAATGATGGCGTGAACGACGAAGTAGATTATCATACGAACAATGACTTTGACCTTGATGGTTTGCCTAATGGTGCTGACGATGACGATGACTGCGACGGAATAAGTGATTGTGACGACCCAGACATGGACAATGACGGGCTATTGAACAAGGATGATTTAGATGATGATAACGACGGCGTGCCTGACATTGACGATGTGGACGCGGGGGCGACATTAACCCCAGATAATAACAATGATCTTGATGATGACGGGATATTAAATGCAATAGACGATGATATTGACGGCGACGGTATAATGAACGAGGACGATGCTGACATGGATAATGACGGCGTCCCTGACTGTGTTGACCAAGACAATGATAATGACGGCATACTGGACAAAGAAGATCCCGATTACAGCGATGATTTTGATGAGGACGGAATGCCTAACAGGTGGGAAGAGCAATACGGATTGAATAAAGTGAACAGTGCGGATGCTGGAATGGACAACGACAATGACGGATTAAAGAATATTGACGAATTCAAATACAAAACGAATCCTTTGAAGGAAGATACTGACGGCGATGGTTATAGCGATTATGATGAGTTGTTCAAGTACGATAAGAAATATGATCCAACAGATCCAGAAAGCAAGCCGCCGAGCAAGCTGTTGTTCTATCTTGTGCTTGTAATCATACTGGTCGTAATTGGGTTCATTGCTTATTATGGTTATAATATATTGTATGTAAAAAGGAAAGAAGCTGCAGCGGCACAGAAAGCAGAAGAGCAGAGAAGATTGAGAGAAGAGGCAATGAAAAAGGCAGTACCTCCTCCAAAGCCTGCTGCGAAACCAGAAGCGCCGGTCATCGTTCCTAAACCAAAGAAACTCTCTCCTCTGGAAAAACGGATACTTGATATGAGGAGATTGAGAGAGCAGAGAAGAAAAGAAAGAGAGGAACTTAGGGACAGGTTGTTCGGCAAGTTTGAGGCGCCTGGTGCGAAGAAAGAAGAGAAGCCGGCGCCTGCTGCAGAAGAAGAAAAAGAAGGGAAGATCGCAGCAAAAGCAGCAAAACCTGCAGCTGCACTAGAGAAAGCTGAGATAAAGAAACCAGAAGCGCCAGAATTCGCAAAACTCGAGAAATTATTGGGCAAAGGAAGGAAGATAGAGACGATCGCTGATAAAACAAAAGAATTAAAGATGCCTCCAAGGAAAATCGACAAATTGAGCGAGCTTATAGAGAAAAGAAGAGGCAAGAGAGCAAGAGGCAAATTTGAAGAGTTGATGGAATTAAAGAAAAAGAGGTAGTCGAGGTAAGAGGTAAGTAAGATGAAAAAAAGAGGTCAAATAGAAGCCAGGATTGTCATATATGTATTGGCAGTTTTTATTGCTGGCGTTATTTTGATTTACGGATATACGGTCATCAAAGGCTTGGTCGGGACACAGGAAGACATCCTGTTGCTGACTTTCAAGGAAGACCTGAAAGCAAAGGTCGAAGAAAAATCCTATGAGTTCAGGTCGAGTGAAAAACTCACATTCACTTTGCCAAAGCAATTTACAGCAGTCTGTTACGGCGATGTCCGGCGCATGGCAAACAATCAATTCCTGATAAACCAGATGCCGACAGGCCTGACTCTGATAAAGGACAGTTTTTCAGACAGTGTTCAGAACAATTTCTTTTTGATGGAAAGGGGCCTTGTGATGAGGGATTCTTTATTTGTTGGGGATCTGTTCATCCCTAATAATTTTGAATGCGTGAATATCACTGACGGGCAGCTGAACCTTCAATTCACAGCGCAAGGAAGGCAGGGCGTCCTGATCAATGGGTGGGGCTAAGTGAAATTGAGATTGTATAAAAGAAAATGGAACAAGGACGGGGTCATCGAAGTGCAGATGAACTGGATATTCATCGCGATAATCGGCACCATAATCCTTTTGTTCTTTGTCGGAGTCGCAATAAAGCAGAGAAGTTCTTCCCATCAAAAGCTGGTTGGAGAGGTTGTCAAGGATCTTGACAGCTATATCTCGGGCGCATTGTCTGCGACACAGGCAGCAACTCCTATCCCTATTCCTGATTTCGACCTTGAATTCGATTGCAATGAGTATAGGGTAGAGGGGCAGAGGAACCTGCTGGAGAACAGGGTGGTTTTTGCGACTGACAAGATTTCTTCTGATGACAGGCAACTAATCGTGTGGACATTGCCGTGGAACATGCCTTTTTTGGTGACGAATTTTCTTTTCGTGACCGGTCCCGGCGTAAAATATATTTTTGCATACAAGCAAAGCCAAGAACCAGTATACGGTGAGTTTGTTGACGAATTCATCACAGATAAAATAAACAAGGAAAAAGCGTATATTGATAATGACAACAAGATACAATTTGTAGACGAGAAGAATTACAAGCTAAAGATAATTGTGCTCGGCGGGCAGCAAGTGACGCCTCCTGCATTTGCGTACAATGAAAGAACGACCATCGTCATTGTCTCGCCTTTTGACAAGACGCAAAAATATCCAATAGGCAATCTGGAGTATTATCAGTATGACAAATCTACTAGGAATTTCAACAAAGAAGGAAGTACAGTGACTTTTTTAGGCACGCCCTCTTTGGTAGGTGCGATTTTCAGCGATCATTATGAGAATTTCAACTGCTTGATGTCGAAGGCAGTGAAAAATCTCAATCTTGTCAATACTATTTTAACAGAGAAAGTCAATTTGCTGTCTGCCAAGGCTTTGCAGCAGCAGTTAGGCTGCAGTATTTTTTACGGGACAGTTGAACTTGGGCATCTGGGCAAAATGAACAATGCGACGCAGAATCCTGCGCAATGGATGACGAATGTGGGAGATATCGTGAATACTGCGAACATGCTGGACATAAGAAACGAATTGATAGAGCAGCAGTCCTGCCCATTATTGTATTAGTTGTAGGTTAAAATAATCAAGCAAATTAAAAAATGAAACGCAGAAAAATACAGATCAAGAAAAGAGGACAAATACAAACATTGGAGAGTGTTGCGGTATTGTTTGTTTTCTTTATCCTGCTAGCGCTGAGCATGGTATTTTACATGTCTTATGCAAAGAGCAAGGAAAGCGGAAGACTAGCAGAAATAAACAGAGAGCAGGCGATGCTGATTGCGCAGCAGGTCATCAATCTGCCAGAATTGAAGAGTTCAAGGAGGGCAGTGAGGGGAGTCAATACTATCGATGCGATCAAGTTAGAGGCGTTGAAAAACGTGCTTGACAGGAATTTTGATTTAAGACAGGGCATCTATCAGGAAAGATTCGGCTCGAGCATTATTTCAGTAAGAGAAATCTATCCAGGACAAAATGAATGGCAGTTGTACAGCAATCCTGACCTGGACGCCAATTTCAGGAACGAATTTTACGTGCCTGTTTCGTTGTATAATCCTTTAGAGGTTCCGGGAGGAAACTATTCAGTGGGTCTGCTGCATATTTTATATTACGGTGGTTGATTTGTTAAACGCATCAAATATGGAAACAGCCAAGAAAAAAACAAAAAAGGGACAGATGGAAATCATGGGCCTGCTAGTGATAGTTCTCATCTTCATAGTTGCCTTGATGTTCGTGCTTTTTTTTGTTGCAAAAGGAGGAAGAGCAGACGCATTGAGATCCTTTGACGACGAACTGCACGCGTACAATACTATAAGCAGTGTTGTGCAGGCAAACACGCCATGCAGAGGGCTGACAGTAACAGATGTATTGAAATTCGCAGCTTTCGGCAATTATTGGCCGGGGACGAGGGCATGTCCTGAAGATTCCCTGATTCCATTGACACCTGCAGGCTATGCAAAAGAACAGGTAGAGATGATATTGAACCAATCACTCGGATTCATTGAACAGGATTATCATTTTTATGTATATAAGGAACAAGATGTAAGGATAGACGGAACAATACAGAACTATCTCATTGATATAGTGTCAAGAACCGATATGCCGAGTGCACGACTGTGCTCTGACTATGTTGTGAGCGGGACGCAGCCAATAAGTTATCAGGGAGGAACCTTTTTCATAACATTAGATATTTGCGATAAAAGGTGATTATTAAGAATTAAAAATGATGAAGATGAAAAATAAAAAAGCAGCATTGTCATTGAGGGCATTGTTGATAATACTGGTAACCCTTTTTGGTTTGATAATATTGTCTTTGCTGGCAACAAAGATTTTCCAAGCATTTGGATAGAAAGATACGAAAATGATAACAACAAAGTTGCAAATAAGAAAGAAAAAGAAAGGATTGATGGCTCTCACAGCGCTAGCATTGATTATCCTGGCCATCTTTGGCTTGATTATATCATATTATTTCTTTATACCGAAGAGCAAAAGTACGGTTGACAAAGTAGACAGATATTTGTGCAGGACGAGCGTCAAGGCGATGGCAGATACAAAGGTATTGAAGACGCCCAGCCCTCTGGGCTTGAACTGCTATACAAGGTTTGTGACCTTAAAGCCAGACAAAAAGTTCGAGATTGCCCAGAAAGACAACAGAATAGAAAAAAGCATAACGAGCAAGGAAGAGTTAAGAGATGCGTATGCAGACGAGCTTGGGGGCTGTTTCTGGCAGATGGGCGGGGAAGACGGAAAATCCTTGTACAATCCGTTCTCGCCGTTCGAATCATCAGGACAGTCAAGATGCGTGATTTGTGCAACAATCGATATTGATTCTGATATTTTAAAAAAATATGGGGGGACAATAGACCAGTTCAACAAGCACTTGAGGACTCACAATTATAAGGATGTTGGAATAGATGTGCCGTACAATCAATTGCTTGGACTGCAAGACAAGGAATTCCCTGACTTTAGGCTCGATAGGGACGGGAAGCCTGTATCTTACAGCGTTGTGTGGGCAATAACATCAACAGACACCCAAACACGAACAACAGTGTATTCTGTTGGGCTTGGATTATTGGGCGGCGCAGGAGGGCATGTAGCAGGTTGTCTGGCAGGATCACTGATGATCCCGATCCCGCCTTTTAGTTTGATAGGTTGTGTTGTTGGCCTAGGTGCTGGGGCGGCAGTTGGTTCAAAGGCGGGTTATGGTGCAGGAGTGCTGCATACTTTGATAGAAGACCAGACATATAGTACAAATACCATAATCATTCCTGCTGATGAGGCTGAGAAGCATTGTGCGCAATTATATTGATATTAATATGAAAATGAACAAGAAAGCAGTTGTGAAGCACGGATTGGCTTTGATAGTCGTATTGATTTTGATAGTTTTTATCCTGATAATATTTCTTCCTTTCGGAGAAAAAACTGCAGAAGCAGGAGAAAAAATCATTGCAGACACCAAGTGCAAGGTGAGCGTTGAACTGGCAGCAAAGAGCGAAGGTGTTTGGCTTGCAGATTTGATAGACTGTCCTACTACTTATATAGAAATAAATGAGAATGACGATGCAAGATATGTCATCAGCGAAGGGCTTGCAAGCTGCTGGGATCGTTTTGGCGAAGGAGAATTGAAGCTGTTCGAGCACCATCCAGATGTCTATGGTTCGCAGGACAAAGCGGCTTACTGCAATGTGTGCTATGTTTTCGAGTTCAGCAAAAAAGTCAAGCCTATAACTGACATGGGAGGCTATCTTTCCAGGAACAATGTATCAAGAAAGTTTTCTTTGACAGCAGAGCCTGTCTCGTACTTTGAATTCCTGCAGGGCACCCACATTGATGAAGACACAAAAGAAATCTATGCAAATAACATCTTTCCCGGAACAATAGTTGATACCAGCAAACCGTATGCTGCTGTTTTTGTTTATACAAAGGATCCTTCATTTTTCGCACAAAGCTATCTGCTGCTGAAAGCGCAGAGGGCTGAAAGCGTCATAGGCAAGGTCTGGTACGGGGGTCTTGGCTTGATGTTCGGCAAAAGCATAGGAGCAGAATGGTGGGGGCAGACTGTTCTCGTTCCTTATAAAAAAGGAGAGCTGCAGAATCTGTGCGAGATTTTAGAAGAATAGCAGGATTTGAAATTATAGATATATTTATATAACAATTTTCATTTTATTTGGGCTAAGATGGACATTGTGAAAAAAGGAAAAAAAGGAGATTTGAGTGTCAGCACCATCATCATAATCATAATAATAATTGCCACTTTAATAGTATTGATAGCAATACTTGCGTCCAAAGGAAAATTGATGACTGAAATCTGGGGCAAGGGTCCGTTTTGAAAATGAAAACAATAAACATTATCATCTCAATCATCATAGGAATAATCATACTAATTGTGGTTTTATATGTTTTTTTGCCGAAATTGTTTGAGGCGAGCGCAGGCAGTGACGAATTCCTGAAAAAGACATTGGAAAAGCAAACAATGGGTGCAGATTATTATGAAATTCAGGGTTTTGGCTATACAAAAGATTTAAATAGTAGAGATGCCAAAATACCAATATTAAGAGAGTATAACGAGGTGTTGCTATGATGAACAAAAGAGGACAAGGCTTGTCATTGAGCGTTATTATTATTGCAATTCTTGCAATCTTGGTATTAGTTGTTCTTGCAGTCATATTTACTGGAAAAACAGGACAAATAACAACCAAGATCGAAAAAGGTTGTATTGAGAACGGCGGGCAATGCATTAATTTGGATGAACAAGGTTACGCAGCTTGCGACGACCCTGATCTGGGGATGACAGACATTGGAGGAATGGGCTACACATGTGCCAATCCTGATGTATATTCGTGCTGCGCAACAGACGCGATTGTTGCCTCTCTCAAATCAAGAGGCTAATTTTTCTTTTTCTTCTTTTTCTTATCACAACCTTTATATATCTAAATTATTTAATTTGCATTGAAAATGGGGAAAAAGAGAGTGAATAGAAAAGGGCAGGGACTGCCATTAAGTGTAATCGTAATTCTGATAATAGCTGCCATCACTTTGGTCGTTATTATTGCTATTTTTTCTAGACAGGTTCATAAAGGAGAGCAGCGGCTCGATGCAATAACAAATCCAATAGAATACAAGGCTGCTTGCTTGAACCAGAACCAGATGGGATATGATGAGTGTGTAGAGTTCTGCAAAACAGCTGCTGAGGACAACAGAAGAGAAGAGCTTTGCGTCCTGGTCAAAGAAAAACCGAAATAGTCTAAATCAGAACAACATGAACTATGAAACAAATCAAAAAGAAAGCACAATTAGAGTGGTTCATTAAAGAATTAGGGCTTCTAGTTTTGGTAATCATCATTGCGTTCGTCATCTTTACTTTGGGGACAAAGATATACAGCTCTTTCAATCCAACACAGGGTGCAGAAATAAGCTTGAAATCGCTGGCAGACGCAAGCGAGATCTTGGTAAATAATACTTATACCCAAGGCTATAATATATCTAAGTGCTACATAAATTTTGCATTGCAGAATAATGAGGCATTGATAGGCTTTGGTGCTGCAAGAGACAAGAGCAGGAAGTACAACCGACCAGAACCTACTGTCTGTCCGCTCGCATACAGCTGTCTTGTGATCTGCGACCAGGGAGGGTGGCTGAAGAGAAATACGTGGGGGCCTGGTACTGACATGTGTTTGGGCAAGACAAGGCTAGAACACAAGATCGTTGAGAATGTAAAGAGTTATTATTTTTTCAGAAAAGGCAGCTGGGACGACTTGAATTATTTTGGAGATGAAGGGGGAGTTGAGACATGGATACTTGAAAGGACAGGAAGTCCTGGAAATTGGGCCATTAGGATACAGGAAGGCAGTACTTTGGGCTTGAAAGCGTGCGAAAACCTGAAAGTGCTGCCAAGGATTACGATTGCGCAGACCGCAACTGCTGCAGGAGGCAAAGTAGGCGCTGCTGCTGGAGCTGCAGGAGTTAAATAGAATACATTCAGTGGTTGAAATGAGGATATTTTCTGGAAAAAGAGGCATAATAGGAGAACAATTGTTTATGATATTCAGTCTTATTGTCGTAGTTATTTTTACTGTTGTCGCTGTCAGATACACCAATGGTCTTGCAAAAGGACTGGTTCTGAAACAAGACTATTATGTCAAGGATGTTAGTTTTTTGATAGCAACCGGAATGGGCGCCCCCGGAATTCTGGTTTATGATTATTATATTTCAGAAGAAGCAAAGTTTGACATAGGGCCTGTCTTCCTGACTGTCGCATTAAAAGATACAGAAAGCAAGCCTGATGTGCTAAAGTACTTGTTTCCCTCGAAATTCTATCATCTTAACAAGAGGGATTTTGATTTCAAGCCGGCTGAAAACATCACGCAAGCCCAGTTATTGAATTATGACAAGATATTTGCAGCAACCCTGCCTTCTTACTATACTATTCAAGAGCTGGACTGCATGCAGTATTTGCAGTACGACACCAGGGCGGATTTCAGCGGAAAAAAGATCGTGATTGATCCAGGAAGAGGGGGAAATGATGACGGGATAAAAGAAAATGACGATAAAAACAAGAACTTACAGGAAGGAAAGAATTTATTCACAGCATTGGGCGGGCAATTGGCTGCCGGCGCCTCTATTTTGATGACGCGGGACAAAGACATTTATGTTACACAGACAGAAAGGGATTCTACTGCAGGAGATATTTTCATAAGCATTCACGGCATGCATGGTAAAAAAGAAGAAGAAATAGTAATAGGAAATCCAACAAGAGAAAATAAAAAGCTTGCGTGCCTATTGTCAAGAGAGACAGGGATAAAGACTATCAAACAGCAGGATGACCAGTATATAAGAAATAATCCGTCTTCAATCACAGTCGCACTATATTTAGGTCCTGGAAATTATGCAAATGCAATTGCGAACAGTGTGAGGTCGCACTATGTTTAGGATGAATAAAAAAGGTTTTACATTCAACCAGATCTTCAAATTACTCGAACTTGCATTTTTATTAATCATAATCCTGTCTTTTGTGTTCCTAGCAAAGCAAACAGTGCAAAGAAGCACTGATACGAGCAGCGCAGAAGCATATTCATATTTGCAGAACATGCTGTATTCAAAGAGCGGCATTTTGTATTATGATTCAGAGATAGACAGGCAGTTTCCTGGCATAATCGATATGGATAATTTCAATGACATTATTCTAGACAGCAGTATGCAGATAAACATGTCAGAGAATGTCGAGCTTCCTGCTGCAAAACTTACTTTAATCGATCAGGCGGGCGTTCTTAATGAGGCATACTGGCACAAGAAATGGTACGATCGTTTGTACCCAAAAGCAGGGGGCAAAGGAAGAGGAAGCCCCAGGCAGTTAATCCAGGACATGTATGTGCTGAAAAAGGCGCAGAGCGGAGAATTAATCCCTGCGTATCTTTCGATTGAATTAATAGTTCCAAAAAGATGATTGAGAAAAAATGAAATTAAAGATTTTAAAAAACAAAACCGGGGCGATATCGAATGTGTTTGAGTTAGTCGCGTCTGTGCTCTATTATCTGATATTGTTTATCATATTCATAGTATTATTCTCGTATATGGCTGCGATATTGGAATACAAATTAGACAGCAATTACTTGTATTTTTCAAACGAGATTTCTGCGTCAGCATATCTAAAGACGCCTACCAGTTTTGACAAGAGCATGACTGTCTATGACTTGATGCTGTTATCTGCGGAAAACCAGACCTTCAACGACATTACTGACGAAACCAATAAATTATTTTTGCCGTTCAAGGAGAAATTCTGGCATGTGATGGTGTGGGAGCTCTTGCCTGACAGTTCTGGAAACAGCGAAAAACAAAAAATCACGGATTATTACAAGGAAAAAGCAGCATACGAATTGCTGATCACCAAAGACAACAAGCCGCAGCAGATAGTTGATCTGAACAGCAAGCAGCTGCTCAACATCGCTTTGCAAGGTACCAAGCCCAGATGGGAGGGTTTTGAGCAAATGTTCGTTTTCAAGCAGATACCTTTCCAATCGAGGGGTGTGCAGAAAGAAGCATTATTCGTTTTTGCATTGGGTGAAAAATCATGAGTTTCGTGAGATTGAGAAAAAACAAGAAAGCAATCTTGAGCTTCTTTTTGGTAGTCATGGCCACTTTTGTTTTTGCATATGCATATTTCAAATTAGGAGGCTCTATCGGGGTCGTGACCCAATTAGTTGGCGAGAAAGAATTCATTCTTGTCCAGCAATACGAAAAAGGCGAGGCTGTCAAGCTTTATCTTGACCTTTCATCCCGCGCAGTAATGGGAAAATCCTTATTTTTGTTTGAATATGACGGGCACTATAGCGCCTGCGGAAAGAACGGCCTGTATTATTTATGGAAAAGCGAAGACAAAGAGTGCTATCCCACTGAACAGTCCATTTCGTCAGGTTTGAGCACTGTGTTTGTCAAATTAATTAATCCTTATATTAAAAATTATAAAGAATTTCCACTGCCTGAACTGTCTTCTGCTGACATTTCTTTTGATCTTGCTGAAAAGAAATTGATTTCGTATCCTTTCAGCAGCATTAATATTAGTTCAGATCCATTGTATCTGATAAATCCGAGTTTTGTTGTACAATGCGATT
>JAHWHE010000025.1 GCA_019323495.1 Candidatus Woesearchaeota archaeon | reverse complement strand
TGCGTGCAAGATTATACGGCAGTAACGGGAAAAATTATTTTGATAGGTGCAGGAAGTTGATTGACAATCTTGTGCCGGCCGATTATTTCGCAAGAAAGGTGGGGTTGAGAGAACTCATCTCAGTCGGGCATTCCTTGTTCAAGCAAAGCTTTTCCCGCCATGGCCCGGAGTATTTGAAATTCTTGTTCTATGTGCTACGGAAAAAAAGAAAGGTGTTTCCAGAAGCAGTGAGGCTGGCCATAACAGGCTATCATCTGATGAAGATAACAAATGACGCATTGGGCAGCGTTGTTTAGAAAATAAATAAAAAAAAATTATTTCTTTGGTGAATAGATCAGCATTAACCTGTTCAATCCGCCGTATTCTGCATTCATGTTTGTCAAGCCTCTCAGGCTTATGATCTGAGGTCTGCCGCATCTCTGGTCCAATGTGATGACTTCATCGTCTGCTCTTTCTATCGGCTCAAACTGAATTCCCATCCAGTTTTCCAGGGCATCATAGTGGAGCCTGTAGTCTTCATCCTGTCTTTCCTTTGAGCCTCTCGGAGTCAGAAACACGCGCTTGAACTCGCTTTGATTGTCTTCTATGAATTTTTCTGGCTTTGCTATTGCTATCGCAACAACATCACTTTTCCCGAAATCAGTGCCAGACAATGCTTCACTTATTAACTCTTCTGGATAATGAGGCTTGTCAAAGAAATGGTCCAATCCTTTGAATCTCTCTTCAGTTCCTTCCATTTTATCTCCTACAAATGTGTTTATGCTATATTTTCAGAATAAGCTTAAAGCTTAGGTCTATACAAATAGGGAAGAATATAGAAAAGATAAATCTTATAAACAGCTCATTTTTCCTTTACTTTGATGCGAAAATTATTATATGTCCCAACAATTCACAACAAACCTTCTCTTGTAGACGGGCTTGAGCCTGGCGAGATTGACCCTGAGTGCGAAGGCATTGCAAGAATAATATTGAACAATTTCTGGGATGATGTATTTGAGAAATTTTCAGACAGGAGATTCGATGTTGTCTACTTTGACGGCGTCACGCAGGGTGTATGCATGTCTACTGCAAGAGAATTTGCAGAAAAAGACAGGAGCTGGGCATTTGTCTATTCTCTTATGAAAAAAGGCACCAGGCTGATGCGAACAGAAAACCAGTTCTTGTTCCACATTTATATTCTTGAGCAATGCTATGTGCAGAGATTCAAGGAAAAACTTCCTGTGAAGACCTTGATGGAGACTTTGTCGAGCTTTGGCAGAGAATGCTTTGATCCAGAAGGCCTTGCGATGCTGAAGAAGTTCTGCAGGAGAAGAAAGTATTTTGACGGGCTTGCGATGCGCGATTCTTTTGTTGCGCGAACAGTAGAGGCTTCTTTGCGGGACAGAGAACGCGGGCTGCTGTTGATGGGCGGAGACCACGATCCCCTGAAATACATAAACGGCCAGATAGAAATAGAGAAATACATAAGCCCGCACATCGAGCAGTTGCTTGACTGATTATTTCAACTTCTGTTCTATCTTTTCTAATACACTCACTATCTTCTGCAGTGTCTCGTTTATGTCGTCAAGCGAGATCTCTATCGCTTCAAGCTCTGTGATCTCTTCCTCGTCATCCATAATATCTTCAGGCTCCATAGATTCACCTCTGTTTTAGAAGTTATGTCTGCTTATTTAAATGTTTTGAAAAGAATTACTTTGCCCGAAAATCCTAAGAATAAGATAATCTGCCATGTTCTCTTCGAAAAGTTTTGGAAATATCTTTTTCATCTTTATGAAGTCCTGCTCTGTCGCGATTGCCTGGAAAAGGGCTTTGTATGCTTCCAGCGGGGTATAATCCCCCAATGGAGACGGTGCGAAATTCTCATAAGTTGCTCTTTCATCTGGATGGTCGCTAAGCCTTAACTGGAAAATTTTTTCAGTATAATGCGGATAAGTGAGTTCAAGCCTGACCTGCACAATATTAAGATACTTGTTTCCGACCTGCTTTGTCATGAATAGTTTTTCTTCTAATATCGCCATTACTGTTGATTTTTAGAAAGATTATATAAAGCTTATTCACATAAAGAATTCTTCGACATCTATCTCGTCCGGCTGCATGTTCGGGTTGAAATAGATAGGTGCATCCAGCTCAAGGCTTTTCTTGTTTCTGAACAATCTCATCAGCCCTTTGCGCATCGGATGATGCATCAAGCAGATATGTGCTTTCTCTTCCTGCGAACTTGACATTTCTTCTGGCCTTATTGTGAAAACTCCCAGCGGAGTCTGCCTGACTATCAGGGTTTTCACCCTCTTTTCAACTGCTTTTCTTTCTTTCTCTGACAAAGTGCTCTTGTCAATTGTCTGGAAATTTTGATAGCCCGCCATCTGATAGTGCATCTTTTGTTTCCTGTATTCTGCGTATGAATGCAGGCCTTCGACTTCTATTTGCGCAGCTTGCATCTCTCTTGGAATCAAAATATGAAAATCATAGCCATTAGAATTGGCGATCATCGCAACCTCTCCTAGCATGACTGCCGATGCTTTCAAGTCTCTTAAGGCCTCATAGTGCCTGTAAATCTTTTCTCCAGCAAGCACTTCGAAAACAACATCCTCTCTCAGCTCTTCTGGGATGTATCTTAGGAATTCCAGCAGGCTGTGGAAGGACCGGTCGCAGATCCCATGCTCCTGGAATCTTGCTGTTAGCGGTTCGTTTATCTCTCCTGCAAGTACTACTAATCTGCTTTCTTCCTCTTCTGAGAACCTGAATTCATCCATGTCTTTTTGAAAAATTTCAGGTTATTAATAAGGATTATGGTAAGGTTTAAATATGCTTGAGTTTTAGTGGTTTTTGGGTGGTTATTATGAAATACATTGTGATTTTAATGCTATTAATTGCGATAATTCTTGCTGGCTGCGCCAAACAAGTTGAACAGCCTATTGTAGAGCCTGTTGTGGAAGAGATTGAAGAGCAGGTTGTTGAAGAAATTGAAGAAGAGCCAGAGGAAATTATAGAAGAGCCTAAAGAAGTGAAAGTTGTACAGCCAAAGGTGCCAAAACTCGTAGTTGTCAGAAAGAACATGAGAGAAGGAAGATATGATGTCAATTACATAACAGGCGAGATAAAGAATGAGGGCACTGCAACTGCAAGGAATGTCAAGGTCATTGTCACACTATATGATGCTGCAGGCGAATTACTGCATACGACAGAGAACGCAGTCACATTTCCTACACTTGATGCAGGAGAAAAATCTGTATTCCAGGTAGCGTATGACGAAGAAGATTATCCTAATATAGAAAGATATGAAGTCACGCCTATTTATGGCTGACTTTTTCTATTATTTTTTTATATCTTATTCTTCCCCAGTTTTTTTCCTGAGACAGGAAAGGTTCAACGAGTTTAAGGGCTTTCCTGTTTATCTGCCCTGCGGTTTCATAGTCTGATTCAATCGGTATTTTTATTATGAATGTATCGCAATTCAGATCGTAGTGTTCTGGATGTTCTTTCAGCAGCCTTCTTGCGATAATCTTGTTTTCTTCTGAAAGATAATCAAAGGAAAGTTCTATGCTGCCGCTTCCCCTCCTTATGCAGGACAGATTAAGGTCTGAGTATACAGTCTTTACATTCCTGTCATAAAGATAGAGGCATGCTGCTCTTATTGGGAAATCAATGTGGTGAGCAAGATCATCCCTGTGCTCTGGGACATATCCTGGCGGAGCAAAAATTCCGTGCACCTTCGAGATTGGGGTGCTGAAATCTACTAATTGAAATTTGTCTGCGATGTCTTCTATCTCGTCCCAGATCTTTCTGCATCTTTCCTGTCTTTTCCTCAAGCTTTCTTCATCATCTGGCTTGATGTCTGAATTATCAAATCTTAACAGGAAAAAATCATGGTCTGAGTTCATGAAATAGAATCTTTCTCTTCTGTCTGCTTCTGTAATAGTTCCTTTGTTTTCTTGGAGCTCTTCTGCACTGTCGCCTCCTTTCAGATAGATTAAGTGCTGGTAGCCGTTCACCAGTCTTCCAAGATAAAGATCAATGAAGTTCTTTGCAGACCGTGTCCCTCTTGTGAGGTGGAACAATAGATGCAGGTCACTGTGCGAGATGACTTTCACGAACGGGACTGCATTTAATTTGTCTATCAATGCCATAATCTGGTTCGTCTTTAGGAAATATATAAAATCTGCGGAAAAGTTTAAAAATAAATTGTGTTTTTTATTTCTTTTATGATAATTATAACGCCCGAAGTAATGAGCGATGCGCTTGAATATATCGCTGCCAGGGAAGCTGACCTCAGGAACAGCGAGGATTACAGGGAACATCTATGGCACGAAGTCTCTTTCCATCTCAGGCAGGATTACAGGAAGAGAGTGCTGATGAAATGGGCGAGTGACATCAGTCTGCAGAATATGTACGAGGATCCTTTCGATTATCTTAATCTTGTAGAATGCTCGCGATGGGAAGCTGCTGACCATGCAAAAAGAAAACGGATTTTCCACAGGTTTGATGGCTGGACACTGACAGATGAGATGAGATACAAGTTCTTTCTGGATTTCCTTGAAGAGAAGGGGAATAGAGAGGATTAAGTATCTAAGATTTCTCTCAGAATTGTTTCCAATTCCATTGTGATCTTGTTTATGTGCCTGTCCGGCAGGTCAAGGCCAGCTAAAAGACAGTCAGGCACAGAAGATGTCCCTATTATTATTGTGCGAGGATTCTTTTTTCTGATGACGGGTATAAGTGTGTAGCCAATGCTCTCTACCGGTTCACCCTTTGCTCTCGGCATCTTGTGGTCAAGCAGAATGTAGTCATAGTCATTTGCCTGAATGTACTGCTCTGCTTCAGAATATGTCTGCGCGACATCAAAGCCCTTTTGTCTCAATTCTTTTGCAGGATCATCGATCTTCTTGATGACTGCGCGCGGCTCGTTCTGTATTTCATACAGCAATACATCTGCCGTGAGTTCCAGAGAATCTATATCGTCTTCAACAATCAGAACTCTCTTGTTGATAGCCATATCTTGCTGTATGTCTTTTAAATATTTAAAATCTGTGGTAAGCTTTAAATATTCGCAGGAATAGGAGATGTTTTATGACACATTGGGGAGTATTTGTCAAGGACAGGGTATGCTATGTTTTCATGAATGGCGAGCCTGTAGAGGTATTCAGCGTGGCCAAAAAAGAAGGGGGCGGCATGATAACCTACAGTCGTAAACACACTATCGGACAAGAAGAGCTCAGCCCTGAACAAGTTGCTGAAATAAAGAATTCTTTGAAAAGCATGAAATGCATTGTTGATTTTAACGGCCAGTTTCTTTATGACAGGTCGAGGAACCTGCATTTCCAGGGGCTTGCAAAAAGAATCGATGACGCAGGCGAAGTTTCAACTATTGAAACCAGGACAGAAGAAGAAGCTGATGCTTCACGAAAAAGAGCAGCAGACTATCTGTATGAAGCAATAACTTATATGTCAATAGGGCCTGCTTTCAGAGAGAGAGCGCGACAGCTCGCATTAGAAGGTTCTAAATACGATCCTAATAACGAAAAACTTAATGAATTGATTGAGAGGTTAAGCTAAAATGGGAATGGGAGGAAGTACTGGACCAGATACTATGTCTGATAAAGAATACAAAGCAGGTCTAGTGGGAATAAAACCGCGCGAGATATACATACCTGTAAGAAGCGTACGTGTATCTCCTGCTGACGCACTAGTACTAGAGCCTGTTACTTGGGTTTCAGAGAGGAGCGGATTTAATCTGATATCTCTTAATGAAGGAACAATAACAAAGCAATTCGATACATTGAAAACGCTTGTGGAGATTGTTCACGATCCTTTAGGTCCTAATTTTGGAGAGAGGGGCAATCCTGCTATTGTAAAACCAATAGGTTTCAGACGAGAGCCTCTGCCATACACATCATATCTGACAGAACTGGGCATGTGCCTGTTAAATCCGCTGACAGTAGTAGAATATGAGAAGTTCATTACACAGATGCACGCAATAATGAGAGACAAAGGCGGATATAGGGTAAGAGAATAAGATGGGAATGGGCGGAGGAACTGGATGCGGAACTTCTAACGAACGATTTGAAGAGGTTATTTATTTCTATAGACTGAAGCGCTTGTCGCCTACTAGTATTCAACGAAGAGAGGGATTCTTTATCCCTGCAGACAGCCTGATATTGTACAGGGAAATGGCTTACAGATCTAATCTAGAAGACGGCAGATATGTACTTTCAAGAGATCCTGAATGGATAAGTGAAATAAACGAGGCTCTTAAAGATCCAGAAGCACATAGATTGACATACCATGAACTTCTCAGGTTCCAGTTCAGAGAAGACAAGCTGGCAGAGATACTGAAGAATGTCCGGCTGGAAATCGCAGCCAGAGACGAAACAGACAAAGGAATACAAGAACTGCTGAACATAGCAAAAGATGTGGAATGAAAATGGGGATGGGCGGATCTTTAGAGAGGGTGGTTGAATTCTCTCAGGTTTCTTCTATTGAATTTGATATGAACATAACAGGCATTGTCAATGAAGGCAACAGAAAACACCTGGTAATGTTTGACAATATCCTTCAAAGAGGAGCGCATGTTATTTTAGAAGACGACAAGGAAGTCTTCAGAAAGGATTTTGATTTCTGCGTGTTCGGTCTGGCAAGGGACGGCAATAGAACTTACATAGGAGCGCTTCCAAACAAAAATGGCTCTTTGCTTGTTCTTGAAGACGGTGAAGAGATATCAAGGACAGAGTATAAAGAATCTATTGGAGGCATTGCTGTTTTTGGCAATAAGAGATATCTTGGTTTAGTAGATGACAGCACTGAAAGCTGCTTTCTTTCTATAGAAGAAGACGGCAAGGAATTATCAAGAACAAGTCTTGACAGCGTTGTATTCGCCATTGCAAGAGATGACAGGGGCAGGATACTTCTTGGAACCGGGCATCCTGATAAAGTTAATGGCGCGTTCATCATACTGGAAAATGATAAAGAGGTTTCAAGAATTGAATATAATGGGGAAGTGACTGCTGTTGCTGCAGAAGGAAACAGGGCATTTGTAGTATACACTGCCAAGGACAAATCAAAAAGCGTCCTGGTAATTTACGAAAATGACAAGGAGATAGACAGAAAAGAATTCGACTTCCCAATCTTCAGCCTCCAGGTGTCCGGCGACGAGATAACCTATTCATTGCTCAAAGACCGCTCTATCTGCATTCTGGAAACACACAAATACAGGGACGTATACAAGATACCTGTGGGAGACATGGAGAATTTGGTCAAGGCAGGAGTAGTGCCTGCTGAAGAAGGGCTGCATACATTGTTGTATAAAGGAGCTGAAGAACTGCCTTCTGAGAAAAGTACACCTACTCATCCCAAGCATGAAGAAGAGCTTAATGCTTTGCTGTCAGAATTCACTCCACAAAGTAGTTTGCACTTGCTTCTGCACCATAATTACTGCATATTTTATAAGTCTAAAGAAGGAGTCTTGATGTTCCAATTCGTGGATGATGAAGACTTCCAAAAGGGAGGTTATGAACTGGCCTTTAAATTATTACGCGAACATCGGGAAAATCCAGAGGAGTTTGCAAAACTGCAGAAATTAGCATTTGGGGAATTGCCCGACTCTGTTTCTCCAAGCGATTTTATACAGCATACTGAAATGCCAGAGAACCCTAGCATCGAAAGAGTTTCTATCACAGTAGTAGGAAAAGACCACACATTCCTTAACGCACTAGGAAAAGAACTGTTTGAATTCTATCTGAAAAAAGGATACAAAGGAGTTTATGAGGTATATTGAGTAAACATTTATAAATGTAAGAATTCTAATAGCCTTTATGGATAGGCAAGAAATTGAAAAGCAAATTATAAGGGATGTAAAAGGAATATTAACAAAAGACGAGTTGGACAAGATTCTGGGTAAAAAACCGGCAACAAAAGAAGAAAAGGAGAAAATAATTAAAAAGAT
>JAHWHE010000024.1 GCA_019323495.1 Candidatus Woesearchaeota archaeon | reverse complement strand
GATGAAGAAGAAGTAGAAGTGGAAGAAGAAAGTGAAGACGAAGAAGAAGCAGCAGACGAAGAGCAACAGGAATAAGGAAACACGGGGAGTGATAAAACATGAAAAGAATTTTATTGGCTTTGATGATAATTGCTCTAGTTGTTGCTGTCGGATGTGCAAAGCAAGTCACTGAAAAACCTGCAGCACCAGCAGGAACAGACAGTGTTGCTGAAGTTGAAGCAGGGACAGCGGCGCTCGACGAGATGGAGCAAGACTTGGATCCAGACAATGTAGAAGGCCTGGATGACATTGGTTCCTTATTCGAGGACTATTAGTTTTTTTATTTTTTTTTATTTTTAATATGGAAAAAGAGCTGATCAGCGGGAATATTGGAAGAATAGAGAGTTCTATTAGTTCTATCGAAGAAAAATCCAAGGAATGCAAGAATGCGCTTGGAAAGATAGGCGATTCCAACAAATTCGATTTGAGCAGGGGCAAGACGCACATCGCCATTCTTTCTGACAAGATCAAAGAAACAGGAGAGATGCTTGAAGAGTTCAAGAACAATCTTAGGGATGCGATAATCCTTCTGCAGAGGATGGCAGCTGCTGATGAACTGAGCCAGCTGCAGAGAAAAGTCGACAGGTGGCAGCCAGAGAATCTTCTAACTCTAGAGATGCTAGATAAGATGATTGATGAAAGCTAATCTTCTACATTTATATTAAAAAATTTAATAAAAAATCCTGTTACAGCTGAAAACATAGATTGTTTAGCTTGAGTAACCTGCGGTTTTTGTATGCCGCGGCATTCATCAGAGTCCATATTTGCTTTACAGTACTCTGCAACAACATCTTCTAACTCTACATTAATCAGGATTTTTCCGTCTTTCACAAGCTGCATCTTTGCAACGTTAAAGCTGATAGGAACTGCAACAGAGAATACTGCACTTTCTTCAAAAGCAGGAGCTGTATTTTCGAATCCAGCTGCTTTCATTTTGATTCGCGGATCCGATATTGGATATTCAAGCAAGACTCCTTCTCTATTATCAAGTATCTTAACGCGGAAGTGTTCTTCCTGCATGCCTAGATCAGGATGTGCTCCAACAATGTTGGTGTCCTTGAACCTGACACCTTCCCTGTCTAATTCCAAGTTTACAAATATTGCTGGGGTTTTTGATTTTGGCCATTTGTCAATCACCCAATTGATACGGGGCACATCAGCTTCTTTAAAGCGATAATCATGATCACATCCTGCACCACATGCAGTCATCATGTCGTCGTTCTTGTCATCAGAATCCCAGCGATAAAAACTGACATGCTCAAGGCTGTTTGATATTGTCCAATCTTTTCCCTGTTCGCATATTTTCCTGCATTTGCCGTCTTTCCATGCAGCTGATTTTCGTGCCACTTCACACAAATCATAATTATAGAATATATTTGGCATTGCAGATGTTTTACTATAGAAAGTATCTCCACAGTATTCATCCTGAAGGCTAAATACGCCATGCGAAGCTTCATGAACCAGGAGATTTGGCAACCCCGCTCTAGTTCGCAATTTGTGATTGATGCCAGGTCCGAGCTCTGAACATCCTCCACAATTGGCAGTTCCATTTGGACATATAATAACTAGATTATCATGGAATGGAGCAACTTTCCCTCCCAAGCCAAATCCTGCAATGTTTGAAGGCGGAAATCCTGTGCAGTCAAATGTTGCATCTGCAGTATAATCGTAGTGATGGGTTCCATCAAGGAATCCTCCTTCGTAGTAATAGAAGTTGAACTTGTCGAAATAATTTGGATTGATAGGCAGATTTGATTTTGCTTGTAACTTTGCAAAGCCTTTCTGCACTAATTCTATTGCATCCTGCTTGAACTGTTCATTGCTTGTATAACGGAAGTCAGGCACAAAGACCACGTCAATAAAACCTTGATTATATTTGCCTTTTACTCGAATTGGTATAAGTTCATCACCGCACCAATTAGGATCGCTGCGGCAATCATCCTCGAGGCAGAGCGGACAAATCAGTCCACAGTCAACATCATATTCATTAGGACCTTTTATCATGTCCTGGCAATCGCACGCATCTCCTACGTAGTTTCCATTTGAATCTTTCTGGTCTTTGTTCTTGTGATTCTTGCAATTATCGCAGGCATCTCCAACACCGTCTTCGTCAATGTCTGCCTGATCTTTGTTCTGTCTGTGAGGGCAGTTATCGCAGACATCCCCTTTATAGTCCTTGTCTACATCGCTCTGATTGCCATTTTTTATCAAAGGACAATTGTCTTTTACATCAATTACCCCGTCATTATCATCATCGTCATCTATGCAATCAAATATATTATCATAGTCAGTATCAATCTCATCCAAACATCTTCCATCAGAGCAGCCACATGCACATTCCGTTTCTAACGAACCAATGTATCCTGTCTCTTTTGAAAAAGGATCCAAAACACAGTAGGCATCTTTAAGCTCTTCTACTTGTTTTGCATTTATCGCGCCGCCAGCCCCTAACTGTTTTACACCCATTTCTCCTATACAATCAGGATCTGCTTTCATAATACAATAATAGTCTAGGACTTTAACTTTGGAAATACACTTATCTTCTATATCCCATTCATAGTCTACAGGTGCAAATTGTATTTCAACTTTCCCCCATTTGCCGATTTCAGCAGGAGGAACATCGACATCAGGAACTATCCAGTGACCAATTTGGCCTTTGCTAAACTCATCAGCACGATCTTCATCTATCTGACACTTCTCTCCAATTTTTGAAGGAACTTTACGAATAGTTTCAGTTGGAATCTTTGAAACAGTTTCTGGTTTAAGAATAGGGGTGTCTGGCTGAATAGGAACAACGACTCTGTCTACAGGCTCTTCTTGCGGTATTTGTAACGGTACAATCGGAATCCCTCTTTGTGCAGAAACAAAAGAGACAACTAGCAATGAGATAAACAGAAAGATCAGGATTAATAACAGCTTTTTCATAATCAACCACCTCTTCTGCATACACAAGAATCAGTCATAATTAAATCTTTTGTTTTTTAAAGCAGTTTATTCTGTAAATACAGGGTATTAAGAAGAATCATCAACACGTTTTTCCAAGCCTTCAGGAACATAAATTTTTACAGCACCGTCTGCAACCTGATGCGTTTTCTTTCTTAATTCTGCAAGAGCAGGGTCGTCAGCATGTATTGGATAAACTGCACTGTCGCCAAATGCAACTCGTACGAGGTATCCTACCCTTGTGTCCAGGCCGAGTTGCTTGATTTCATCTTCAAGCCCTGCTAATCTTCTGAAGTGGATTGCACCGCCGACAGATTCCATCTGCCGGAAAGTGTTGTCTGTTGCAAAACCTATGAGCTCGTCAGCTTCCTGGTATAGGTCTGCGGCAGTCAGCATGATGTCTGATCTGACTCTTGGATCTGCATCTTCCATCTTGAAAGTTGCGTACCTTTCAAGCCTTTTTGCATATTCAAATATTATTCTTCTCAGCAGCCATACTTTTTCAGGATTTGTGAATATTTTTCTTACATCCTCTAAAAGGCCTTTAAAGAATCCTGCCATTACCAAGGTATCCTTTGGAACTTTTTGATGTAAATCGCAAAAATTATTCCAGTATTCTAATTCCTCTTCAGTAGGCTCAAGAAGCGTCTTCCCCAATTTCTTCATTTCTTCGTCATTTGGCACTCTTAATTCTTTCATACCAAGATTCAATTGAGGGTTTCTTATATAATTTATGACATTTGCACAGTAAAGCTTTTATACTATCTTCCCTTGATTTTTTCGCATGAAGAAGATTGAGTCATTCGGTTTTGAGCCTGGCGAAGTGATTTATGGCAAATACGAGATACTAGAGCTTCTTGGAAAAGGATGGGAAGGAGAGGTCTATCTTATCAAGGAGATAGAGACGGGCATCGAGAAGACAGCCAAGTTCTTCTATCCCCACAGAAATGTCAGGGGAAGAGCAAGCAAGTTCTATGCAAAGAAACTGCATAAATTAAGGAACTGCAGCATTGTCATCCAGTATTATGCGCAGGACACGCTGTATATAGAAGGAGCACCTATTGTCTTTCTTTTGTCAGAGTTTGTCGAGGGCGAGCTACTGAGCGAGTTCCTGAAAAGGCAGCCTGGCAAAAGGCTTAATCCGTTTGCTGCTCTGCATCTACTGCATTCGCTGGCAAAAGGAATAGAAGACATACATAGGTTGAAGGAATATCATGGAGATCTTCACACAGACAATATCATTGTTCAGAGATCAGGCCTTAGGTTTGATCTGAAACTGCTCGATCTGTATCATTGGGGCGGCGCCAGCGCAGAAAAGATACATGACGATGTTGTTGAGCTGATACATATTTTCTATGAAGTCCTGGGCGGGAAAAAACACTATCACAATCTGCCTCCTGCAATAAAAGACATAATCTGCGGACAGAAAAGATCGCTAATTCTACAGAAGTTCAAGACAGCTGGAAAACTGAGAGAGTATATAGAGATCCTTGAGTGGGACGCATAAGCTTTTTAATTGACCCGGATCTAATGCTGTTGAAAAATGGTTCCCGAGGATTATACACTACAATATTTCAATGGAGAAGCTATTAGAAAAATAGTCGAATCTGGCAAGTGTGAATCAGCTGTGATTTCTTCTGAAAATCTGGCAGAAATTATTGAAAAGGTAGAAAGAAATGATATCAAAGTATGGGCTACAAGAGAGTTCGATCCAGAGAAAGCGCCAAGAGTACATCACGGCATTACGATCTGCAATGCCTGCTATAGAATATATTGGGTTCAGCCTGTACATGATGCGAATATCCCTCGCGGAAGCAAAGACGGCCGTAGAATATGCACTCCGTGCTTGAACGGATATCCTGCACCGGATCATTCTTTTATGAACTGACATGAATTAAACAAATTCTATCTTTCCTCTTCTATAATATTCTTCAAAATAATCATCTATTCTATTGTGCGTCCAGATGTCGCCATAGAAATCAACTTCTGCCCAGCAGCCAATATTCATGAATTTATCTGATTCCTCAATGAACCTATTGATTCTTTCCCTCATTTCTTTGATAGGACCAGAAGGATAGCCTGAGATGTCGACAGGTGTGAAACTTCCTAGATTGATTACAGATTCAAGTGCTGTTGCAGGATCTGTTTCTATCTTTCTCTTTAGTTCGCCTAGGTCTTTGCAGTTTTCTCTTGTCAAGACAATTGCAAATTCTTGTTTTCTGCCCCTTCTCAAGAACTTTCTTATGTGGAACTGCACTTGTTCTGGATCTTCTCCAGTATAGTTAAAGAGACTTTGCTCAACAGATAACAACGGGGTAACTGCATTTACTCCATCTATATAAGGAACTAGCATGTAAGACTTCATTTCAATCGGTGCCCATCGCGGGCTGTGCTTGCCGATGTAGCCATCAGGCGCCATAGGTGTGCCCTTGGCAACACCATCTACAAGCGCGACATTGAATGGAGCTTCATTAATGAGCTGCAATAGTTTCCTAAAAAATTCTCTTTCTGTTTTGGCTTTTCTGTGAAAATCTATTAATAGTGAAAGATCGTTCTTGTAAATGCAAGCATCGCTCTTGTCAGGACGGAATTTCTCTGCTTCTGTGTCTATCCTTCCTTCGACTCTGCCACCTACCATTTCAATTACGTAGATTGGCGATTTTTTAGTCAAATTCTTTAGCTTCCTAAAGAATTTTTCTTCTGAAATAACTTTATGATGGGAATCTAGAATCCGCTGTATGAGCTGTTCTGGTTCAATCTCTTCCTCAAAAGCAGGACAAACGTATTTGTTGATAGGCATGCTGTTCTAAAAATTAAGTTTTTTATATGATTTGTGGTAAGCTTTTTAAGTCAAGTTATATTGCATGATGTATGCTGATAGTAGAAAAGAACAGGGATCTTGATGCAGATAAATTCGCTTACTTTTTCTTTGAAAGCGACAGGCTGCCGTTGATGAATGCAATATTAGAGCACTATCCTTCTTTGCGCGGAATGCGTGAGAAAAAGTATATTCAAGATTTCGTTGTCACCCTGTATAAAGCTTATAGAGAAACAATAGATACTGTGGTTGGTGAAGTAAGAGAAATTATTGAAGATCTTGATCCTGAAATGTGGAGAACAATG
>JAHWHE010000023.1 GCA_019323495.1 Candidatus Woesearchaeota archaeon | reverse complement strand
TCCTGACTTTTGTCCCGTTGTTTGCAGCTGAGATTATCTTGTTTATTATGTCTTTATCACCGAAATATGCCATCTGAATATCTACTGTCTTGGCGTCCGACAACAAGCGCAGGATTGCCCTCTTTATCTCGAACTTTTTTCTTTTGTTTATGTTCAATACGAACTCGAGCTGCGAATCTGCGTCATAGTTTGCGTCTCCATTAATCCTTTGCTTCAGCCTGTTTACGAATTCTTTTCCTTTAATCTCTATCATGTAATCGTTCCATCTGCTGCCCCTTATATCGCGCGCGATTGTCCTGTCTTCTATGTTTATGCCGCCTGTAACAAAAATTTCATTGTCAAAGATGTAGTATTTTGAATGATCCTTTTTTATCTTGCTTCTTAGGATGCGTATGTTCTTGTGTTTTAATAACTGATCTACTAATCTGTTCTCCTTTTGCCAGCCGCCCACTGCTTTCAAGTGAGGGTGATAGAATATGTCGATCGTCTTCTGCTTAATCCATTGCCTCGTGTCTAAATACTTGTGAAGAAAACTCTGCTTGTTCTCTTCTGCTTTCTCGTATATGCCTCCAAGACGGTCCTTGGAAACGGTTATCTTGACTCCTTTGTCTGCAGCTGCCAGGAGCTCTTTTGCGATCATGTTTCCAATCACATCATCGCGCCAGATAAAGACATTCATGTAGATTGATTTTTTCGCTTCCCTTATCCTCTTGATAATCTGCTTGAAGCTTTCCTTTCCGTCAACTAGCAGTCTTACATTCTCTTTCATTTTAAAGAATAGCCCCGCGCGGATTCGAACCGCGGTCGCCGGGGCCAGAACCCGACATGATTGGCCACTACACTACGGGGCTGTGATATAGTTGAGATTTCTAATGCAATTTAAAAAGGTTGCTTTTCTATTTATAGAAAAAGGTGAATTTATATTCCTTGACAATGTCTATCACACTAATCCTTTGTATTATATCTGAATAATTATCCATAAGGTACTGTATCAATTTTCCGAAATCGGCTTCATTCTCGAACTCGAATTCCGGCTCCATGTCCCATTCGCCCACCACTTTTAGATTGTGTATTACGTTGGGATTCTTTTTAAGGTCGTTCCATAAAAGATTGACCCTTTCTTTGTCAGGATTTTTTATGTAAATGAATGTCTTGAAAAAATTAAGCCCTATTTTATCGTAATCTATAATGGGTCTGAAATTTATAATAACCTGCTCCTTCAGTAATTTCCTTATTCTATTCGCAACAGTTTTTACAGTTGTTTTGGCCTTCTGAGCAATCGTTATTATAGGAACTCTTGAATTTTCAGAAAGAACTCTCAGAATCTTAAGATCTATCTCGTCTAATTTAGCAGGGCGAGTATCTAATTTTTTAAATTCGGATATTCTTTTTTTACTGACAAGAAAATCCCTCGGTTGAGAATAATAGTCTGTTAAAACTGATATGGTTTTGTTTAGTATGTATTTGTCGCCCATACTTATAATCTTATCTTTTATTTGATCCAATTCAAAAAGGTCCTTGACAGTAGATGAAACAAAGCAGTCCCATTCACCCCTGCAGCTCGCGATCCAGATAACCTGTGGGATCTTCTTAACCTGCGCATAGAATTCCTCTTCTTTTTTCAATGGGATGCCGTTGAATTTGATGCAAATCTTGAAATGGATCAAACCTAGCTTATTGAAATTTGGCAATGAATGATAGCCTGTTATGATGCCTTTATTTTCCAGCCTCTTTATCCTGTAATGCACGACTTCTGAGCTTAGGCCTACTTTTTTTCCTATATAAGAAAGGCTAGCCCTTGCATTCTTATCCAACTCATATAAGATTTTCCTATTTTTTATGTCCAAATTCATATTATTTTTTAATAAAAAGGTTTCTATATATAAAAATGTTTCTTTTTATTAAAATTTCAAGTAATAAGTTTTAATAAAGTTGTAGAGATGATGACTTCTTAGTGATAAAAGGAGGAATTAATATGAAAAAAATCTTGATAATGGGAATGTTGCTGCTGCTGGTTATGCTGGCAGGATGCGGAGAACTTACAGGAAACTCTGTCACAAGCATTCAAGAAGAAAGGATAAAGCTAGGAGCTGTTCTTCCGTTGACAGGAAATGCTGCAGCATACGGAGAAGCTGCAAGAAATGCTTTGACAATGGCTGTCGAAGAGATCAATGCAAACGGCGGTGTCAAAGGAAAAAAATTGGAAATCATCTTCGAAGACAATATGCTGGATGCAGGAAGGTCATTGTCTGCATTGAATAAGCTAGTAGACATTGATAACGTAGTAGGAGTAGCTTCTCTTTCGAGCACGAATACATTAGCAATGTGTCCTGTAGCAGAAGCAAAGAAAGTGCCCCTGATGGCAATCGGAACCAGTGACGCACTGACTACGAGATGCGGAGATTATACTTTTAGGGTGACATCTCCTGATAGTTTTCAGGGATTGAAGATGCTTGAGACTGTAAAAGAGATGGGAATTAAGAAAGTAGGAATCGCTTATGTCAACGATGAATACGGCGTCGGCCTTTCAAAGACATTGCAGGAAAAAGCAGACGAATTCGGCGTTGAAGTCTTGGTTGTTGAATCTTTTGAAGTAGGAACAAGGGACATGAAAACACAGCTTGTAAAAATCAAGGAAAAACAACCAGAAGCTATCTTATTGATCCCTATTCTTTCAGAAGGAATAAGATTTGTTGTCCAGGCAAAACAGCTGGGTATCGATATCCCGATAATCAGCGGAGAAGCCCTTAAAGACGACAGTTTCTTTGAAGGGGCAGGAGATGCTGTAGAAGAGTTGTATGTCACATTCTTTGCAGAAAACAAGAATGAATTTGCATTGAACTTCAAAAGCAAATACGATGCAAGATTTGGAAAAGAAGCATCTGACATCTTTGCAGACTTTTTTTATGACATGGTATACATCTATGCTGAAGCAATCGAAAATAGCGACTTAGACAGAGAAAAAATCAAGGATGCATTGTACAATGTGGAATTCGATGGCGCATCAGGCTATAACAAGTTCGATGAAAACGGAGACGTTGCAAAGCCATTCGCATTGTTCAAAGCAGAGAACGGACAATTCGTAGAACAATAATTTTTTTTATTTTATTTTTAATTTAAATTGAATTTCGAAAAGAACTGAAATAGCCCCGCGCGGATTCGAACCGCGGTCGTTGGATCCAAAATCCAACATGATTGGCCACTACACCACGGGGCTGTAAACTAGCAGAATCCAGATTTATTTATAAATGTTACTTAGGCTGCGCTTGATGCTATACTTATAGCTTGTTTATCTGCGCTACCCGTTTTTTATGCCTGCTTTCGTCAGAAAACAAGGTCTCCAGGAAGGTCTGCACCATAGCAAGCGCGTCTTTTTCCTTGACATCGTCTGCGCCTATAGACAGTACATTTGCGTCGTTGTGCTCCCTTGTCATTTTGGCTTCGTCAACAGAATGACAGACAGCTGCCCTGACGCCTGAGAATTTGTTTGCAACCATTGCCATTCCTTGACCCGATCTGCAGATAAGAATTCCTTTCCAGTCAGGATGTTCAGAAATATCCCTTCCTACACGTTCTGCGAACTGCGGATAATCATCTTTTGGATTGGGCTTGAAAGCGCCAACATCCTCATATTCATAACCGAGCTCATCCAATTTCTTTTTTATCTTCTCTTTTAATTCAAAACCGCCATGGTCAGCGCCGATAACTATCATCCAAATCACCTCTTGTTTATCGTGTTTTATCTTCTTTTGCTACTGAAGCCAACAACTGCTACCAACAGCATGATTACAGCAATAACAAAAATGCCGATGCCAGAAAGTATCGCTATCTCTGACTTGTTCCTGGTGAAAAAACCCGAGAGGGGTCTTGACTTGTCTTCTTTTCCGACATTCGCCACCTGGAAGCCTGTTGCGTATTCTTCTGGCTTCAATTCCTTTGCTTTTCCTTGCGTAAGATCGTAGGCAGAAGGACAGGTCACCAATAAATCTATACTCTCAATCAACTGGCCGCCTGTGTAATCAACAATCACATTAATAGGGTATACTCCGCCTTCGACAGCGTCTGCGATATGCAAGGTATAGCTTTTGTCCAATACATATACTTCAGGATGCGATTTCACAGTATCGCTGTCCTTTAAATCGATCCCCAACACACCGTTCAAAACCGTGATTCTTACTGTGTCTGCCAATTTTCCCCTGTTCTCTAATTTCAAGTTCAATTGCGTGCTTTCACCGCACAGCACACCTGCAGGAACTATAGAAGGCTTGTACAGATACAGCTCTCTCTGCTTTCTCAAGACGGATAGAGGGAAAACGAATCTTGCGTTCTGAAGATTGCCATCATCATCAGTGCCAGCAGCCCGCATCTCAACTATGTATTCTCCTGGCGCAACATCTTCTGGAATATTAAAGGTAACTTCCTTGTTTGTTTCTTCGCCTTCGTCCAGGCCAAAGTCCCTGAACTCGAAATAAAGATCATCTGTTCCTCTAATATCGTTAATTGTAACTGTCATGTCTATTGCATCGATCTCCATCCTCTCTGATTTGAGATACTTGTTTTCAACATTTATGATAAACTGCAATAGATCTCCTGGGCTTACTTCAAGCTTGCCGCTGTCCATCTCGATGTTTGAATACAATGCACCGTTGACATAAGCATCGATCGTATCAAAATCCAGCTCATCAGCTGTTGCAATCGCTAAAGACAACAGAAATATAGACACCAAGATCGCAAAAAAGACTGTTTTTCTCATTTTATAACATCCCCCTTGTTCTAAGACGTTTTTACTATTATGAATATATAAATATTACGCTAATTAACCACTAATTAGAGAAGCCTAATATGATTTCGCTATATAAACCAGATACTTGCCTTCCTTGCCGCATTGAGGGCAGTTGTCTTTTATATGCGGCTGATCGAACGGAATATTCAAAATCTTTGCACCGCCGGTCTTGTCCTTGATCCAGTCTTCGCACTCTGTTTCTCCGCACCATACTGCCTTTACAAGTTTCTTGTTGTTTATTGCTTCTACCAATTCGTCCCAATTTTTTGTTTCCACTGTGTTGTCTTCTGTGAACTTTTTGGTTTTCTTGAAAAGATTTTCCTGGATGACTTCCAGTGTTAGGGATATTTCTTTTTTCAACCCAGCTAATTTCACTGTTTCCTTCTCTCCTGTATCCCTTCTAACCAAGACTGCCTGATCATTCTCCAGGTCTCTAGGCCCAAGCTCTACCCTGATAGGAACCCCTTTCATCTCCCACTCATTGAATTTATAGCCGGGCGTGAATTCGTCCCTGTCATCCACTATCGGAGCGAACTCCTTCAGCAGTCTGCCAAGTTCCTGAACTTTCTTCAAAACCGCTTCCTTGTTTTTCTCGAAAAAGATAGGAACAATCACTATTTTATTAGGCGCGATTCTCGGCGGCAGGACCAGGCCTTTGTCGTCGCCGTGCGTTGCGATCATGACGCCAAGCATCCTGGTCGTGATCGCCCAGGTGTTCTGCCAAGCATAGTCTTCTTTCTCTTCCTTGTTCAGGAATTTTATATTGTAGGCTTTTGCGAACTTTTGCCCGTCGTGGTGCGCATCAGGACCTTGTATTGCTTTTCCAGAAGGCATGAAATATTCAAATGTGCATGTATATTCTGCCCCTGCGAATTTTTCCTTGTCTGTCTTTTTCCCAAGCAAACCGTATAATGCCATGTAATTCTCTACGACATCTTTGTAAATATTCAATATCTCTGGGATCTCTTTTTCTGCTTCTTCTTGGGTTGCAAAAGCAGTGTGTCCTTCGTTCCAGAGGAATTCTCTTGTCCTCAGGAAAGGAACAGGATGCTTGAACTCCCATCTGACTACATTGTTCCATTGGTTCAATCTTAACGGCAGGTCTCGCCAGCTCCTGATCCATTTTGCATAAGATTCATACATTATCGCTTCTGACGTAGGCCTGATCGCAAGCCTCTCATTAAGAGGAGTGTTCCCTCCCTGCGTCACCCAAGCAACCTCTGGCGCGAATCCTTCTACATGCTCTGCTTCCTTTGTCAATAAACTTTCTGGAATGAAAAGAGGGAAATACGCATTCTTTATCCCCAATGCTTTGAACCGCTTGTCTGTTTCTTCTTTTATCTTTTCCCAGATAGCATAAGAATAAGGCTTGAAAACAATGCAGCCAGACACACTAGTATAATCTGCCAAGTCTGCTTTCTGGATTACCTGGGTGTACCATTCGCTAAAGTTTTCTTCTTTCTTGACAGTAAGCCCGTAGCCTTTCTTGTCTTCCCCTTCTGTTGCCATGATTCTATGTAGGGTCAAATCATGCTATTTAAAGGTTTTGGCAAAGTTTAAATATTCGAGCTTTTCACGAAAATACATGAATAGTACAGCAAACCCAACAGAAGCTTTTTACGAAGGACGAGCAATCGCCCGCGACATGTGGGAGACTGCGAATTTCTTAGATGAAATTGAAGATTTGAAAGCTGATTTACTTTCTGGCGAGCCTCAAGTAGAAAGCGATCTTGAAAGGATAGAAAGATTTGCAGGTATGCCGAGTCTCGAAAGACTTGCAGGAAGAATCCTTGGCTTTATTGGTTTTCGAAATTCTGCAGCAACTGAAGGAGAGTCTCTTACTGCAGAAGATGTTGCAGGAGCAGGTGTTTTAGTAAGAAGAGTCGCAGGGGAAACGCAGAAAGTTTTTATCGACTATGAGGGGCACAGGCTTTTTTCCATGACAAACCTGAGCGCGGATTTAGACAAGCTGGGAATTCCGTACAGTCACTATAAGACATACTTTTCATTCAAGCTCCGAGATGTTGTTCCTCGGATTTTATTTGACGAAGCATTGAACAAGCCAGTTAGTTATTACGATTTCTGAGAAAAATAAAATGGGCCTGCAGGGATGTTCACCTAACTTTTACAAAAAGTTAGAACCAAAAGAGAGAGGATTCCAGACAAGCTGGAATCCACTGAGAATGGGCCTGCAGGGATTCGAACCCTGATCCGACGGTCCGAAGCCGTCTGTTCTATCCAGGTTAAACTACAGGCCCGTGAGATCTAGAAGAGTATCATGGTTTATAAAGTTTAGTAAAGAAAAAGAGAAAAATAAAAACTGCTTATTTTGTTGATAACACTATCTCTATCGTGCTTACTCTGACGTCTTTGCCTTCCTTGTTCTGGAATTCTTCACTGTCTACTTTGATGTCCTTGATTTCAATCTGGTCTTTTAGAAATCTTTTCACTGCAACTTCTGCAACGTCTACAGCTCTAGAAATGAATTTTCCTCTCGCTTTCACTATCACTTCTTTCGCATCTTTTGTTGTGAACTGCATTACAACGCCTGTAACATAGTTCATGAAGGGTTTGCTTCCAACAAATATTGAGTTGTCTGCCATTTCTGGTCACCTCCGAAATTACTTGTAGTTGTTAGTATTAAATTTCCTCGCGGTTCTTCACCAATCTGGTAACATAGCCCGCGATGACATTTCTTATCTTTTTTGAAGGAAATTCTGCAAATTTCTGGACTATCTCTTTATTCTCATCAAAAGTAGTCTTGAACTCTTGAGCGTGGTCACTAAATAATTTGTGTGTAACTCTCTTGATCAATTTTGTTTTAATACGTCCCATTTTTCCCTAAGTTTTCACTAAAACCCCTTTTAATGGCAGAATAAAAGGTCTGTATATAAAGATTTTGGTATTTATTAATAAGAATCGAAGCTTTTATAAAGAACTGCTATATCCCTGTGCTTGAGGAGAGAAAACGAAGGCGCTTTTTTCTCTGGATGTAAAAGCCAGAATCTAGCGGGAATTGCAAATGAAGGCAAAAAACTTAATTAAACCGTTAATACCGTCTTTATTACCAAGAAAAAGATATATTGCCTTTGAAATCCTATCAGAAAATCAAATTGGAGATTTCAAGGCAGTAAACGAGGCAATTTTAGCTAGTTTTATTAGATTAGCAGGAGAGCACGGAGCTGCTCAAGCAGACCCTGTACTTGTGAAAAATAAATGGGATCCTTCTAAACAGAAGGGGGTTATTTGCATTAACCATAAATGGATAGATCACATGAAGGCAAGCCTCGCTCTAATGAAAGAAATAAGGAGCAAAAACGTCATAGTGCGTTCATTGACTGTCTCAGGGATGATTAACAAAGCCTGCAAGGCAATGTAAAGGAGGTTGAAAATGGAAACTGAACATCAAGCAATGGGGTACGACAGGGCGATAACTATGTTTAGTCCTGACGGAAGATTGCTTCAAGTAGAATATGCTAAAAAAACCATCAAGCTAGGTCCAACAGCTATGGGTATGATATGCAGCGACGGCGTAGTTTTAGTCGTTGACAAAAGAATTATGGATAAGTTAATGGTCGGGGAAGCTGTTGAAAAGATTTTCCAGATAGACGACCACATGGCAGCAGCGGTTTCTGGACTTGTGAGCGACGGCAGAGTCCTGGTTGAAAGAGCCCAGATCAGGGCGCAACAGCACAGGGTGACGTACGACACACCTTCAGACACACTAAGCATTGTAAAAGACCTGTGCGATTTGAAACAGATATGCACGCAAAGCGGAGGACTAAGACCTTTCGGTGTTTCTCTTTTGATGGTGGGCATAGACGACGACGGCCCTAAATTATTTTTGACAGAACCTAGCGGAATATATTTCCAATACTGCGCGACAGCGATCGGCGAAGGCGCAGACGCGATTATCGAAGTGCTTAACAAGGAATACAAGAGAACAATGAAGATGAAGGATGCAGCTGCACTTGGCGTAAAAGCTTTGAAGAGAGTGCTCGGCACCAATTTCAAGCTTGAAAGAGTAGAGGCTGCGCAGATAGGGATCACTGACAAGAAATTCACAAAGCTGTCGAAAGAGGACTTAAAGAAGCTGGTATAAAATGGCAAGATCACATTACATCACAGACGATAAAGAAACTTTCCACGTCAATCTTGCAAGATTGAAAAAGGGAGGTTCGCACTTTGAAATAGCCATCAATAGCGAAGAAGCTATTGCATTCAAAGAAGGAAAGGATGTCTCTATCAAGGATATTATGCAAAGCGAACACATTTATTTTGATGTGAGGAAAGGAGAACTTGCTTCTGAAGAAAGACTGAAAACTTTGTTTGGCACAAACGATCCTTTGAAGATAGCAGAAATCATCCTGAAAGAAGGCGAAGTCCAGCTGACGCAGGAGCAGAGAGAAGAGGCAAGGGAAAGAAAAAGAAAAAAGATAATTGCATTGATTGCGAGAGAAGCTATAGACCCTAAAACAAAGCTTCCGCATCCGCCTGAAAGAGTCAGGCTCGCGATGGAAGAAGCAAAAGTCACTATCAACGAATTCAGGACAGCTGAACAGCAGATCGACGATGTTGTGAAGAAACTGAAGCCAATACTTCCTATAAGCTTTGAGAAAAGGACAATCGAGATAAGAGTGCCTGCTAATTTCGCAGGAAAGATACAAAGCTTTGCAAGACAGCAGGGGAAGATCGTCCACGAATCGTGGCTGAACGACGGATCGTTCCAGTACACAGTCGAATTGAGCGGAGGTCTTGTTGACAATTACATTGAAAAATTAAACAATGTTACGCATGGTAGCGTAGAGGTAAAAGAAATTAAGTAGGAGAGTGAAAAAATGCCACTAAAAGTAGAGAATAAGAGCATTGTTGTTCCAGGAGAAATCCTTGCAGATGGAATGGATTATCTGCCTGGCGAAGGTGCATTCAGAGAAAAAGAGCTTGTAATAAGCAAGAGAGTGGGCTTATTGAATGTCGACGGCAGAGCGATTAAAATAATTCCACTGGCAGGCACATACCTGCCTAAAGTAGGAGACAGAATAATCTGCAGAGTGTTTGATGTGACATATACTGGTTGGAGAGTCAATACTAACACTGCGTACAGCGCAATGCTGAGCATGAAGGAAGCGACTTCTGAGTACATTGAACAAGGAGCAGACCTAAGCAAATATTATGCTATAGGAGATTACATGGTCGCTAAGATCGTGAATGTGACCGGTCAGAACTTGATTGACGTCAGTCTGAGAGGACCTGGGCTTATGAAACTGAAAGCAGGAAGGATAATCAATATCAATCCGTGCAAAGTTCCTAGAATCATAGGCAAGCAGGGAAGCATGGTCAGCAAGATAAAAATAGCTACCGGCTGCAACATTGTTGTCGGACAGAACGGCTTGATCTGGGTAAGGGGCGAGCCTGAAGCTGAAAGAGTAGCGGTTGAATGCATCCAAAAAATTGACAGGGAAGCTCATATTTCTGGATTGACAGAAGCAATAGACGAATTTCTGAAAGAGAAAACAAAAAATCTAAAGATTGTTCCTCTAGAACCAGAAGAGATACAACCAGAGCCGCAAAGAATGGAGAGAATGGAAAGAAGAGGCCCTCCAAGAGGGGACCGGAGAGGTCCGCCAAGAGGAGGCAATAGGAGATTCCAGAGGAGGTAAAGTAATATGGCTTACACTAAAAGATTAGATGGAAGAAAAATAGAAGAAACAAGAGAGATCGAAGCAAAAGTAGGCGTCATACCCAAAGCAAAGGGAAGCGCATATTGCAGATTCGGAAAAACTCAAGCTTATGCTGCGGTTTACGGACCAAGAGAATTGCATCCTAAGCACCTGCAAAATCCAAAAACAGGGATATTAAGATGCACCTACAATATGCTTCCGTTCTCAGGGACAGGAAACAGGGTTAGGCCAGGGCCTAACAGAAGAGCAAGGGAAATCAGCCTTGTAAGTGAAAAGGCATTGATGCCTGTTATGGATCTTTCTGAATTTCCAAATACAGTCGTTGATGTTTTCATAGAGATTCCGCAAGCAGATGCAGGAACTAGGTGCGCAGGCATTTGTGCTGCGTCAATGGCGCTGGCTGATGCCGGCTTCAGGATGACAGATCTTCCTGTTGCATTTGCACTCGGCGCGGCTGACGGAACTGTTTTTGTTGATCCTAACTACGATGAAGAAGTGCTTGCAGAAAGCGGCATTACCAACACAATGGCAGACATCGCACTAACCATCCTGCCAAGAACAGGAGAAGTTACCCTTCTTCAGATGGATGGGGAGATCAAGAAAGAGCAACTAAAGGAAATCTTTGATCTGGCGCAGAAAACTGCTGATAACATAAAAGTTGTAATGCAGCAAGCGATTAAAGCGAAATTTACGGGGGCATCACAATGATAAAGAACAGCATGTCAGAGCACATAAAAGAATTGGCAAAGAAAGGCTTCAGAATAGACGGAAGAAAATTTGACCAATACAGAGATGTAAAAATCGAGACTGATATAATCAAAACTGCTGAAGGCAGTGCAAGGGTAAGGATGGGCGAAACAGATGTTATCGTCGGCATCAAGCTGGA
The DNA here is from genome assembly GCA_019323495.1 of Candidatus Woesearchaeota archaeon. Classification (GTDB taxonomy): domain Archaea; phylum Nanobdellota; class Nanobdellia; order Woesearchaeales; family WJKV01; genus WJKV01. The sequence continues at coordinate 3,899 of JAHWHE010000023.1, read as the reverse complement.
AACAGGAACTCCTTTTCCTGACAAGCCTGAAGACGGCACAATCATGGTAGGAGCAGAACTTAGGCCGCTGGCAAACCCTGATTTTGAATCAGGTCCGCCTGGCGTGGATTCAATCGAACTTGCCAGAATCGTAGACAGGGGCATCAGGGAAAGCTGCGCAATTGATTTCAAGAAATTGTGCATCACTCCCGGGGAGAAAGTTTGGCTTGTGCTGATTGACATCACACCTATAAATGCTGCAGGAAATTTGTTTGATGCTGCAGGACTCGCTGCAATCGCAGCCCTGAAGACAACAAGATTTCCAAAACTTGAAGGCGACGCAATCAATTACAAGGAATTGACAGACACTCCGTTGCCGCTGCAGTTCAGCCCTATACCTGTTACAGTAAGCAAGATAAACGGCATATTTTTCGTTGACCTTACTGACGAAGAAGAAAGCGCAATTGATGCAAGGCTTACCATCTCAACCACAGAAGACGGAACATTGTGCGCCCTTCTAAAAGGCGAGGACGTGCCTTTGTCTCCTGAAGAGATAAGCCAGATGGTCGACATCGCGCTTATCAAGTCAAAAGAATTAAGGGCACTACTATAGGAGGAAAAAATGGTTGCTGCAAAGAGAGAAGAAGCGAAAGAAAAATTCACTAAATACGAAAGGGCCAGGATAATAGGAAGCAGGGCATTGCAAATCAGCATGGGAGCTCCATTCAAGATACCCTTGACGAAAGAAGAACTTGAAAAGATCAATTATGACCCTATACAGATTGCTAAAAGAGAATTCGATGCAGGGGTCGTTCCTATGACTGTTGTAAGGCCTTTACCAAAGAAGGTTGAAGAAGAAGAGGAAGAAGAAAATAAATAATTCTTTTTTTATTCGCTTTTCCATGCATCAATAAATAATACTATACCAGCGATTGCTGTCAGAACATTCAATACTGTTCCTCCTATGAATTCTAGGTTCCATCCAATTATGCCATAGTGATTCAGCACAGGAATCAAACCGAGTATGAATATAGGTACGCCGGCTATTATGGAAAGCCACATCCATGCACTTTGCTGATAAATTTCGTGCGTTGCATCCCATAGCAAGAAGACGCCCGCTATAAGCAGTACGATCCTGAATGCGAATGCAGGCAGTGCCGGGATGTTCCAGCCTATATATCCCATGCTGTTCAAGACGGGGATGATCGCAACCGCAACTAACAATAAACCTAATACCATGCTGATCCAAGAACGAATACCAAAACGACCATGTATACTAACCATGATTTATCACCTTTTTATTTTATTTAAGCCATAATAACCATAATTAGTTTATAAACGTTTTTATTTTTTAGGCAGCAAGAAGGAGAATGTTGTGCCCCTTCCCAGCTCGCTCTCAAACCAGATCTTGCCATTATGCGATTCTATGATCTGCTTTGTTATCGGCATTCCTAAGCCGCTGCCTTTTGCCCTAACCATTTCCTTGCTGTGCTGGATCTGCCTGAATTTATCAAACACCTTCTCAAAATCTTCTTTTGCAATACCTATTCCTGAGTCTTTTATATTGATTTGAAATCCTTCATTCTTGTCCAGCAGTTCAATCTTTATTGCGCCTTCCTTTGTGAATTTTATAGCGTTACCTACTAGATTGTACAATGCCTGCTTGATTTTATCAGAATCTATATCTACCAAATCTATATTGTCATGAATGAACTCAACTTCTAAATCCTTTTCTTTGGCAAGAGGCGTCATGATCAAAAGAACTTCCTTTATCAGTTCTATCGCATCTATAGGTTCTTTTTTCATCTGGATCTTTCCTGCCTCCATTTTCGCCAGGTCAAGATAATCGTCTATCATGAATTTCAATCTCGTCGCTTCAGTATTCATAATCTTTATACTTTCTAACTGCTGATCTTGTGAAAGGCTTCCCCCAAGCAACAATTTACTATACCCTATCAAGCTCGTCAACGGCGTCCTTAGTTCATGGCTTACATAGCTCATGAACTCGTCTTTTTGCTTGTCCATCTTCTTTAGCTGCTCATTGGTATCGAGCAATTCTTTTGTCCTTTCTTTTACCTGCTGCTCCATGCTGTCCATCAACCGCGCATTCTCGATAGCAACTGCCGCGGTGTTTGCAAACATTGTCAAAGAACGCAGGTTCTGCTTTGTGATAATCTTGCTGCTGTACAGGTTGTCCGCTGATATCAAACCTATGACCTTGTTTTTGACGAGCAAAGGTACAGCTGCAAACGGCAGATCTGCCTCCTTGCCCAAGATGTGGTTTATGGTTTCGTTTCCATAGTAGTGATATAATTGCGCATTCTTGGTTTTGAATATCTTCTGAACAATATCATCGTCTTTTACATTTATCTCGATCTTGTTCATGTTAGGCGTGCCTATCCCGATCACACCCCTCATCTTATCCATGTCCTTCTCCACCAGATACAGCCTGATTCTCTCAAAACCTATTGCGTCCTGTATGCTCTTTAAGATCAATTCAAGGAGATTCTTCAATTGTATATCAGTGTGCATGATGTTTACGATAGTCCTCACTGTCTCGAGTTCTTCAATGGTTTTTGCCAATTCCTGCTCGTCATGGGTTCTCTTGGTGCCTTTGATGTTTCTAGGAATAGTGAATGAAAAAGTGCTTGTTTTTCCAGGGATAGACCTTACCCATATGTCGCCGGTATGCAGATCAACTATCTCCTTGACAATAGACAAGCCGACTCCTGTTCCGGTGCCGCCTCTTGTCATGTGCTCTTCTAATTGCGAGAATTTCTCAAAAATCCTGTCTATGTTTTTCCGTTCAATGCCGATTCCTGTATCCCTTACACTTATCTGCATGAAATACGGATTGTTCCTTACAATGATTGCGACGCTTCCATCCGGTTTGTTGTATTTGATTGCGTTAGACAGCAGATGATAAAGCGCATGCTTTATCTTGTCAACATCTATCACAATCTTTTTGAAATTCTGCGGCTTGAAATAAATCTTGATGTCCTTTGCTTTTGCAGCAGGCTTAAGCAATTCTATGCAGGATTTGATTACGCTGTTTATATTTGCAGGCTCCAAGACCAGCTGCTCTTTTCCGCTGACCAGCTTGCTGAGCTCAATCACGTCATTGATGACATCCTTAAGCCTGTCAGATTCTATATTGATGACTTCCATACCTTCTTTCTGCTCTTTTGTCAAGGCGCCGAACTTGTTTGACAATAACAAAGAGCTGTAGCCTTTGATGCTCGTCAAAGGGGTCCTAAGCTCGTGCGAGACTACTGACAGAAGTTCTGTCTTCATCTTGTCAACTTCTTTCAGCCTGATATTTTTCGCCCTCAAATCTATTGTCGCTTTCTTGATCTGCTCTTTCAGTCTTTGGTTGAATGAATTCAGCCTGTCTATCAGCAATGCCCTGTTTATGGCCAGCGCAACATCACTTGCGAACAGCTGCAAGACTTTCATATCATCTTCTGCCAGCAAAAGCGGCTTGTCTCTATTGTCTACTGTTAGTATACCTATTATCTTCGAAGCGATTGTCAATGGCAGTGCCAAAAATGATTTTCGTTCTGCTTTCGAGACCAAAGCATCCTTGTTTAATTTAGCGTCTGATGTGTCAGGGATGAAAACCGGCTTCCTGTTCTCGATTACGCTTGCCAGGACACTGTTGTCTTTTTTGATGGGAATCCTTGTATCCTGTATCTCGCTCTGCTTGAAGAAAGTAGACACGACGCCCTCAAGAAGATTGTCCTCTTCATTGATCAGATAAATCGTAGCCCTCATGTAACCAAGCTTAAGTATGCCATCAAGTATCTGCTTCAGAAGAACATTCAATTGCACTGTGCTGTGCATGCTTTTTGATATTTCATGAAGGAGCAACAGCCTGTTGTTTTGCTTGTCTGTCTCTTTCTCCAAAGTCTTTCTTTTGG
>JAHWHE010000022.1 GCA_019323495.1 Candidatus Woesearchaeota archaeon | reverse complement strand
TTAATAAATCTATCTGCTTGAAATATGCAGAAAATCGAAGCATCGGTTTTAAATATGTCCCAAAACAGAGGATATGAAAATGAAATGGTATCATCTTGTTGGAATAACCTTTGGGATTGCAGCATCTGTATTGGCTATGCAGAGTTGTGATGGTAGGAAGACCTTGGATGACTTTCTTAAATTCAGAAGAGATTATATTGCCAAGCATGATCGGCAGAATTTGCAAGGAAAAGCAGATTATGATAATCCGCAGGGAAGCATTGTCCATAAGTGGACACCAGTGGCAGACTATGCAATGGGCGACGACGGGCCAATGGAAACAGAATAGATTTCTTTCCGCAACCATTATAAATCTGTTCAAAACTCTAAATATTAATGGCAGGGATTGAAACTGTAGCGTTTGATTTTGGCGGCGTGTTTTTCACGTACGCTTACAGGGTTCTGGTTGAAGATTTAGTAAAAGAACTGGATGTGCCTTTCAGGCAGGCTGCAAAGGCGTTCCTGAATTCTGCACTGGACCATTATCAGAAAGGCATTCTTACTGAAACTGATTATTGGGATGTTTTTGAGTCTGTCATAGGAAAGAATTGCGACAGAAAAAAGTTAAGGCAGATAATGATGGATCATCATGAACCTATTCCTGAATCATGGGATCTCGTGGAAAGATTAAGGAAAAAATACAGGGTTGCGATGCTGTCAAATCACACAAACTGGCTTGATGAAATAAATGAAAAGCACGATTTCTATCCTTTGTTCGATCCAATAATAATCTCAGTAAGAGAAGGAACAAAGAAACCAGAAGAAAGGATCTGGCAGATCTTGATAGAAAGATCGCATTGCGCGCCACAGCAGATAGTAATGATAGATGATTTCTGCTGGTACAAGCATCCAGTGGAAAAAGCAGGAATGAAGTTCATAACATACAAGGTTCCGCACCAGCTGGAAAGGGATTTAAAAGCATTGGGATTGGAACTCTGATTTAAATACTGATACAAAAACCTTATATAATCAAAATAAACTCATCCTATTATAGTAATGGAGGCGCATTGATGGCTACTGGACTTAAGGACATATTGAATGACTTGCAAAAGGGCATGAATCCTAATGGAATTTATCAAAGAAGAAGAAGGCAGACAAGGGTGCCTGCGGTTGAAGCGGCATTGAATTCTATTGCAGAACAATTTTTATTGATGAGTGCTTTCAATCCCGCATCTGGCTATGTTGGTTCGAGTCCAGAAAGAGTGAAAAATGCTATTGCTGATTATGGTCACATCATAGAAGGCCTGAATAATGTAGGAAGATTATTGACTATTCTTAGGCAGGGAAGGATCGAGACAGGAAACGGCGAGATATTCAAATTCAAAAGACCGTGGCCAAAAGGAAGGAAACAGGTCCCGCACTTTGAACAATACCGCAGATTGCAGCAAAGAGTAAGAGAGGCATTAGAGCCTGCTAAACATTATCTAAGAACTTTTGAAAAAAGAAAGACAGAAGTAGGAAATGCTTTCAGCGCAGAGATAAAACAGGCGCAAGCAATAGAAGCAAAAGCTGCTGCTGATTTCCAGAAACTGGAAAAGGTCTACGGTGAATTGTATTTCGGCCTGGAAAAGTATGCACATATGAGATGGTTAAAGAATACAGCAGAGATTCTTGGCACAAGTGAGAATCTTGCAGATGTGCTGAAAAGAATAGAACAGCTTGAGAGAGATACGAGATCTTCTGCAGACGATGCAGTGTTCAGGTTCAGGTATCTCAAGAAAAGGCTTGAAGAAAGATCTGAAATGCTGCCTGAAGCACAAATTGAAGAAAGTTCGAAGATGCTCTCATCTGCTCTGGAAGGTATTATTGAAAAATACGAGCTTGGCCAAAAAACATGGATTGATGGCGGAATCACAATTGCCTCGGTAGATACAATCGCGTTGATGGAAGCTGTGAAAACAGTTGGAGAGCTTGAGAAATTGACAGGCAAGACAAAGATGTATCTTGATTTGCTCGACAAGGTCTATGAGAATCTCTGTGAAGGAAAGCTTGAAGCTCCTGAAAATATTGCAGAACATGCTTTTAATATAGATGCTGTCGCAGAAGTATTAGAAGAAAAATTAGCAATACTCAAACCGCATGATGGCGCGCACTTGTATTTCTCAAATGAACTGGACAAGATAAGAAATATTCCTAACATTGTAAGGGAGATACAAGCAGAATATGATAGTGAATGTTCAAAACTGAGGACCAAGGCAAATGCTTATGCAAAGAAAACCATAGAGACGAGCGAAGACCTGCGCTACGCAATGAGAGACATAGAGGGTTTGCTGGAGAAAATAGAAAAAATAAGGGGGTTCACAGGAGGCGGTTTGATAAAACCAAAGCCTGTTGTCAAGGATGCAACATACCAAGGATTAAAGGATTTCCTTTCTGTTCTTCAGAGAACATCGATCGCGCTTCAAAGAGGAAGCTCCAGAAGCGAGTACGCATGGTTTGTCCAGCTGATTAACGATGCAGAAAGGGAGCGCGAGGAGTATGGAATAGAGGATAACGATTATCAGGATTATGTCCGCGAAGCAGGACGGCATCTTAAAATGGCAAGAGAACTCATAGAGATGCGCGGAGAGATAGATAAAAGAGTCGCACCTCTTTTCAAAGATGATTTCACAGAAAAAGATTTTAATCAGGGTTTGATCAATAAATACATAGGCTGGAGCCAGGAACTGGGAAGAAAGCAAAAGAGAAGCAAGTACAGGCTTTGAGTTCTAGATAAACTTTATAAATCTCTGAAACCATATTATATATATGGAAGCTGCTGAAATCGAGCAATGGAGAAAGATTGATGTAGGCAGTTTTAACGGCACAATGTCAATATTCTTGGCCCATCTTTGCGATATAAAAGATACAGTGAAAGCAGGGGGCAAGCAATTCACAGATTACAAAGACATGAAGAATGAAAGATATGAAGCCCTGAAAAATAGATTCGACAGTATAGATTTGAGAATGATAGATCCAAGACTGCCAAGATGCGTGATAGGCATTCTTAAGCACGACATAATACCTAAGCTTGGTGAAAAATTCAGAGATCTTGAAGAAGCTGTTGCGATATACAAGGAAGATGGGCTTCTTGAAATAATGCAGCACGTCATAGCAGAAAAAGTAGAGGACTGCAGGTTCTATCTTAAAAGGATGATGCAGCAGAGCCAGCGCTTCAGGGAGTGGCCTGGCTATGAATCCTACAGGAGAACAAACCCGAAGCGAAACTACCTGTATGGGGCTGTCGCTTAATTAGGCATTGATGGAGGCCTCATTCCCTGAGCAACTGTGTTCAATGTGCAGTCTTCTGTTACCTTTATTATGAAACCTTTTCCGTATTCCAGTTCTTCTCCTGCTGTGATAGTTTCCCATTCCTGGCTCTTGCCGTCAAAGTAATATGCTTTCTCAATGCTGCAGTCGCCTCTTATCTTGTTCAGTGTTGCATCCTGCAGATGCTCGTTGACATAGCGGAGGTTCCAGCCTGCAAAGAGTTTCTGCTCTATTTCAGAAGGCACAGACTGCATCTCGAACAAGATCTCGCAGTCAACCGGGCTGGCAAACCACATCACACCAAGACCGAGATTCATAATCAGCAGGTCATTGTTATCTTCTAGCAGTTTAGGGTCTTTCTGGTAAAGAGCTTCGTAATAGCTTTCTGCTCTTCCTGACAGGAATTTCTTTGTCAAAGGCTCGTAAAAGAACGAGAAAGGCTTCTCATCATTATAGAAGCAGGTTGTCCTGCCGTTCCCTATCATGCCGAAAGGAATCAGGTTCCATCCTTTGCTTATCTTGAAGACAGTCTCTGACGGCTTTGCCTTCAGTTTTGGCATCCTTATCTCGCTGACTTTCTTGTCTAATTCAACGTCAACATTAACACCGACTGTGTCAAGGCTAATGTCCCCCTGATATGCACGAACACCGTCGTGAGCAGTAAGCACGCATTCTCCCATGTCTCTTGTCAGGTATATCTGAGGGTGCCAGAAGTGATGGACTTTTCCGTCTTCGCATTCAAGTATGTTCTTTGATTTTGGATATGTCCTGTATCTTGGATTAAGGACATTGATGAAAATCTCTCTCCCTTCCTGAACTCGTATGTCAACATCATTATTCTTATTGTGCAGATAGCTTCCGTAACCAAAATACTGCTGTCCCTTTTTCACGTCTACTGTGACTGGTCCCTGGACTCTTATCGAAAACTCTCCGTTCTGGTCAGAAACAATATCTTCGTAGCTGAAGCCGCACTTGCTCTCGACAGTCAGTCTCACGCCTGACATCGGCCTCAACTGAGACCAGGTCTCTCCCTCTGTCAGCCACACAGTGCCTCGTATTGTCCTCTGTGGGCCAGGGCAGTCATTGAACTCGTCTGCGATGACAATGCTTGTGAAAAGCAGAATAAATATCATTAATATTGCAAGTATTTTCATTTTAGTCCTCCGGCAATGCAGGCGGTGTTAATTTTTCTTCTAATTCGTACATAACACAGTCATTGCCTGTTTTTATGGCAAGTCCTTTTCCTATATCTGTTTTTTCTATTGTCTTACTGATATCCCATTCGATCCAGCTGTTGTTTTTGAACTCATACGCATTCAGGATTTTGCAGTTGCCTTTGTGATCGCTTAAACTGCTGTCTTCAAGGAAGGTGTTCAAGGCGATAAGGTTCCATCCCTTCCAGAGAGCAAAGACGTCGTAGTATCCATTGAATTCCATTTTCAATGTTCCTGGTCTTTTGGCGAAGATCCACTTTGCAGTTGTCTTTATTTCGTCTCTTTCTTCTGCTTTCAAAGAAGAGATAATTTTCATCAGTTCAGTTTTCTGCTTTTCGTCCGGCTGCGGATGAAGCGGAACATATTGCTTCGAAGTAGGAAAAAAGCCAAAGACTGTCTCTAAGTCATCCATCTTCAATTCGCTTCCTGGCAAGACATATTCGTCAAAGAAATCAGTTCCAGCCATTACAAGATTCCACCCTTTGTCCAGATGCAAAGTGGCATCATATTGCAGATAGGACCTATATTCGCTTATTGTAGCTCCATTCAATGAAACAGTCTCTTTATTCAAAATATAATCAGAAGGCTCTATTTCTGCCTGCAGAGCAAAAGCAGTAGAACAAACAATCAAAAAAACAATACAACTAATAGCACATAGTTTTTTCATTTTCATTCTTCTGGGAATGCAGGCGGCTGCGAGAAATCGAATTCTTCTTCCTCTTCTGGTTGTGCAACCTTTTTCACTGCTTTTTCCTGCACTTCTCCTTTTTCAGCCGGCTCTAGTGTCTGCGAACTGCAGCCGACAAGAACCATTGTTCCTATCAACAATAATAATAATACAGCAATAGTTTTCTTCATGTAGGCACCCCCTTGAAAAGCTTCAAGTGCGTATCATTAATAAAGATTGCGTATTTAATAAAAATTTTCCCTGTCGAATCGTAATATTTCCGACTTAATTCTCGTCAGATATAAAAGATGAGTGCTGCGAAACACAGCCACAATGGACCCAATTGAAGTGAAGTTAAGAACAGAAGTCGAGTACAGTGTCCTTGAGGATGCTCTCACAAGAGCAGGCGCAGACGTTGGTTTAGAGACCGAAGTCGACCATAGATACGACTTGACATTCAGGCTGGGAGATACTGTGGAAGAAAAACAGAGATACAGCCACACGTATGTCTATTTGAGAACAAAGCCGAATGTCAAGAGAGAGGATGAAGTTGTTGTCATGATAGGCAGGCTGAACAAGAATGAGCCTGTGAATCAGTTCACAATGACGCCTTCCTGCTCTAGACCGAAGCCTGAAAAAATGAAAGCATATCTGGAAGCTGTATTGAAATACCTGAAGAAAACAGGTTGATTTTTTCTTTTTTTTCTTTTTCCGTAAAATTTATAAATGGGCGTAAAACTCGTAGAAATAATGCATAAAAAAACCCAACTAATAGGCCTTATCAGAGATAGCGATCATAAAATTCAGCCGCTTTTTTCTGACGATAGTCATTTCATGAGCGAAAGACAGGGCTCATGGGATGCGGAAATCTTGATTAATACGAATTTTGAGCCAGACGGAGTTGCGACCTGCTGGGAAAAAAGAAAAAGAATGGTCAATGTGCCGTTGGCAGTTTCTGAAGATTTGATTAGAAGAGTAAGATATACAGAGGATTACAATCACCTGCCGGGCGATTTGAAGCACATATTTATGCGCGACTTGCTGAGGACCACATCTTCTAATGCAAGGTCAAATTATTCTGTATTGATGCCTTCCACATCGAGCGATCTTTATCCAGAAGGAAGGACAGGCGTTTTATTGTGCAGGGGAGAGCCTGTCATAGTCAATATCAAAGGCAAGGAATTCATCGTGGAGATAAAAGGGGTGGGAAGCCCTGACGGAAACAACAGGAAAAAAGAGCCCATGATAAGGGAAGGCTACTGCGGTCAAAGCGTCGAGCGGTACGGAGGGTTCAGCGCTGAAAAAGGATCCAGGGAATTCGATAATCTTTTGCTATTGAGGGGAACAAGGACTTTCAATGAAGGCAATTGCCCGAGAGCTGCTGTTCTTTACACTTTCCAGAATGATGTTGAATACGGAGAACCAAAGCACAGGCAGGACCAGGCATACCTGGTAAGGCTGGTGCCGTCAAATGTCAGGGCATCTTATAATACGAATCCTGCTTTTCCAAAGCATGACCACATGAAGCTTGCAGAATCCGTTGCAAAGCACTATGCAGAGATGATGAAAGTGGGTCTTTGCCATACTGCGATGCACCCTGAAAACATCCTTTTCACAGGTACAAGGTATGTGCTGACAGACATGGCAGATGCAAGGCTGTGTAATGAAGTGGAGGAATTTGATTCTTTCCTGGTGGAAGTCCTGTCTTTGATAGAAGAGGTTCCTGGCATACCTGATGCAGCTGTGCTGCATTTCTATAATACCCTAAGAAATGAACTGGATGTCTCACAGGGACAAAAATAACAAGATTCTAATTTAAATACCCCCATTTTATAGCCTTTGGTTACGAGGTTAAAAAGCGTTATAGCCCGTATACTGCCCGAAATCAGCCTCGAGAAAGCTTTAAATACAAGTTCTTTAGCATTTAGGTGCTAACGGAATGTGTCCGTAATATGTAAAACCAAAGTGCGAATTAAAACTGATTCATGGGGTGCCAAAACACACTTTTTCTAAAGCGAATTTAGAACAATGAGTCAGCAAAATATTCGGGGGTGGTTAACATGACCGCTGTCGAAACAACAAATGTAACTGAAAAGAAAAGAACAAGAAAAGCAGCTGCAAAG